>CALMOR010000246.1 GCA_937872165.1 uncultured Burkholderiales bacterium | reverse complement strand
CTCGACCGCCTCGCACAGCAGCCCGCGCGCCAGCGCTTCCGCCAACGCCCGCTTGCCGATGCCCGGCTGCCCGTACAGCAGCAGCGCATGCGGCATGCGTCCGCGCAGGTCAGCGAGGCGGGCGAGCTCGCTCACGAGCCAGGGAAGGATCAATGCGACTCCAGGGTCGAGTGCGTCGTGGGACGCGGCAAAGTGTGCCGCCTCGCGCGGCCGGTCGCCGCGTCGAAGGCGCGATTCTGCCAGCCCGTCGAGCCGACGCGATCGGTCGGAGGCCCTGTCCGCCCGACACTTGGATCCGCTGCGCATTGACCCGGCGGCTGTCCGCCGACCGCGGACCCGCGATCATCGGCCCGATGTCGTCCGCACAGCGGCGCGACCGAGTCGCCTGTCCGGCATGCGGAGGCGGCGCGTGGAGGAACGAGAGCCACTGCCCGATCGGGCCTCAGGAACAAATGTTAAATGTCCTATAAATCAATCTATAAACAAATGCTTGTGATCGTTTTCTCGAGTATCTCTCGAATATGGTCGATGCTTCCGGACCCGTCCAGGACCACGAAGCGCGCAGGCTCCTCGTCCGCCAGACGCAGGTATGCGGTTCGTACCCTCACGAAGAAATCCTGCGCCTCCCGCTCGAAACGATCCTTGTCACGCGTGGCGTCCAGGCGTTGCCGAGCGATCTCGGGAGCGAGGTCGAAGAGCAGCGTCAGCCGAGGCTCCAGAGCGGGATGGACCCAGGCCCTCAACGCCTCGATGCGGGCGATCGGCATCCCGCGGCCCGCGCCCTGATAGGCGACCGTCGCGTCGGTGAACCGGTCGCAGACGACCCAGGCGCCCCGCGCGAGCGCCGGTCCGATCACGTCGACCAGGTGCTGCCGTCGCGCGGCGAACATCAGCAGGGCCTCGGTCTCGAGGTCCATCGGCCGATGCAGCACGAGGGCTCGCAGCGCTTCGCCGAGCGGCGTGCCGCCCGGTTCGCGGGTGACCACGACCTCGTGACCCGAACGGGTCCCGAGCGTCTGCGCGAACCATTCGAGGTGGGTGCTCTTGCCGGCTCCGTCGACGCCTTCGAAGGTGACGAAGCGCGGCGTGACGAAGCGCGGCGCGTTCACGGACGCGACCTCGACAGGCCACCCCGCTGGTACCGATCGACCGCACGGTTGTGTTCGTCGAGCCGGCCCGAGAACTCGCTGCTGCCGTCGCCGCGGGCGACGAAATAAAGGGCATCGGTATGCGGCGGGTTGACGACGGCGGCCAGCGCCGCGACCCCGACGAGCGCGATCGGCGTCGGCGGCAGCCCCGGCCGCAGATAGGTGTTGAACGGCGTGTCGGTCGTCAGGTCCGCCTTCCGCAGGTTGCCGTCGAAGCGCGTTCCCATCCCGTAGATCACGGTCGGGTCGGTCTGCAGCAGCATCCCGCGACGAAGGCGGTTGATGAAGACCGCCGCGACCTGGGGCCGGTCCTCGGAGCGTCCCGTCTCCTTCTCGACGACCGAGGCCAGCGTCAACGCCTCGTAAGCCGTCGCGAGCGGGAGGTCGGGTGCCCGCGAAGACCAGGCGTCCGCGAGCCGCTTCTGCATCGCGCGATACGCGCGCCGGTAGAGTTCCAGATCGGTGGTGCCGCGGGTGAAGACGTAGGTGTCCGGGAAGAACTCGCCCTCGGCCGCTCCGTTCGGTGCACCGACCGCGGTCATCAGCTCCGTGTCGCTCAGCTCGCGCACGGTCTGGCGGATGTCCGGCTGGTTCGCGATCAGCGCACGCATCTGGGCGAAGGTCCATCCTTCGGGAACGACCAGCGTGAAGCGCACCACGTCACCGGCCTCCATCTTGTCGAGCAGCGTCTCGGGAGTGAGCTTGCCGGTGACCGCATAGGTGCCGGCCTGCAAACGCGTTCCCCTGCGCTCCAGCCGGGCGAGGATCGTCAGGAGGGTCGGATTGAGCGGAATGCCGGCGGCTTCGAATTGCGCGCCGATCGAACGCACCGACGAGCCGGGCGCGACCGTCACTTCGACCGGAGTGTCCGCAGGGGACCCCGTCGGCAACGGTCGATGCGCCCAGTCGTGCAGGCCGTAGCCCAGAGCCGCCCCGGCGAACAGCGCGAAGACCAGCAGGCGGGCGATGGATTTCAACGGCGACGGGGTCTTCGGGAGAGGCCGATAATGATACCCGGCGCCCTGCCCCTCACGGCGCGGCACCTTCCATCGTTGCGCAACCGGCTCGCCGATCCCATGAACGAGATGCCCGAACTCTCAGCCGCAGACGCGCCCTTCGCTTCGTCGGCCTCGCTCGACCACCTCAGCCTGCTGGTGGCGAGCGGACCCGATGCCCGATCCTTCCTCGACAGCCAGCTGACTCGCAACGTGCCGTTCGCGGGCGGCCCCGCTTCGCTCGCCGGCTACTGCTCGCCGAAGGGCCGGCTCCTCGCCAGCTTCGTCGTCTGGTCGGTCGACGATGCGATCCACCTGGTGCTGTCGCGCGACATCGCGGACGCGATCGCGAAGCGCCTGCGCATGTACGTCCTGCGGGCGAAGGTCGTCATCGACGACGCCTCGTCCCGCCTGTCGCTCGTGGGGGTACTGGACCCGGCCGACGCCGCCGTTGCCGCGGCCGCGCCCTGGCAGGTCGTCCGAGAGCGCGACGATCTGTGGGTCCGCCATCCGGACGCGGACGGCCGTCGGCGCTTCCTGCACGTCGCGCCGAACGGGCCGGCCCGGCGCGTCGACGCGTGCGATGCGGCGCATTGGCGATGGCTCGAGGTGCGGGCCGGGTTGCCGCGCGTCACGCTCGCGACTCAGGACCGCTTCGTACCCCAGATGCTGAATCTCGAGGCGCTGGGCGGCGTCGACTTCAGGAAGGGCTGCTTCCCGGGCCAGGAGATCGTCGCGCGCAGCCAGTACCTCGGCAAGCTCAAGCGGCGTACGGCGCTCGCATCGATCGCCGCGACCGGTGCCGTCCCTTCGCCCGGGACCGATATCCATCACGGCGGCGAAGCGGAGGCGAGCGGCCTCGTCGTCAACGCCGAACGGGGCCGCGACGGAACGATCGCGCTGCTGATCGAGTTGCCGGTCGCGCGGTTCGAGTCGACCGAGCTCCACGTCGGCACGGCCGACGGCGGGTCGCTCACGCTCGAGTCGCTGCCGTATGCGTTGCCGGACAACGAGGTCTTCGTGCGCCCGAAGCTCTGAGCGCATGCACCTGTACATCTACTACGACGTCCCGCGAGGCGCGGTCGTCGACGTCCGGGCGCTGGTGCGCTCGATGCAGTCGGGGCTGCCGCTGCAACCGCAGGCGGTCGGACTCATGCGCCGCGCCGAGCGCGGGGCCGACCGCGGGACCGGGTTGGTGATCTATCGCGCCGTGTGGCCGGCGTTGGAAGCGGCGCGCGGCGCCGCGGGCGCGTGCCTCCAGGTCCAAGCCGACAACCGCCCGGCCCGCGCGCTCTACGCCTCGCTCGGGTTCGCCACGGACCTTTACGGTTACCACTACCACTACCACTACCGTCCGGAGGACGTGCCAGATTGACCGGGCGGCCGAAACCTCGGGGAGCGCGGCGATGATCGAGGGTGGGTGCTCGTGCGGCGCGGTCCGCTACGCGGTGTCGGGACGGCCGCGCAACGAGACGGTGTGCCATTGCGTCGACTGCCGCCGGGTGGCGGCCTCACCCTGCGTGGCGTGGTTCACGGTTGACGTGGCCGACGTGCGGTTCACCGGCCGGGACGCGGCCCGCTTCGCCTCGAGCGCGGAGGTCACGCGGACCTTTTGCCCGGCCTGCGGGACCATGCTGACCTACGCCCACGCCGACGCGCCGGGCGAGGTCGACGTCGCGACCGGAAGCCTGGACGACCCGGGCGGCGTCCCGCCCAGGGACCACGTCTGGGT
>CALMOR010000245.1 GCA_937872165.1 uncultured Burkholderiales bacterium | reverse complement strand
ATGCTGCCCGGCACTGGGCTCGTGGCCACGATCGAGGATGCTCTCGGGGCTGCGCGCGTGCATCAGCGACGCGTCGACCCGCTCCATCAACAAGGCCGCATCGAGGTTGAGGGCGCGGGCGATGTTGCGCAGGAAGCCCCGCAGGTAGGGACCGTCCGGCAGTTCTTCCCAGCGCTCCTGCTCCATCGCCTCGATGCGTCGCGCGGGCAGCTTGACCATGCCGGCCACGTCCGCCTGCGACAGCGACAGCTCGAGGCGGCGGGCGCGCAGCATCGCGCCGACTCCGTCCTTCCCGATAGGCGTCTCGATCGTCGCGATCTGGTCGTCGGCTCTTTCCATGCGGCTGGGTCGGGGGTGCGATCGGCGAGGCGACGATCAGTCGCTGTACGCGCCGCGCTTCTGCAGCTGCGCTTCGCGCGAATCCGCGAACAATCGCTCCAGCTGACTCTCGAGCGCCACCTGGTTCGTCCGGTTGCCGAGGCTGCGCTCGATGCGGATGCCGAGCCAGAGGCTCGCCGCGGTGGGCGTCGGGCTGTTGTTGACCTGACTGACGTAGAAGCGTGCGCGGGGAAGGTCCTTCCGTCCGTAATAGATCGCCGCGAGGTTGTAGGCCGACACCGCGCCGGTCGGATCGATCTCGAACGAGCGACGGAAATAGTCCTCGGACGCGACGGCGTTGCCGAGCCTGGCCGCGCAGACGCCCGCGTTCTGCAGCGGCTTGGCCTTCTGCGTGTAGAGCGGATCCTTCAACGCGGTCTCGAAGTAACCGAGCGAGTCCTTCTCGCGTCCGCGCTGGCACAGGTACCAACCATAGTTGTTGTTGACGTCCGCGTTGCCGGGGTCGATCTGCAGCGCGCGCTGGAAGCTCTGCTCGGCCTGCGCGTCCTGATGGAGCTCGGTGTAGACGAGCGCGAGCACGAGGTGCGCGTCGGCGAAGCTGGGATCGATCGCCAGCGCCTGCTTCAGCTCGTCGAGCGCGACGTTGAACTTGCCGTCCTGGTAATAGCCGACACCGAGCTGGAGCCGGATCGTGGCCCGCTTGCGGATGTCGGCCGGACCGGACTCGCGCTTCTTCGCGTCGGTGTTGGTCGCGGCCGAATCGGCGAGGACCTGCTTGGACGTCGACGTAGTCGAGCAGCCGGACATCAGGCCCGCGAAGACGATCGCGATCGTCGCGCAGCGATGTATCCGGACGGACACGACGCTCAAGCCCCCGCCCCCACCGTTCGCCGCTCGCCGACGAGCGGAACGATGCGGGTGCCGCGTTCGGCGAGCCGCGTGCGGTCGCGCACCGCACCGGCCAGTTGCCCGCAGGCGGCGTCGATGTCGTCTCCCCGCGTCTTGCGGATGGTCGTCACGATGCCCGCCTGCAGCAGGGTCTCGCCGAAGGCACGGATGCGATCGCGCGACGACCCCTTAAGGCCGGCGCCGGGAAAGCCGTTGAACGGGATCAGGTTGAATTTGCACGGGGTGTCCCGCACCAGCGACACGAGCTCGCGCGCGTGGCCATCGCCGTCGTTGATGCCGTCGAGCATCACGTATTCGAAGGTGACGAAGTCGCGAGGCGCCCGGTCCAGATAGCGATTGCAGGCGGCCAGAAGCTCGCGCAACGGATACTTGCGATTGAGCGGCACGAGCTCGTCGCGCAACGCGTCGTTGGACGCGTGCAGCGAAACCGCGAGCGCGACCGGACAGTCGTCGCGCAGCCGATCCATCATCGGCACCACGCCGGACGTGGACAGCGTGACGCGGCGACGCGAGAGGCCGTAAGCGTTGTCGTCGAGCATCAGGCGCAACGCGGACAACGTCGGCTGGTAGTTCAGGAGCGGCTCGCCCATCCCCATCAGCACCACGTTGCTGATGACGCGCTCGCCGTCTTCCTCACCGCCCTTCGCGACCGCGCCGAGCTTGCGGTTGGCGAGCCACAGCTGGCCGATGATCTCGCCGGTCGTGAGGTTGCGGCTGAAGCCCTGCTTGCCGGTGGAGCAGAAGCGGCAGTTGACCGCGCAGCCCGCCTGCGTCGAGATGCACAGCGTCCCGCGGCGGGCCTCCGGGATGAACACCGTCTCGACGGCGTCGCCGGCGCCGACGTCGAGGAGCCACTTGCGCGTGCCGTCGTCGGACGTGTGGTCGCTCGAGACCGGCAGCTCGCGGACCTCCGCGGTGTCGGCGAGACGTTCGCGCAGACTGCGCGCGAGCGTGGTCATCGCGCCGAAGTCCGCAACGCCGGAGCGGTGGATCCAACGCAGCAGTTGGGTGGCGCGGAACGCCTTCTCGCCATGCTCCGCGCACCAGCCGGCCATCCCGTCGGCGTCGAGGTCGAGAAGGTTGGTGCGAGCGTTCATGCGATCGGCGGGGAGTGCGAGTCAGCGCGCGTAGATGTTCAGTGCAGGAAAGAAGTACGCGATCTCCGTGGCGGCAGTTTCGGGCGCGTCGCTGCCGTGGACCGCGTTGGCGTCGATGCTGTCGGCGAAGTCGGCGCGAATGGTGCCTGCGTCCGCCTTCTTGGGATCGGTCGCGCCCATCAGGTCGCGGTTCTTCTGGATCGCGCCGTCCCCCTGCAGCACCTGGATGACGACCGGGCCGGAGACCATGAAGTCGACCAGATCCTTGAAGAACGGCCGGGCCTTGTGGACCGCATAGAATCCCTCGGCCTCGGCGCGCGACAACCATGTCATGCGGCAGGCGACGACGGCGAGGCCCGCTTCCTCGAAGCGCGTGAGGATCCTGCCGACGACGTTCTTCGCGACGGCGTCCGGCTTGATGATCGAAAGGGTGCGCTCGCTTGCCATGTGTGGTCCTCGTGTCATATCGTTGGTTTTGTCAACCTTAAATATTAACACGTCGACTTTTCAAGTCCTTGCGACCGCCGCC
The DNA here is from genome assembly GCA_937872165.1 of uncultured Burkholderiales bacterium. GTDB lineage: Bacteria > Pseudomonadota > Gammaproteobacteria > Burkholderiales > Burkholderiaceae_D > CAHJXF01. The sequence goes on along the minus strand of CALMOR010000245.1, from coordinate 6,689 downwards.
GCTCACGGCGACGGACGGCGCTCACCCGCCACTTTGCAACTTTCCGCAAGTAAAGTGATCTCAGTGCAGTATGATCGATCCGGTCTTGCAATCGGGGCCTGCGACGCGATCTTTCGGTCACGGGGCGTTTCCATCGAGGAGCTTGAATGAACAGCAATTTTGACAAGAATCTGCAATCGGCCAACCCCTACGGTTTCGGCGCCGGGGCGACGACGTCGCTGACCACGCGCAACACGGTCCTGCGGAACACCTACTGGCTGCTGGCGCTGTCGATGATTCCCACGGTACTGGGCGCCTGGGCCGGCATCGCGTTCAACTTCGCCGGCGTGACGGCGGCGCGGCCGGGGATGACGATGATCGTCTTCCTGGTCGGCGCGTTCGGACTGATGTTCGCGATCGAGCGCTTCAAGAACAGCGGCGTCGGCGTCGCGTTGTTGCTGGCCTTCACGTTCTTCATGGGCGTGATGCTGTCGCGTCTGCTGGCCTTCGTGCTCGGCTTCTCGAACGGCGTCTCGTTGATCACGCTGGCCTTCGGCGGCACCGCGATCATCTTCGGCGCGATGGCGACCATCGCCACGGTCAGCAAGCGCGATTTCTCGGGCATGGGCCGATGGCTGATGGTCGGCGCGATCATCATCCTCGTGGCAGCGCTCGCGAACGTGTTCCTGCAGTTGCCGGCGCTGATGCTGACGATCTCGGTGCTCGCGATCGCGATCTTCTCGGGCTTCATGCTGTTCGACGTGCAGCGCGTGATCAACGGCGGCGAGACCAACTACATCAGCGCGACGCTCGCGATCTACCTCGACGTCTACAACGTCTTCAGCAACCTGCTGGCCATCCTCGGCATCTTCGGCGGCAGCCGCGACTGACCGCAAGTCCGCTGACGAAAAGCCCGCTTCGGCGGGCTTTTTTGTCGGGCGATCCGAACCCGACGTTCAGCGTTCGAACACGGCGATCGACTCGACGTGCGAAGTCTGCGGGAACATGTTGACGATGCCGGCACGGGCGAGCCGATAGCCGCCTTCGTGCGTCAGCACCGCCGCGTCGCGCGCGAGCGTCGCCGGGTTGCACGACACGTAGACGCTGCGACCCGCTTCGCCGTCCTGCCACGCAGACAGCGCCTTGACGACCGCGATCGCGCCCTCGCGCGGCGGATCGATCAGCATGCGGTCGAAGCGGCCGAGCGATTCGAAGAAAGGGACGTCGACCTCGAACAGGTTGGCCGCGCTGAAGCGAACCTTGTCCGCGAGGCCGTTGCGTTCGGCGTTCGATGCGGCGCGGCCGGTCATCGTCGCGCTGCCTTCGAGGCCGACGACCGCCGCGGCGCGGCGCGCGATCGGCAGCGAGAAGTTGCCGAGGCCGCAGAACAGGTCGGCGACGCGATCGCCCGGCTGCACGTCGAGCAGCCGCAACGCGCGACCGACGAGGACGCGGTTGATCGCCCCGTTGACCTGCGTGAAATCGGTCGGCAGGAAGTGGATGCGGATGTCGAATTCGGGCAGCGCATAGCTGAGTTCGGTCGGCGCATCGGGGCCGAAGGGCACGATCGAATCGGGTCCCTTCGGCTGCAACCAGAGAACGACCCCGTACGCTGCGGCGAAGTCGCCGAGCTTCGCCTCGTCGGCGGTCGTCAACGGCTCGAGGATGCGCAGCACGAGGGCCGTGATTCGTTCGCGCGTCGTGGCGCCTTCGCCGATCGCGAGCTCGACCTGCGCGAGGCGTCGTGCGATCGACAGCGATGCGATCAGTGCGCGCAGCGGAAGCAACAGGGCCGAGACGAACGGCGGCACGACGTGGCACTCGCGCATGTCCGCGACGAAGCTGCTGCGTTTTTCGTGGAAGCCCACCAGCACGCCGCCCTTCTTCTCGACGAGCCGTACCGAGAAGCGCGCGCGATGACGATAGCCCCACGAGGGACCGTGGATGGGCGGCAACATCCGTTCGGCGCGCACCTTGCCGATGTGCCAGAGGTTGTCCTCGAGGATGCGCTGCTTGACCGCCACCTGCGACGCGGGGTCGAGGTGTTGCATCGAACAGCCGCCGCAGTCGCCGAAATGCGGGCAGCGCGGGACGACCCGCGCCGCGCTGGGTCGAATCACGCGCCCGACATCGGCCACCTCGTAGCTCGCCTTGCGACGCCGGCTCGCATAGCTCACGTGCTCCCCCGCGAGCGCTCCGTCGACGAAGACGACCTTGCCGTCCACGCGGCCGATGCCGCGCCCCTCGTGGTCGAGCGACTCGATCCACAACGTCGGGGCATCCGACGCCGATGGGTCGGCCGGCGGCCCGCGTCCCTTCGAACGACGCGCGTTGCGGCTCAAGTCCCCGCTGCCTTCCAGGCGGCCAGGTACTCGCGCCAGTGCGCCCCCGGGAGCGACGACAGCGTGGCCTTCGCGAGCGCGACCTCCGCCTCGAAGGCCGCGTGCGTCTGGACGCCGCGCATCACCTGGAAGCGGCAGTACATCAGCCAGGTGTTCATCACGTCGGTCTCGCAGTAGTCGCGGATCTCACCGACGCGTCCGTCGCCGTAGGCCTTCCACACCTGCCCGCCGTCCATGCCGAGCTTGCCCGGAAAGCCGCACAGCCTGGCGAGCGCGTCGAGCGGCGCTGCGGCCCGCGGCTGATACATCGCGAGCACGTCCATCAGGTCGAGATGGCGCGTGTGATAGCGACCGATGTAGTTGTTCCACTTGAAGTCGCGCTCGTCGTCGCCGAGGTCCCAGTAACGCGAGGCCGCGATGCCGTGCACGAGCCCACGATAGTGGAGCACCGGCAGGTCGAAGCCGCCGCCGTTCCAGGAGACCAGTTGCGGCGTGTGGCGCTCGATGGTCCTGAAGAAGTCGCCGATCAGCTTCGCCTCGCCGTCCTCGACGTCGCCGAGCGAGCGCACCCGCAGGCCGTCGTCGTCGCGGAACACGCACGAGATCGCCACGATGCGCTGCAGGTAGTGCGGCATGAAACTGCGGCCGGTGGCGGCCTCGCGCTCGGCGAACGCGCGCTCCGCGACCTCGGAGTCGGCGAGGCCTTCGCTCCACGGATGGAGGCGGCGCAGTCCGGCCACGTCCGGCACGGTCTCGATGTCGAACACGAGGACCGGGGTCACGCGCGATGGACCTTCATCGCACGTGGCTCAAAGGAGCGCGTCCTTGGCGACCCCGCGGACCGCCGACGTGCGCTTGAGTCGGCGCAACGCTTCCTCCTGGATCTGGCGCACGCGCTCGCGCGTCAGCGACAGGGATTCCGCGATCTCGTCGAGGGTGCTCGCCTCGTTGTCGTTCAGCCCGAAGCGGCGTTCGATCACGTAGCGTTGGCGCTCGGTCAGCCGGTCGACCCAGTCGTGGACGAACATGCCCATCTCGTGATCCAGCATCGTCGCCTCGGGGGTCGCGGTGACCTCGTCGGCGAGCGTGTCGCCGAGCGACTGCGACGGGTCGTAGCCCATCGGCGCATCGAGCGACGTCGCCTGCTCCGACCGTGCGAGGATGTCCTGCACCTCGGCGGCGGTCTTGCCCACCAGGTGCGCGATCGCGTCGAGCGTCACGTCGGGCGTCGTCGCACCGTCGCTCTCCCTCGCGGCCCGCTCCAGATGACGTCTCGCGCGCAGCACCTGGCTCAGATCGCGGACCACGTGGACCGGCAGCCGCACGGTGCGTGACTGGTCGATCACCGCGCGTTCCACCGACTGGCGGATCCACCACGTCGCGTAGGTCGAGAAGCGGAAGCCGCGCGTCGGATCGAACTTGGTCAACGCATGCATCAGGCCGAGGTTGCCTTCCTCGATCAGATCGAGGAAGGCGACGCCGCGATTCATGTAGCGCTTCGCGATCGACACCACGAGGCGGAGGTTGTGCTCGATCATCGCCTGGCGCGCGTCGAAGTCCCCGCTGGCGGCGAGCGTCGCGACGCGATGCTCCTCGTCGGCCGTGAACAGCGGCTTCGCGCCGATGTGATGGAGATAGGCCTGCGTCGAGTCGAGACCCGAGACGTCGTCCGCATCGGCGTTTGCGCCGTCGCCCATCCGATCGTCGAACGCGGCGAGGGACGCGTCGTCCTCGAGTTCGTCGTCGCGATCCGGCTCGAGGATCGACGACGAGGTCTCCGGCTCGCCGTCCCCTCCCGAGCCGGCATCGGGGCCACCGCCATCGAGCGCCGCGGACGGATCGGACGTGCGCATCAGCGCGCCGGCAGATACTTCATCGGGTCGATCGGCTTGCTGTCGTCGCGAATCTCGAAGTGGAGCTTGACGACGTCGGTATCGCTGCTGCCCATCTCCGCGATCTTCTGTCCCTTCGTGACGACCGCACCCTCCTTGACGAGGTTGGCACGGTTGTGGGCGTACACCGACAACAGCTCCGGGCTGTGACGGACGATCACGAAGTTGCCGTATCCCCGCACGCCGGTCCCGGCGAAGGTGACCTTGCCATCGGCGGCCGCGAGCACCGCGTCGCCGGCCTTGCCGGGTATGTCGATGCCCTTGGTCCTTCCGTCCGCGAAGGTCGCGCTCGGCTTGCCGACCGCCGGCCACGCCCACGCGAGCGCGGCGCCCGGGGTCGCGGCCGGGACCGACGGCGGCGGCACGACGGTCGGCCCGGGACCGGGCGCCGACGAGGAGGCGTCGCCGTCGGGGCGCGACAGCTCCGCCAGCGCCGCATCCGAGTACGGGCGCTTGATGCCGAGCGGCCCGGTCTTCGACGGCGCGTTCGAATCGGCCGCGTTCGGGACGACCGGCACGGGAGCCGCGCCCAGTTGACGCTGCTCGACGGACTCGGTCCCGATCGGCTTCGTCACCGCGACCTGCGGCTCGACCTGCGGTTGCACGACGGTCGGCGGCGAGACGCGGAGCACCTGGTCCGCGCGCAGCGTCGTCGTCGGGCCGATATTGTTCCAGCCGGCAATGGCCGCCGGCGTCGTGTTGAACCGCTTCGCGATCGATGCCAGCGTGTCGTCGCGCCTGACCGTGTAGAGCTGCTGAGCCTGTGCAGGCGCCGTCGCCGGTGGCGCCGAAGACCGGACGGCCGACCCGTTCGACCACTCCTCGACCGGCGGCGCGTTCAGGCTGCGCGACGCGCAGCCGGCGAGCGTCGCCATCGCCGCGAGAGCGAAGGTCGACAACGGATAGCGGCCTGCGACGCTGCGAGACATCATGGGTATCAAGGCCTGCGTGGCGATGCGCCCCGCGCATGGGGCCGGCGAAAGCGGGAGCGAAGTTTAACGTACCGTCCCGCGTGGAAGACCCGCTGTCAGGCCGTCCCCGGCCGCAGCGGAACGAAGCGGACCGCGTCGAGCAGCGTCGTCGACCACTGCGCATGCGCGACCCGCACGAAGAGGCAGAGCGTCTGCTCGCCGGCACGACAGATCGCGAGCGGCGCGAGCACGCGACCTCCGACCCTGAGCTGATCGAGCAGGCCGTCGGGCAGCGAGTCGCCCGCGGCCGCGATCAGCATCGCGTCGAACGGCGCGGCATCGGGAAGACCGAGCAGGCCGTCGCCGTGGACGAGTCGCAGGTTCGGTATCCGCAATGCACGCAGGTTGTCGCGCGCACGGTCGTGCAACCCACGGATCCGCTCGACCGAGAAGACTTCGCCGAAGACCTGGGCCAGCACGGCGGCCTGATAGCCGCAGCCGGTGCCGATCTCCAGCACGCGCGCCGCACTGGGCGCGACCGGGAGCTCCGCGATGACGAGCTCCGTCATGCGCCCGACGACGTACGGTTGGGAGATGGTCTGCGCATGGCCGATCGGCAAAGCGGTGTCGTCGTACGCGCGGCTCGCGAGTCCTTCATCGACGAAGCGATGGCGCGGAACGCTGCCCATCGCGGCGAGCACCGCCGGATGACGGATGCCCGATGCGGCGAGCCGTTCGACCATGCGCTCGCGCATCCGCTCGGGCGTCAGTCCGGCCCGTGCATGACCGCTGCCCAGCGTGCGTTCGCGCCGATCGGACTCGGCCTTCTCGCGCGGGCCGACGACTGCGGGGCGTTTCGCATCGGAGGCCGCCGCGGCCTTCGCGATAGCGACCGTCGTCGCGAGCGGCTTGCCGGCGCGCGCAGTCTTGACCGGCGCCGATCTCGGCATGTCGACCATCCACGACTTTCGACTCGTCATCTCACTCGCGCAGCCAGCCTCGCACCGCATCGAGTCGATCGGTCTCCGTGAGATCGATCTGCAGCGGCGTGATCGCGACCGATCCGCTCGCCACCGCATGGAAGTCCGTCCCCGGTCCCGCGTCGCGCGCCGCGCCGGCCGGGCCGATCCAGTAGATCGTGCCGCCGCGGGGGCTCTCCATCCGGTGCACCGGCTCGGACGGATGACGCTTGCCGAGCCGCGTGACGACGAGGGGAGCCGCGTCGACATCGGCGCGGTCGGGAATGTTGACGTTGAGGAGGAAGGGGCTCGCGGCATCGGAGGCCATGACGCGCGCCACGACCCGCATCGCCACCTTCGCCGCCGCGTCGAGATGGGTCCAGTCCTTGTCGACGAGCGAGAACGCGAACGACGGGACGCCGAAGAGGAAGCCTTCCATCGCAGCGGCGACCGTTCCCGAATAGATCGTGTCGTCGCCCATGTTCTGGCCGTTGTTGATGCCCGAGACGACGACGTCGCGCCGCTCGCCGAGGAGGCCGGTCAACGCGATGAGCACGCAGTCGGTCGGCGTGCCGTCGCCGTAGCGGAAGCCGCTCTCGGTCTCGG
>CALMOR010000244.1:39508-43235 GCA_937872165.1 uncultured Burkholderiales bacterium | reverse complement strand
GACAGCCCCTGCCCCATCGACAGGCCGAACGCGAGCAGGCCGAGGAAGTCGTCGGGCTCGCGGGTGAACTCCACCGCGAAGCGGGCGATGCCGTAGCCGATCAGGAAAACGCCCGACACCGCGCCTTCGGGCCTCGGCTTCCGCGCGAAGGTCCACATCAGCACGAACAGCAGCAAGCCTTCGGTGCCGACCTCGTAGAGCTGCGACGGATGGCGCGGGACCCCGTCGTGCGCCTGCGGGAAGACCATCGCCCACGGCACCTGCGCCGCCCGTCCCCACAGCTCGCCGTTGATGAAGTTGCCGAGGCGCCCGGCCGCGAGGCCGGTCGGCACGAGCGGCGCGACGAAGTCCGCGATGGTCCAGAAGGAGAAGCCGCGGCGCACCGCGAAGAACGCCATCGCGACGATGACGCCGATCAGGCCGCCGTGGAACGACATGCCGCCCTCCCACACCTTGAAGAGGTCGAGCGGATGTTCGAGGTAGTGGCCGGCCTTGTAGAACAGCACGTAGCCGAGACGGCCGCCGACGATGGTGCCGAGCATGCCGAAGAACAGCAGGTCGTCGAGGTCGCGTGCGGTCAGCTTCGTCAGGCCGTGCGCGATGCGCCAGCGACCGAGCACCAGCACCAGCGTGAACGCGACCAGGTACATGAGTCCGTACCAGCGGACGGCCAGAGGACCGATCTGGAAGGCGATCGGGTCGTACTGCGGATGGACGAGCATGGATCGCGTGGAGCGCCGCGACAGGAACGGCGCGAGGGGTCGGATAAGATCGCGAGTGTAGCCAAGCGGCACCGCGAGCCGACGCGGCGCCGACACCGTCGTCGAGCGGCGGGCGCGTCGGACGACCGCCCGCAGCCAGAGCCGAGGAGAAGCAGGTGGCGCACAACGAACGTTCGAAGCACGTGACCGAGGGCGACGTACGCGCGCCGAATCGCGCGATGTACTACCCGATGGGCTACACGCGCGACGACTTCGTCAAGCCGATGATCGGCGTGGCCAACGGTCACTCCACGATCACGCCGTGCAACGCCGGACTGCAGAAGCTCGCCGACGCGGCGATCGACGCGATCGAGGCCGCAGGCGGCAAGGCGCAGGTGTTCGGCACGCCGACGGTCTCGGACGCGGTCGCGATGGGGACCGAAGGCATGAAGTACTCGCTCGTGTCGCGCGAGGTGATCGCCGACTGCATCGAGGTCGCCGTGATGGGGCAGTGGATGGACGGCTGCGTCGTGATCGGCGGCTGCGACAAGAACATGCCGGGCGGCATGATCGCGATGGCCCGCACCAACGTGCCGTCGATCTACGTCTATGGCGGCACCATCAAGCCCGGCCGTCACGCGGGCCGCGACCTGACCATCGTGTCGGTGTTCGAGGCGGTCGGCCAGCTCACGGCCGGCACGCTGTCGCGCGAGGACTTCGACGCGATCGAGGAGAAGGCCTGTCCGTCGGCGGGATCGTGCGGCGGCATGTACACGGCCAACACGATGAGCTCGTCGTTCGAGGCGCTCGGACTCTCGTTGATGGGGTCGTCGTCGATGGCCAATCCCGACGACGAGAAGACCGACTCGGCCGCGGCGTCCGCCCGCGTGCTGGTCGACGCGGTGAAGGCCGGTCGCCGTCCGCGCGACATCATCACGCGCGACTCGATCGAGAACGCGGTGTCGGTGATCATGGCCACCGGCGGGTCCACCAACGCGGTCCTGCACTTCCTCGCCATCGCGCATGCGGCCGACGTGGAATGGACCATCGACGACTTCGAGCGGGTGCGCCGGCGCGTGCCGGTGCTGTGCGACCTGAAGCCGTCGGGCCGCTACGTGGCCACCGACCTGCATCGCGCGGGCGGCGTGCCGCAGGTCATGAAGATGCTGCTCGAGGCGGGGCTGCTGCACGGCCACTGCATGACCATCACCGGACGCACCATCGCCGAGGAGCTGGCCGACGTGCCGTCGGTGCCGCGCGCGGACCAGGACGTCGTCCGCCCCTTCGAAGACCCGATGTATCCGCACGGACATCTCGCGATCCTGCGCGGCAACCTGTCGCCGGAAGGTTGCGTCGCGAAGATCACCGGATTGAAGAACCCGGTCATGACCGGTCCCGCGCGCGTGTTCGATTCGGAAGACGACGCGATGGCGGCGATCATGGCCAAGCGCATCGTCGCGGGCGACATCGTCGTGATCCGCTACGAGGGACCGCGCGGCGGTCCCGGCATGCGCGAGATGCTGGCGCCGACCTCGGCCCTCGTCGGCCAGGGCCTCGGCGAGTCGGTCGGGCTCGTCACCGACGGCCGCTTCTCGGGAGGGACCTGGGGCATGGTCGTGGGCCACGTGTCGCCCGAGGCCTTCGTCGGCGGCACGATCGGCCTGATCGAGGAAGGCGACTCGGTCACGATCGACGCGCACGCGCTGCTGCTGCAGCTGAACGTCGACGACGAGGAGATCGAAGCGCGTCGTGCGCGGTGGATCCCGCCCGCGCCGCGCTATACCCGCGGCGTGCTGGCCAAGTTCGCGAAGCTCGCGTCGACCGCGAGCCGGGGTGCGGTCACCGACGGCTGAGCGCGATCAGCGCTTGCCGACGCCGCGGCCGAGGGTTTTCTTGATACGGTCTTCCTTGACCTTCTCGATGTCGTCGTGGGCCTTCTTCCGGTCGAGGCCGAAGTAGGGTTCGACGACTTCGAACCACAGCAGCGCGAGTCCGAAGGGCAGCAGCACGATCCACCAGGACCAATGTCCGACCGGCCCGAACTCGAACCACTTCATCAACAGCATCAGGACACCGATCGCCAGGAACCACATGGCCATTCCCCTCGAAGTTCGAACGTCGAATATATACGAGCGGATCGCCGACGCCATCCGCGATGCGCGCCGGGTCGACGTCCGGCCGCGCGGCTGTCATCGTCCCGTCGATCGCCTGACCGTTATCGGCAGCGCGGCACGAAAGTCAAAGGGAACCGTGCGACCGCTGCGCGTGGCGGCGGTCCTCGCCTTCGCGCTCTTCGCGCCGCCGTCCTTCGCCGACGACGCCGACTTCGCGCGATCGAAGAAGTGCCTCAACTGCCACGCACTCGACCAGAAGCTCGTGGGCCCCGCGTTCAGGGCGGTGGCCGCGCGTTACGCGAACGACCGCGACGCCGAGGCCCGGCTCGCGAAGAAGATCCGGCAGGGCGGTGCCGGCGCGTGGGGCGTCGTGCCGATGCCGGCCAACACGGAGGTCGACGCGGCCGAGTCGCAGCGACTCGCGCACTGGGTGCTGACGCAGAAGTGAGCGGATGAGCGACCGCTCGAAGAAAAGGCCACCCGCGGGTGGCCTTTCGATCGAGCGCGCCCGACTCACTGGATCACGGACAGCACTTCCTTGTTGCCGCCCTTGTACGTGTAGAGCGTCATGGCGCCGTTCTTGATGTCGCCGTTCCTGTCGAACGAGATGTGGCCGGTGACGCCGTTGTACTCCTCCTTGGCGAGGAACGGCAGGTACTTCGCCGGCTCGGCCGACTTGGCCTTCTGCATCGCGTCGACCATCACCATCACCGAGTCGTAGACATAGGGCGCGTAGATCTGCACGTCGGTGCCGAACTTCTTCTTGTACGCGTCCTTGAACGCGTTCATCGGACCTTCCTTGCCCTTCAGCACGCCGCCCGCCTCGGCGCACACGACCTGGTCGTCGCTCATCCCGTCGCCGGCCAGCTTCGAAAGCTCGCCGGTGCAGATGCCGTCGCCGCCCATGAACTT
>CALMOR010000244.1:37136-39498 GCA_937872165.1 uncultured Burkholderiales bacterium | reverse complement strand
TAGAACACGACGTCGGGCTTGGTGCTCTTGACCTTGGTCAGGATGGCCTGGAAGTCGGTCGCGTTGTTGTTGGTGTGCTCGGTCGTGACGACCTTCGCGCCCGACTTGGTGGCGCCCTTCTTGAACTCGTCGGCGACGCCCTGGCCGTAGGCCGTGGTGTCGTCGACGATCGCGACGGTCTTGCCCTTCAGCGTCGTGGCGGCGTACTTGCCGAGGACGCTGCCGAGCTGCGCATCGTTGGCGCAGACGCGGAAGGCGGTCTTGAAGCCCTGCAGCGTGTACTTGGGATTGGTCGCGGACGGCGAGATCTGCGGGATGCCGGCGTCCGAATAGATCTTCGAGGCCGGGATCGTGGTGCCCGAATTTAGGTGACCGACGACACCGTTGACCTTGGCATCGACGAGCTTCTGAGCGGCGGCCGTGCCCTGCTTCGGATCGGCCGCGTCGTCTTCCTTGATCAGTTCGAACTTGACCTTCTTGCCGTTGATCATCGTGCCCTTGGCGTTCAGTTCGTCGATCGCCATCTGCGCGCCGTTCTCGTTGTCCTTGCCGAGGTGGGCGATGTTGCCGGAGATCGGGCCGACGTGGCCGATCCTGACGACCTCGTCGTCGGCGGCACGGGCCGGGGCGCTGGCGAGGAAGGCGGTCGCGACGGCGGCGCACAGAAGGTTGTGCTGGACTTTCATTGATGGAACTCCCGATCGAGATGTTGAGATGGAGGCACGACGGTCGCGAACCGGATCGTCGCGAGCCCGCTCCCTTCGCCACGCGTCATCGTCGCGTTCGAGTCGGGGCGGGCCACCGGCCGACGCGACAAATTACACGAAAGGTCACTGCAATAATAGTCGGGGCGCACCCTCGGACAAACGCGGTGCGAGGCCGCGGTCCACGCCGGCCGACGGCCGCGGGCCGCTTCGGAACGAACCTCTAAACTGTCGGCCGGCATCGGGCCGCGCGACCCGGACGCCGCCCCGTCGCTCCAGGACCACGCCCCATGCACTTCGACTTCGCACTCGACTCCCGTCCGAGGCCGCCGCTGCGAGCGGCCATCGATGCACTGACGCGGCCACCCGAAGTCGAATGCGTCGCCCGCCTCGTCGACGACGCGACGCTGCCGGCCGCCGCGAGGGGCCGCGGCCGCGACGAGGCGACGCGTCTCGTCGCGACGCTGCGCGGCAAGCGCGCGAAGGCAGGCGGGGTCGACGCGCTGATGCGCGAGTTCTCGCTGTCGTCCGACGAGGGCGTGGCCCTGATGTGCCTCGCCGAGGCGTTGCTGCGCATCCCGGACGCGGCGACGCGCGACGCGCTGATCCGCGACAAGATCGGCGGTGGCGACTGGAGCTCGCACGTCGGCCGCAGTCCGTCGCTGTTCGTCAACGCGGCCGCATGGGGTCTCGTCGTGACCGGCAGGCTGGTCGCGACGCACAGCGCGCGCGGCTTGTCGACGTCGCTGACGCGGCTCGTCGCACGCGGCGGCGAGCCGCTGATCCGCAAGGGCGTCGACCTCGCAATGCGGATGCTCGGTCGCCAGTTCGTGACCGGCGAGACCATCGAGGACGCGATCGACAACGGACGCGACAACCTGCGGCGCGGCTACCGCTATTCGTACGACATGCTCGGCGAGGCCGCGATGACGGGCGACGACGCGACCCGCTATCTCGCGTCGTATCGACACGCGATCGAGACCATCGGCCGCTCGGCCGGCGCGAAGGCCGCGAACAGCGACGTGCGCACGCGACCCGGCATCTCGATCAAGCTGTCGGCCCTGCATCCACGCTACGGCCGCGCCACCCGCGAGCGGGTCATGCGCGAACTGCTGCCGGTGGTCCGCGAGCTGGCTCTCGCGGCACGCGGCCACGACATCGGCCTCAACATCGACGCCGAGGAGTCCGAACGCCTCGACCTGTCGCTCGACCTCCTCGAAGCGCTCGCCGAGGACAGCGCCCTCGACGGATGGAACGGACTCGGCTTCGTGATCCAGGCCTACTCGAAGCGCGCGCCCGCGGTGATCGCGTTCGTGGCCGAGCTGTCGCGCCGCACGCGAGCTCGGGCAGGACGCAGCCTGATGGTCCGCCTCGTCAAGGGCGCCTACTGGGATTCGGAGATCAAGCGCGCCCAGGTCGAGGGGCAGAGCGGCTATCCGGTCTACACGCGCAAGTCCCACACCGACGTCGCCTACCAGGCCTGCGCCCGCGCGCTGCTGGCCGCGGCCGATGCGCTCTACCCGCAGTTCGCGACCCACAACGCGTACACGCTCGCATGGGTGCGCGAGGTCGCGCGCGAGCTCGACGTGCCCGAGCGCGACTACGAGTTCCAGTGCCTGCACGGCATGGGCGAACCGCTCTCCGAGGAAGTCGTCGGC
>CALMOR010000244.1:34077-37126 GCA_937872165.1 uncultured Burkholderiales bacterium | reverse complement strand
GGATGGGCGAGACGTTGTACGACCAGGTGGTCAACGATTCGACGCCGCTCGCGTGCCGCATCTACGCGCCGGTCGGCAGTCACGAGACGCTGCTCGCGTACCTCGTGCGGCGCCTGCTCGAGAACGGCGCGAACACGTCGTTCGTCAACCGCATCGTCGACGCGCGCGTGCCGATCTCCGAGCTCGTCGCCGATCCCGTGCAGCACGTCCGCGAGACCGGCGGCGCGCCGCATCCGCAGATCCCGTCGCCGCCCGATCTGTTCCCCGACGGGCGCGTCAACTCGCTCGGCTTCGACGCGAACAGCGAGACGTCGCTGGTGCGGATGGCGACGTCGCTGAACGACTTCGATCGTCGACCCTGGGATCGCGGCCCGTCGGCGGCCGACGGCATCGCGATCGTCAGTCCGGCGAACCGCGACGACCGCGTCGGCAGCGCCCCGCTCGCGTCGCCCGCCGACATCGAGACGTCGATGGCGCGAGCCCTCGCGGCGAGCGGCGCATGGACCGGCGTGTCGGGCCCGTCGCGCGCATCGCTGCTCGAGCGATGCGCGTCGCTGCTCGAGACCCATCGCGACGAACTCGTCGCGCTGGCGATCCGCGAAGCGGGCAAGACACTCTCGAACGCCATCGGCGAGGTGCGCGAGGCGGTCGACTTCTGCCGCTACTACGCCGGGCAGATCGAGGACGACGGGACGACGGAGGCGCCGCGCGACCCGCTCGCTCCGCTGGTCTGCATCTCGCCGGGGAACTTCCCGCTCGCGATCTGCACGGGGCAGGGGGTCGCCGCGCTCGCCGCCGGTCGCTGCGTGCTCGCGAAGCCGGCCGAGCAGACGCCGCTGATCGCGTTGCGCGCGGTCGACCTCTTCCACGAAGCCGGTATCCCGCGCGACGTGCTGCAGGTCCTGTGCGGCGACGGCCGGCAGGTGGGTGCCCCGCTGGTATCCCAGGCCGCGATCGGCGGCGTGCTGTTCACCGGCTCGACCGACGTCGCCCGCTCCATCGCCGCGACGCTCGCGCGGCGCTCCGACGATCCCGTGCTGGTCGCGGAGACCGGCGGCCAGAACGCGATGATCGTCGACTCGAGCGCGTTGACCGAACAGGTCGTCAACGACGCGCTGGTCTCGGCGTTCGACTCGGCCGGCCAGCGCTGCTCGGCGTTGCGCATCCTATGCCTGCAGGACGCGGTCTACGACCACACGCTGACGATGCTGAAGGGTGCGATGGCCGAGCTGACCGTCGGCGACCCGATGCGCCTCGCGACCGACGTCGGCCCCGCCATCGACGCCGAAGCGCGCGACCGGCTGCTCGCGCACGTCGACGCGATGCGGGCGCGCGGTCACCGCGTCCACGCGCTGCCGCTGCCGCCCGATTGCGCGCGCGGCACCTTCGTCGCGCCGACGCTGATCGAGATCGATCGCATCGACGACATCCCCGGCGAGGTCTTCGGGCCGGTGTTGCACGTGATGCGCTGGACCTTCGGCACGCTCGACGCGCTGATCGACGCGATCGACGCGACCGGCTACGGGTTGACGATGGGCGTGCACAGCCGCATCGACGAGCACATCGAACGCGTCGCCGCACGGGCCCGCGTCGGCAATCTCTACGTCAATCGAACCGTGATCGGCGCCACGGTCGGCGTGCAGCCGTTCGGCGGCGAAGGTCTTTCGGGCACCGGGCCGAAGGCGGGCGGCCCCTTCTATCTGGCACGACTCGACGGCGGCCGCAGCGCGCATCGCTTCCGGCCGGAAGCCGCCGACACGGCGCCGCGCCTCGACGCGCTGCGTCGGGCCATCGCCGCTTGCGACGCGATCGACCGCGAAGAGCGCGCACGGCTCGATGCGCACTGCGTGCTGTGCGAGGCGGCCGCGGCCGGACTGACGACGATGGTCCTGCCGGGACCGACCGGCGAGACCAACACGCTCGGCCTCCGCGCACGCGACGTCGTCGCCTGTCTCGCGAAGGAGCCCGGCGACCTGATCCGACAGGTCGTCGCGTCCCATGCGATCGGCGTCTTGCCCCATGCGGACGCCGCCGCCCTGCCCGCGTCGCTGCGCGGCTTCGTCGAGCCGTGGGACGGTCGCGTCGATGCGATCGCCGACCTGCAGGCGGTGCTGATCGCGCTGCCCGTCGACGAACGCCGACGCACCACCGAGGCGTGCGCCGCACTTCCCGGACCCCTGGTCGCGGTCGTCCCGTGGGACCGGAGCACCGAGCCCGTGCTCCGGTTGTGGCGCCTGATGCGCGAGTTCGCGGAGTGCGTCAACACGGCCGCGGCGGGCGGCAACGCGTCGCTGATGACGCTGGCCGCGGCCTGACGAACGAGCCGGCGTCCGCATCGCTGCTGCTACCATGCCCTCCGCTTGGGCATGGCATTTGCGTATGCACAGCGATGGATGCGGGGCGTGCGTTCCGTCGCACGCAGGTTCGACCCGCATTCCGAACCCGACGCCTGCCGGACACAAGGAGCGAGGGCGCCCCGTGCGCACCGACCCGGATGGACATCCTTCTTCAGCAGATCCTCAACGGTCTCGTCCTCGGCAGCATCTACGCGCTGATCGCCCTCGGCTACACGATGGTGTACGGCATCCTCAACCTGATCAACTTCGCGCACGGCGACGTGCTGATGGTGGGCGCCCTCACGGCCTACGCGGTCGTGACCGGACTGCACTCGGTCGCACCCGGCGTGCCGGGGCCGCTGCTGCTGGTCGCGGGCCTCGTCGCCGCGATCCCGGTGTGCATCGTCGTCAACGTGACGATCGAGCGCATCGCGTACCGGCCGCTCCGCAACGCGCCGCGCCTCGCGCCGCTGATCACCGCCATCGGCGTGTCGATCATCCTTCAGACGCTCGCGATGATCATCTTCGGTCGCAACTACAAGGTCTTCCCGCCGCTGCTGCCGAACGACTCGATCGAGATCGGCGGCGCGCTGATCACGCCGACGCAGGTGATGATCCTGATCGTCGCCGCGGCGATGATGATCGGGCTCGTGCTGCTCGTCGAGCGGACCAAGCTCGGTCGTGCGATGAGGGCCACGGCCGAGAACCCGCGC
>CALMOR010000244.1:27380-34067 GCA_937872165.1 uncultured Burkholderiales bacterium | reverse complement strand
CCTGATGGGCGTCGACGCCAATTCGGTCATCGTCGCGACCTTCGCGATCGGCGCCGCGCTGGCCGCGGTGGCGGGCGTCATGGTCGCGGCCAACTATTCGGTCGCGCACTTCTACATGGGCTTCATCCCGGGCCTCAAGGCGTTCACGGCAGCGGTGCTCGGCGGCATCGGCAACATCTACGGGGCGATGGTCGGCGGACTCATCCTCGGCATCGTCGAGGCGCTCGGCGCCGGCTACATCGGCGACCTCACCGACAACTTCCTGGGCAGCAACTACCAGGACATCTTCGCGTTCGTGGTCCGCTGAGACCGTCGGGGATCATGGGCGAGCGCGTGGCGGACCGCGCATGAGCACGCCGATGACCGACGTGTCGAAGAAGCCGGTCGCGCTCGACGCCAGCGACGTCGACGCCGCGCTGCCGCTGGGCGCGCCCACCCGCAAGGCCTACGGCGGCCTCGCCGTCCTCGTCGTCGTGCTGCTGGTCGCGCCGGTGGTCGCCGGACAGGCGGGCGACTCGTGGGTGCGCATCCTCGACTTCGCGCTGCTCTACATCATGCTGGCGCTCGGGCTCAACATCGTCGTCGGCTTCGCCGGTCTGCTCGACCTCGGCTACATCGCGTTCTACGCGATCGGCGCTTACCTCTGCGCGCTGCTCGCGTCGCCGCAGTTCGCGACCGTGCTGCAGTCCTTCGTCGACAACTATCCCGAGCTGGGCGAATGGCTCGTCCATGCGTTCGGACCTGCCGTCACCGAGAACGGCATCCACCTGCCGGTGTGGATCATCGTGCCGCTGGCGGCGCTGCTGGCCGGCGCGTTCGGGATGATCCTCGGCGCGCCGACGCTGAAGCTGCGCGGCGACTATCTCGCGATCGTCACGCTCGGCTTCGGCGAGATCATCCGCATCTTCATGAACAACCTGAACTCGCCGGTGAACATCACCAACGGGCCGCAGGGCATCCTCAACATCGAACCGAAGCTGTTCGGCGACGTGTCATTCCGCAGGCCGATCGAGCTCTTCGGCTTCGAGGCGTCGGTGGTGCAGCTGTACTACTACCTCTTCCTCGCGCTCGTCGTCGTCATCGTGTTCTTCTCGATCCGGCTGCAGAACTCGCGCATCGGTCGCGCCTGGGTCGCGATCCGCGAGGACGAGATCGCAGCCAAGGCGATGGGCATCAACACGCGCAACATCAAGCTGCTCGCGTTCGCGATGGGCGCGTCGTTCGGCGGCGTGTCGGGCTCGATGTTCGCGGCCTTCCAGGGCTTCGTGTCGCCCGAGTCCTTCGGCCTCCTCGAGTCGATCGTCGTGCTCGCGATGGTGGTGCTCGGCGGCATGGGGCACATCCCCGGCGTGATCCTCGGCGGCGTGCTGCTGGCCGCGTTCCCCGAAGTGCTGCGCCACATCGCGGTGCCGATCCAGCAGGCCGCGTTCGGCCACGTGATCATCGACGCGGAGATCATCCGCCAGCTGCTGTACGGCGTCGCGATGGTGGCGATCATGCTGTTCCGTCCCGCCGGTCTCTGGCCGGCGCCCGAACACGGCAGGGGCCTCGGCGGCATCGAGGCCAAGCGCGCCGCCGCGGAAGGCGCGTGATGAGCGCGGTCGTGAGCCGGGCGGCGGCGAGACCGGATCCGTCGACGGCCAAGGTGATGCTGTCGATCGCGGGCGTCAACAAGCGCTTCGGCGGACTGCAGGCGCTGAGCGACGTCGGCGTCACGATCCGCGAGGGCATGATCTACGGACTGATCGGTCCGAACGGCGCGGGCAAGACCACCTTCTTCAACGTCATCACCGGCCTCTACCAGCCCGACTCGGGCAGCTTCGAACTCGACGGCGAGCCGTACTCGCCGTCCGCGCCGCACGAGGTCGCGAAGGCCGGCATCGCGCGCACCTTCCAGAACATCCGCCTCTTCGGAGAGATGACCGCGATCGAGAACGTGATGGTGGGCCGCCATGTCCGCACCCATGCGGGCGTGATCGGAGCCGTGCTGCGGACCGCGGGCGCGAAGCGCGAGGAGCACGCGATCCGCGAGCGCGCGATGGAGCTGCTGCATTACGTGGGCGTCGCGAAGTACGCCGACTTCCGCGCCCGCACGCTGTCGTACGGCGACCAGCGCCGGCTCGAGATCGCACGCGCCCTCGCGACCGACCCGAAGCTGCTCGCGCTCGACGAGCCCGCCGCAGGGATGAACGCGACCGAGAAGCTGTCGCTGCGCGACCTGCTCGACAACATCCGCAGCGACGGCAAGACGATCCTGTTGATCGAGCACGACGTGAAGCTGGTGATGGGCCTCTGCAATCGCGTCACGGTGCTCGACTACGGCAAGCCGATCGCGGAAGGGGTGCCCGCCGACGTGCAGCGGAATCCCGCGGTGATCGAGGCCTATCTCGGTGGCGGGGGTACGCACTGATGGCCGCGGTCCCGAAGAGCCAGCCGGCCGAAGTCCTGCTCGCCTTCGAGGGCGTGAACTACGGCTTCGGCGGCATCAAGGCGGTGATGGACTTCGTCGTCTCGATCCGCGAGGGCAACATGTTCTCCCTGATCGGAGCGAACGGGGCGGGCAAGACCACCACGCTGAAGGCGATCACCGGACTGCTGCAGCCGAGCGAAGGCGAAGTGCGTTACCTGGGCAAGAGCCTGACCGGCACGCCGACCTTCAAGCTGCTCGAGGAAGGACTCGCGATGGTGCCGGAAGGGCGCGGCGTGTTCGCGCGCATGACCATCGTCGAGAACCTCCGCATGGGAGCCTACGTGCGCAGCGACGAGGCCGGCATCAAGTCCGACATCGAACGCATGTTCGCGACCTTCCCGCGGCTCGAGGAACGGGCCGGGCAACTGGCCGGCACCATGTCCGGCGGCGAGCAGCAGATGCTCGCGATGGCCCGCGCGCTGATGGGCCATCCGAGGCTGCTGCTGCTCGACGAGCCGTCGATGGGCCTGTCGCCGATCATGGTGGAAAAGATCTTCGAAGTGGTCCGCGACATCCGCTCGCAGGGGATGACCATCCTGCTCGTCGAGCAGAACGCGCGGCTCGCGCTGCAGTCGGCCGATCGCGGCTACGTGATGGAGTCGGGACTGATCACGATGACCGGGGCGGCCTCGACGATGCTCGACGACCCGAAGGTGCGCGCGGCCTATCTGGGCGAATAGCGGCGGCCGGCGGGGTCCGGATCGGCCGGCGCGATAGACTTCGGCCATGTCCTCGCTGCCCCAGCCCTCGTCCAGTAAGCAGTACCGCATGCGCGTGATCGTCGCGGCCTCGATCACGCTCGCGCTCGTCGCGCTCGCGCTGGCCTGGACGGTGACGCCGCTCGCGCATGCGCTCGACCCGCACCGGATCATGGCCTACGAGCAGGACGTGCGCGAATGGCGCTTCGCACCGGCGGCCGTGATCGCGATCTATGTCGTGGGCGGTCTCGTGGCTGCGCCCGCCACGCTGATGATCGGCGCGACCGCGTTGCTGTTCGGAGCCTGGCAGGGTTCGATCTACGCGTTCGCCGGGATGCTCGCGAACGGCATCGTGGTCTATGCGATCGGCCGCTTCGCGGCACGCGACATGGTCGACCAGTGGCTCGCGAAGCGGGCCGGCTCGCGTCTCGATTCGTTCAATCGCCAGCTCGCGCGGCGCGGCTTCATCGCCGTCGCGTTGATCCGCCTGACACCCATCCCCTACTCGCTGCAGAACGTCATCGCCGGCGCGTCGCGCATCGACTTCCCGCACTTCCTCTTCGGGACGGCCATCGGCATCCTGCCCGTGATCGCGTTGATGGCGGGCGTGGCCACCGAGTTCGACGCGTGGCTCGAGCATCCGGACTGGAACCGGCTGCTCGCGCTGATCGGTGCAGCGCTCGCGATGGTCGCGGTGGCCTGGTCGCTGAAGCGCTGGGCGATGCGCAACGGCGCTCGTCGCTGATCAGCGCCAGTAGCCCAGGCGCTTCATCCATCGCGCCAGTTCACGTCGATCCGCATCGCCGTCCTCGTGGCTGGTGCGCATCGCCGGCAGGTCGTCGGCCAGGCGATGCTGCCCGAGCTTGAACTTTCCTTCGAGGCGCTCGACGACGACGCGAAAGCCGGTGATCGCCGCGAGCAGCCCTTCGCGATGCCGCTCCGCGAACCCGTCGAAGGTCTCGTTGAACGACGGCTCGTGCTCAGCGATGAGCCGCTTCAGCAGCAGACGCTTGGCCTCCGGGTCGTCGACCGTCTCCGCCGGCCCGGTCGCATGGACCGCGATGTAGTTCCAGGTCGGCACCCGTTGCGGCGACGCGTAGAGGGTCGGCGAGATGTAGGTGTGCGGTCCGTTGAAGACCACCATCGTGCGGGTGCCGCCGGCCAGCGCGCGCGCATGCGGATTCATCGACGCGACGTGACCCTCGACGACGAGGCGTCCGTCTTCCATCTCGTCGACCCGCACCGGCGCATGCGTCGCGAACGGTTCGCCGTGGACGCTCGCGAAGATGGTCGCGAATGCGTGCTCGCGCATGACGACGAGCAGATCGGCCCGATCGTCGTGCGCGAAGTGGCGCGGGCGGTACATGTCGTCAGGTCGTCGCGGCCGACCGGGCGCGGACGTCGGGCCCGCCGCGCTCCATGCCGCGCTCGGGG
Organism: uncultured Burkholderiales bacterium; assembly: GCA_937872165.1. Lineage (GTDB taxonomy): Bacteria > Pseudomonadota > Gammaproteobacteria > Burkholderiales > Burkholderiaceae_D > CAHJXF01. The sequence goes on along the minus strand of CALMOR010000244.1, from coordinate 29,465 downwards.
CGGCCTGGCGCGGAGCAGCCGAGACCTTCGCGCGCGGCAGCCAACGACGGTGCGATCGCGTCGCCGGTTCCCATCGACGCCCGCGTCGCAAGCGAGCGTTGCCGCGTCATGCGCGCGCGAGGTCCGCTTCGGTGGTGAAGGCGTCGGCGTAGAACTCGTCGTCGGGCAGGCCGCACGTCGCCGCGAAGTCGCGCCGCGCGGCATCGACCATCACCGGCGCGCCGCAGGCATACACCTGATGTCCCGAGAGATCGGCGAAGTCCTCCATCACCGCGCGATGGACGAAGCCTTCGCGTCCCGTCCAGCGGTCGTCGTCGATCGCGTCCGAGACGACCGGCACGTAGCGGAACGAGGGCAACGCGTCCTCCCAGCTGCGGGCGAGTTCGTCCATGTACAGGTCGTGAGGGCGACGCCCGCCCCAGTACAGCGTGATCGGGCGGTCCAGCGCCTTCATCACCGCGTACTCGACGATCGCCTTGATCGGTGCGAAGCCGGTGCCGCTGGCGACCATCACGATCGGCTTAGCGCTGTCGTCGCGCAGGAAGAACGAGCCGAGCGGACCTTCGAAGCGAAGGATGTCGCGCTCCTTCATCTGCGTCGGGCCGGCACCGAAGACGTGATCGCTGAACGCGCCGCCCGGCGTGTGTCGGACATGCAGCTCGATCTGTTCGGCCAAGCCCGGCGCGCCGGCCATCGAATAGCTGCGGCGACGACCGTCCTTCAGGAGGATCTCGACGTATTGGCCCGGCAGGTACTGCAGGCGCTCGGCCGCGGGCAGCTGCAGCCGGATGATCGCGACGTCGGGCGCCGGACGATCGAGCGCCGCGACGCGGACCGGCAGCTTCTTGATCGGGATCTCGCCGATGCCGCGGACCTCGCGGACTTCGACCACGAGGTCGCTCTCGGGATGCGCGCTGCAGAAGAGCGAGAAGCCGCGCGCCTCGTCCTCGGCCGACAACGCGCCGGCCTGATGGGCGTCGTGCCGCACGTGGCCTTCGACGACGCGACCCCTGCACGAGCCGCACGCGCCGTTCCTGCAGCCGTACGGGAGCCCGATCCCCGAACGCAGTCCGGCCGTCAGCACCGTCTCGCCCTCGGCGACTTCGAAGCGATGGCCGCTGGGTCGCACCTCAACTGTGTATGTCATGCTGCTTTCGATGGTTGAACCGCGTATCCATTCCCCCCGGGCTGGCCGCTTCGCAGGGCCTCGCATTCTAATTGTTGGCTGCGGCGACGTGGGCTCGCGCGTCGTCGCCTGCCTCGCCGGCCGCTATCGTCTGTACGCGCTCACGCATTCGCGCGATCGGCTGGAGGCGCTCCGGCTCGCCGGTGCCGTGCCGCTGCTGGCCGACCTCGACGACGCGCGCTCGCTCGCGCGGCTCGGCGGCCTCGCGACCACGCTCGTGCATCTCGCTCCGCCGCCTCTCGCGGGCACCATCGACACGCGGATGCGCGCGCTGCTGCCGACGCTGCACGGCGTGCGCCGCATCGTCTACGTCAGCACCACTGGCGTCTACGGCGATTGTCGTGGCGAGTGGATCGACGAGACCCGTCCGACAGCCCCGGCGACGGATCGTGCGCGCCGGCGCGTCGATGCAGAGGACCGGCTGCGCGCCTGGGCCCTCGCGACCGGCAATACGGCCGTCGTCCTCCGCGTGCCCGGCATCTACGCGAACGACCGCCTTCCGGTCGAACGACTGCGGAAGGGCACTCCCGTCCTGCGGGCGGAAGACGACGTGTACACGAATCACATCCATGCCGACGATCTCGCACGACTGATCGTCCTCGCCATCCAGCGCGGACGCGACCGGCGCGTCTATCACGCCGTCGACGACAGCGCGATGCGCATGGGCGACTGGTTCGATCTCGTCGCGGACGCGCATGCGCTGCCGCGTCCGCCGCGCATCGCGCGTTCCGACGTCGGCGACCGCATCGCGCCCGGCCTGGCGAGCTTCATGTCGGAGTCACGACGCCTGAGCAACCTGAGGATGCGCGTCGAGCTCGGGATGCGGCTGCGCTATCGGACCGTGTGCGAGGGCCTCGCCGCCGCGATCGCGCGATGACGCCGGTCGCCGAGGCCAATGA
>CALMOR010000244.1:25484-27370 GCA_937872165.1 uncultured Burkholderiales bacterium | reverse complement strand
GCGGGCCCCGATGACGACGCCCGACCTCAGGCGTCGAGTTCCTCGACCTCCGCGGGCGGTTGCGGCGCGCCGCCGTCCTCGGGGAACACGAGACGGATCTTGTTCTCGGCATCGAGCTCGACGGTGACCTTGCCACCGCCCACCAGACGACCGAACAACAACTCGTCGGCGAGCGCGCGACGGATCATGTCCTGGATGAGACGCGCCATCGGCCGCGCGCCCATCGACGGATCGAAGCCCTTCTTCGCGAGGTAACCGCGCAGCGCGTCGTCGAAGACGATGTCGACCTTCTTCTCGTGCAGCTGCTCCTCGAGCTGCATCAGGAACTTGTCGACGACGCGCAGGATGATCTCCTCGTCGAGCGACTTGAAGCTGATGATGGCGTCGAGGCGGTTGCGGAACTCCGGCGTGAACATCCGCTTGATGTCGCCCATCTCGTCGCCGGCTTCCTTGCTGTCCTTGAAGCCGATGGAATGCTTCTGCAGCGACTCGGCTCCCGCGTTCGTCGTCATGATGACGATGACGTTGCGGAAGTCGGCCTTGCGTCCGTTGTTGTCGGTCAGCGTGCCGTGGTCCATCACCTGCAGCAGGATGTTGAAGACGTCCGGATGCGCCTTCTCGATCTCGTCGAGCAGCAGCACCGCGTGCGGCTTCTTCGCGATGGCTTCCGTCAGCAGACCGCCCTGATCGAAGCCGACGTAGCCGGGAGGCGCACCGATCAGCCGCGACACCGCGTGCCGTTCCATGTACTCCGACATGTCGAAGCGGATGAGGTCGATGCCGAGGATGAACGCGAGCTGCTTCGCGACTTCGGTCTTGCCGACGCCGGTGGGACCCGAGAACAGGAAGGCGCCGATCGGCTTCTCCGGCTTGCCGAGGCCCGAGCGCGCCATCTTGATCGACGCGGCGAGCGCCTCGATCGCCGGCTCCTGGCCGAACACGACGTTCTTCAGGTCGCGTTCGATCGTGGCCAGCTTGCTGCGGTCGTCCGACGACACGTTCTGCGGCGGAATCCGCGCGATCTTCGCGATGATCTCCTCGATCTCGGTCTTGCCGATGGTCTTCTTGCGCTTGCCGACCGGAAGGATGCGCTGCGCGGCACCGGCCTCGTCGATCACGTCGATCGCCTTGTCGGGCAGATGGCGGTCGTTGATGAAGCGGGCCGCGAGTTCCGCCGCGGTGGTGAGCGCGTTGGCCGAGTACTTCACGCCGTGGTGTTCCTCGAAGCGCGACTTCAGGCCGCGCAGGATCTGCACCGTCTGTTCGATCGTCGGCTCGTTGACGTCGATCTTCTGGAAGCGACGCGACAGCGCGTGGTCCTTCTCGAAGATGCCGCGATACTCGTTGTAGGTCGTCGCGCCGATGCACTTCAGCTGGCCCGACGACAGCGCCGGCTTCAGCAGGTTGGATGCGTCGAGCGTGCCGCCCGACGCCGAGCCGGCACCGATCAGCGTGTGGATCTCGTCGATGAAGAGGATGGCGTCGCTGTTCTCCTTCAACTGCTTGAGCACGGCCTTCAGGCGCTGCTCGAAGTCGCCGCGATACTTGGTGCCCGCCAGCAGCGAGCCCATGTCGAGCGAATAGACCTCGGCCTTCTCGAGGATCTCGGGCACGTCCTTCTGCGTGATGCGCCATGCGAGGCCTTCGGCGATGGCGGTCTTGCCGACACCGGCCTCGCCCACCAGCAGCGGGTTGTTCTTGCGTCGACGGCACAGCACCTGGATGACGCGTTCGACCTCGGCCTCGCGGCCGATCAGCGGATCGATCTTTCCCTGCAGCGCGAGCGCGTTGAGATTCTGCGTGAACTGGTCGAGCGCGGTCTGGCGCTGTTCCTTCTCGCCGTCGGCATCGTTGTTCTCGGCTTCCGAGCCGGCGCCCTGCTGGGC
>CALMOR010000244.1:21349-25474 GCA_937872165.1 uncultured Burkholderiales bacterium | reverse complement strand
GGATTCTTCGTGATGCCGTGCGAGATGAAATTCACCACGTCGAGGCGCGTGATGCCCTGCTGGTGCAGGTAGTAGACCGCGTGCGAATCCTTCTCGCCGAAGATCGCGACCATCACGTTGGCGCCGGTGACTTCCTTCTTGCTGTTGGCCGTCGACTGCACGTGCATCATCGCGCGCTGGATGACGCGCTGGAAGCCGAGCGTGGGCTGCGTGTCGATCTCGTCGGTGCCGGAGACGACCGGCGTGTTGTCGTTGATGAAATGCGTCAGATTCTTCCGCAGATCGTCGATGTTGGCCGCGCACGCGCGGAGCACGGCGGCGGCCGTCGGATTGTCGAGCAGCGCGAGGAGCAGGTGCTCCACCGTGATGAACTCGTGGCGCGCCTGTCGGGCTTCGACGAAGGCCATGTGCAAACTAACTTCCAGTTCCTGCGCGATCATGCTTCCTCCATCACACACTGCAGCGGATGTTGATGCTGCCGTGAGAACTCGATGACTTGGTCCACCTTCGTCGCTGCGATATCGCGCGGATAGACGCCGCAAACACCCTTACCTTCGATGTGCACCTTCCACATGATCTGGAAGGCCTGATCCGCATCCTTGCCGAAGAACTGCTGGAGCACCATGACCACGAACTCCATCGGCGTGTAGTCGTCGTTGAGGATCATGACCTGGAAAATCGGCGGCGGCTCGACGCGTTGCGTTTCGCGCTCGAGGACAGTCGTTGGATTCTGATCAGGTACGTGCTCTGCCATCGACGCAATTCTAATGCCACCCGCATCCTCGCCCAGATGGGACCGCCGGCCCGGAACGCAAGCGGTTCGGCAAGCGTCCGGCAGAGAGGCCACCGGACCTCGAAGCGGCACGTGGCACGAAGCCGCACGAGGCGTGAACGAGTTTACTCTTCGTCGCTCGGCTGTCACGGCCGCGTCGACGTTTTCGATCGAACTGTCGCGCCGGATGCCGCCACGAGCAGGCCGGCGTGATCCGGGCTTGACAATGCTCTGCCGACCTCAAAGAATGTCTCGGTGTTTGTTGTCAAGTATTCCTAGTGACGGTCAGGCGTAAACCGGGTTTACGGACTTGCAGCCAACACGGGCAGGGCTTCAATTCAGGGAGGGGTGGGTCGCAGTCGGATTCATTCTTGAACCAGAGCCCGTTATCGGTCATCTTTTTAGAAAGATCGTTTTCATGGCAACAGGTACAGTCAAGTGGTTCAATGATGCGAAGGGGTTCGGCTTCATCACGCCCGACGACGGTGGCGAAGACCTTTTCGCACACTTCTCGGCAATCCAGATGAACGGCTTCAAGACTCTCAAGGAAGGGCAGAAGGTCCAGTTCGAGGTCACCCAGGGCCCGAAGGGCAAGCAGGCGTCGAACATCCAGGCCCCCTGATCCCGACACTCCATCGCATCGTTGAAAAACCCGGCACCAGCCGGGTTTTTTTTCGGTCGATCACATGTGGTCGATCATCACCTGCCCGAACGCGGAACACGAGACCTGTGTCGCTCCTTCGAGCAACCGGGCGAAGTCGTAGGTCACCTTGCGCGAGAGGATCGACTGCTCCATCGACTTGATGACGAGGTCGGCCGCCTCGACCCAGCCCATGTGCCGCAACATCATTTCGGCCGACAGGATCTCCGATCCCGGATTGACGTAGTCCTTGCCCGCGTACTTCGGTGCGGTGCCGTGGGTCGCCTCGAACATCGCGACCGAGTCGCTCAGGTTCGCGCCGGGCGCGATGCCGATGCCGCCGACCTGCGCCGCGAGCGCGTCGGAGACGTAGTCGCCGTTCAGGTTCAGCGTCGCGATGACCGAGTACTCGTTCGGGCGAAGGATGATCTGTTGCAGGAAGGCGTCGGCGATCACGTCCTTGACGACGATCTCGGAACCGGTCTTCGGGTTCTTGAACGAGCACCACGGTCCGCCGTCGATCATCTTCGCGCCGAACTCGCCTTGCGCCAGCGCATAACCCCAGTCGCGGAAAGCGCCTTCGGTGAACTTCATGATGTTGCCCTTGTGCACCAGCGTCACCGACGGCCTGTCGTTGTCGATCGCGTATTGGATCGCCTTGCGCACGAGCCGCTCGGTGCCTTCGCGCGAGACCGGCTTGATGCCGATACCCGAGGTCTCGGGGAAACGGATCTTCGTGACGCGCATCTCCTGCGTGAGGAAGGCGATCAGCTTCTTCGCCTGTTCGCTCTGCGCCGCGTACTCGATGCCGGCATAGATGTCTTCCGAGTTCTCGCGGAAGATCACCATGTCGACCTTCTCCGGCGCCTTGACCGGGCTCGGCACGCCGGCGAAGTAACGGACCGGACGCAGACACACGTAGAGGTCGAGTTCCTGCCGGAGAGCGACGTTGAGCGAGCGGATGCCTCCACCGACCGGCGTCGTCAACGGGCCCTTGATCGAGACCACGTAGTCCCTGAGGATCTGCATCGTCTCGGGGGGCAGCCATACGTCCGGGCCATAGACGCGCGTCGACTTCTCGCCGGCGAAGATCTCCATCCACCGGATCTGCTTCTTGTCCTTGTAGGCCTTCGCGACCGCGGCGTCGACGACCTTGATCATCACCGGCGTGATGTCGACGCCGGTTCCGTCGCCTTCGATGAACGGGATGATCGGTCGGTCCGGCACGTTCAGGGAATAATCTGCGTTGACGGTGATCTTCTCGCCATCGCTGGGAATCGTGACGTGCTCGAACATGGGGGTCTCCGTGGGTATGCCGGTACGAGACGGTCGCGGCCGTGTCGTTCGGACGTTCGATGATGCGAAGCGCGGGGAAGCGCTTGCGGCTTCGCGAAGCTGCGGGCCGATCGACGTCGACCCGATGAAGCCGGAAATTATGCCCGAATCGCGCGCCCGTCCCGGTCGGCTTCCGGGTGGATGTGCATGCTGATCGCGTTCAACAAGCCTTACGGCGTGCTGTCGCAGTTCACGAGCCAGGGCGGCAAGCCGACGCTCGCCGACTTCATCGCGCTGCCGCGCGTCTATCCGGCCGGACGCCTCGACTTCGACAGCGAGGGCCTGCTGCTGTTGACCGACGAAGGCGCCACGCAGCACCGCATCGCCGATCCGTCGCGCCGTCTGGGCAAGCGCTACTACGCGCAGGTCGAAGGCATTCCCGACGCCGCCGCCCTCGGTCGTTTCGGCGACGGCCTCGTGATCGGCGAAGGTGCGGCCGCGTTCCGCGCCCTTCCGGCGCTGGCATCCGTCATCCGCGCGCCCGACCTGCCGCCTCGTTCGCCGCCCATCCGCCATCGTGCCGGGATCCCGACCTCGTGGCTGGAGGTCCGGATCCACGAGGGCAAGCATCGGCAGGTGCGACGCATGACGGCCGCCGTCGGCCATCCGACGTTGCGTCTGGTGCGGGTGGCGATCGGCCCTTTCGATCTCTTCGCCTTGGGGCTTGCGCCGGGGATGTGGAGCGAAGTGGATAGGGCTAGACTCGCGGTCGCCGCGACGGTCGCAGAGGAGATGCGAGGGCCGACGCGGGGTGGGACGCCCCGGTGATCCGGTGTCAACCGGGCATCGCAACCAGCGTTATTGGGAGTGACCCGAAGCTCTGGCCGGTCGTTTCAGAAGGCACTCGAGTCAGACCGATAATCCATTCGACAAACTTTTGAGGAAAATTCACATGAGCAAGCTGATCGCTGTCCTGGTTGCGTCGATGTTCGCAGCCTCCGCTTTCGCGCAGACCAATGCGACCCCGCCGACGCAACCCGCCGCCGGCACCACCTCGTCCCTGACCAAGAAGGACGCGATGGGCAACGACAAGCCCGCGAAGGCGAAGAAGCCCAAGAGCGCGAAGAGCCAGGCCCGTGCCGCCAAGCGCGACGAGAAGGTCGGCGACAAGCCGCTGAACTGATCGTCTGCGGCCCGCCGCACGACGATGCCGGCCTTCGGGCCGGCATTTTTTTTGTCCATGCGATAGGCTCTCCGGCCGGTTGCTGTCGGACCGCGATCGGCAACCCTTCATGCACAGGAGTCCCCGGTGGAACAGTTCGGCAACCGCTCTTCACTGACTCGTCGCTCGCGCGTCCTCGTCTCCCGAACCCTCGCCGCGATCGTCGCAGCGTCGCTGTCGACCGGCGCGTCGACGGCATCCGCGCAGGACTCGTCG
>CALMOR010000244.1:0-21339 GCA_937872165.1 uncultured Burkholderiales bacterium | reverse complement strand
TGATTCCGCTGACGGCGGGCATCCACGTCATCCGCGCGGAGGTGGCGGCGGCGCCCGACGAACGATCGAAGGGCCTCATGTTCCGTCGGCAGCTCGGTGCGAGTCAGGGAATGGTCTTCCTGTTCGACCAGCCGGCCGTGCAATGCATGTGGATGCGCAACACGCTGCTGCCTCTGTCGGTCGCCTTCATCGGCAGCGACGGACGGATCCTCAACATCGAGGACATGGCCCCGCAGTCCGAGGACAACCACTGCGCGGCCAGACCAGCCCGCTACGCCCTCGAGATGAACAAGGGCTGGTTCACGAAGCACGGCGTCATCGTCGGCACGCGCATCAGCGGTCTGCCGAGCGCCGACCACTGACGCGTACGCGGCGCCTAGAAGCGCCGCGCGAAGCGGAGCGAGACGAAGTTCTGTCCCGGGTTGGGATTCCGGATACCTCCGTTCGAGAAGTGCTCGAGACGAACCGCGAGTTCGTTCTCCCGGGCTGCGCCGAAGCGGGTTCCGATCGCCACGTGATCGTCGAAGTTGAACTTGCTTCCGAAGCGACGTCCGTCGTCCTCGAAGCGCGGCACGATGACCGCGAGTCCGATACCGGCCTCGACGAAGACACGCTTGTCGCCGAAGCGGACGACCGGCGTCAGGTTGATCTGCGTGAAGTTGAGCCGCTTGCTTTCGTCGTCCCGGTGGATGAACCATTCGCCGACGGCCGCTTCGCCGTAGAACGACCACCGACTGTCTTCCGACAGCCAGTCCGGCCGGTATCCGTGCGTGACCCCGAAGGTCGCGTTCCTCACGGCGCGATCGCCTTCTCCTGCCTGGACGAACCAAGAAGCGTCGTCGCCCGACGCGGCCGATGCGGCCGGTGTGCCGGACAGGCAAGCGAGCAGCAGGACGCCCACCGCTCCTGCCGTCCAACGCGTTGCGGTCGGGCCGAAGATCGACCGGAACAGCGGCGTCGGGCGAACCGACGGCCTGTCGCTCGCGATCCGGTCGTCCTCGCCATCTCGAACATCGCACGAACCGCGCGCACAGCTTTCCACCGCCGAAATCGGATTCACGATTCGACCATCTCCTGCTCGTGTGAATGGAGGCCCGTCGTCGACGGGCCTGCGGGTGACGCTCAGCTCATGTTCTTGCTGGCGAAGTCCCAATTGACGATGTTCCAGAACGCTTCCATGTACTTCGGTCGGGCGTTGCGGTAATCGATGTAGTACGCGTGCTCCCAGACATCGCACGTGAGGAGCGCCGTGTCGGATCCCCTGAGCGGCGTGTCGGCGTTGCCGGTGGTGACGATGTCCACGCCGTCGCCCTTCTTCACCAGCCACGCCCAGCCGGAGCCGAACTGACCGATGGCGGCCTTCGTGAAGGCTTCCTTGAAGGTCGCGAAGTCACCCCACTTCGCGGTGATCGCCTCGCCGATCGCACCGCTCGGCTCGCCGCCGCCCTCGGGCGACAGGCTGCTCCAGTAGAACGTGTGATTCCAGACCTGGGCGCTGTTGTTGAACACGCCGCCGCTCGACTTCTTGACGATCTCCTCGAGCGTCGCCTCCTCGAACTCGGTGCCCTTGATGAGGTTGTTCAGGTTGGTCACATAGGTCTGATGGTGCTTGCCATAGTGATACTCGAGCGTCTCCTTCGAGACGTTGGGCGACAGCGCATCCATCGAGTACGGCAGCGGCGGCAACTTGTGTTCCATGGATTCTCCTTCGATGACGCCGGCCTTCGACCACGGAAGAGGTGAAGGATCGCGTTGCGCAGTGGTCGCCTGCGCGCATTGACGGGGCCGGGCGGCGAGGCGCGATTCTATAGCGTCGCGGAGCCTCGCCGGACAGACCCCGGCAATTCAGGCTTGGGCTTACAGCCGTCCGCCGGGGGTGTCATTCGAAACCGCTCCCGACGACTGTCGAGACGAAGCGACCGCGCGCGACCTCGACGGTCACCTCGTCACCTTCGGCGAGTCCGGTCGCATCCCGGATGCTCGAGCCATCGCGATCGAGCGCGATCGCGTAGCCGCGCCGGAGAATGCCTTTCGGATCCAGCAGCACGAGCCGTTGCCGCGCGCCGAGCGTCCTGCCGTCTGCGATCTGCACCCGTCGGGTCACCGAGCGCATCAGCCCGACCCGCGTCGCGCCGAGGCGACCGGCCAGCAAGGCGATCGAAGGCAGCGCGGCCCTCAGCCGGTCGGTCCGGTCCGACAGCGCCCGCGCGGCGAGAAGGTGCTGCCGACCTTCCGCATTGACAAGTCGTTGTGTCAATCGAACAAGACACTCCCGCGCGTCGTCGAGCCGCTGCCGCGGCGACCGCAGTCGACGCGACGCTTCGTCGACGCGCTGGGCGAACACGTTCATGCGGCGATCGTTGGCACGGGTCATCGCCGAGCGGTAGCGCGCGAGCTTCGTCGACAGCGCGCCCGCATCGGGACTGGCCATCTCGGCTGCAGCGGTCGGCGTGGCCGCCCGGAGATCGGCCACGAAGTCGGCGATCGTGAAATCGGTCTCATGTCCGACGCCGCTCACGACCGGGATCGCCGTGGCCGCGATCGCGCGGGCCACGCGTTCGTCGTTGAAGGCCCAGAGGTCCTCGATGCTGCCGCCGCCACGGACCAGCAGGACGAGCTCGATGGCGTGCGTGGCCCCTGCCGCCGACGCCGCGGCGAGCGCCTCCACGATGCGGGCCGGCGCATCCGTTCCCTGCACCGGCGCGGGAAAGACGACGACCTCGACGTGCGGCGCTCGCCGGGCGAGCGTCGTCAGCACGTCGCGAAGCGCCGCGGCCTGCAGCGACGTGACGACGCCGATCCGTCGCGGATGCGCAGGCAGTCCGCGCTTCCTGGCCGGGTCGAAGAGGCCGGCCTCCTCCAGGACGGCCTTGATCCGCACGAACGCTTCGTACAGCGCTCCGGCGCCGGCGCGCCGCATCTGTTCGACCTGGAGCTGGAAGTCGCCGCGCTGCGCATACAGGCCGGGCAGCGCACGGGCCTCGACGCGATCGCCGTCGCGCGGCATCCAGTCGACGTTCTGATTGCGATTGCGGAACATCACGCAGCGCACCTGCGCGTCGCGGTCCTTCAGGGAAAAGTACCAGTGGCCGGAACCGGCGCGCACGAGATTGGAGATCTCGCCCGCCACCCACGACAGCGGAAAGCTGCGCTCCAGCAGATGCGCCACCTGCCGCACGAGTTCGCCGACGGTCAACACGCGACGGAAGGGATCCGCTCCGGCGGACGCGAAGTCAATGGTCATGCGCTTTTCGAACCCTTTTTCTTCCGCAACGGCCGTGGCGCGGGCATCTGTCCACACTGCCCCACGCTTAGCACGAAGCCGCTCGACGGGTCAAACCGGTGGCCGGCGAGCGCAAAGCGCTTTGTATTCAGCCACCTCCGCCCGCCGAGCGCGGCCCGCCGGAGCGGCTCTCTGCGGGCGCCGGAAGGGTCGAACGGGATATGCACATAGTTATCCACACCGGAACGAACGACTTAACGCCTTGAGCCGACAGGATTTCGTTTCATCTGCATCGGCCCCGCGGCTTGCCGATCAACGGCCGAGAAGCTACATTGCGGGTCGCTCGAACGGCCCTCGACGGGCCGCCTTCACGTCGGTGTCGCACCGGCCGTCTCGATTCACCTTCCCCCTTCGCATCAGGAGCGCCGTTTTGGGTTCGATTTTTCTCGCGGCCGGCTGGCCGATCTGGTTCCTGCTGATCGCCTCCATCATCGCACTGGCTCTGATCATCGAACGCGGCATCGTTCTTCGCAGATCGAAGATCCTGCCTCCGCAACTGCTCGACGAGGTCGTGGGGCTGTACCGCACCCGCAAGGTCACGCCCGAAGTGATCAATCGTCTCGAGAACAACTCGCCGCTCGGCCGCGTGCTCGCCGCCGGCCTGCGCAACGAGAAGTCGTCGCGCGACGTCATGAAGGAGTCGATCGAGGAGGCCGGGCGCGCGGTGACGCACGAGCTCGAACGCTTCCTCAACCATCTCGGGACCATCTCGACGGCCGCGCCGTTGCTCGGCCTGTTCGGGACGGTGATCGGCATGATCGAGATCTTCGGGTCGCAGGCGCCCACCGGCAGCACCAATCCCGCAGCGCTCGCGCACGGCATCTCCATCTCGCTCTACAACACGGCGTTCGGCCTCGTCGTCGCGATCCCTTCGCTGATCTTCTATCGCCAGTACCGCGGCAAGGTCGACAGCCTCGTCGTCGAAATGGAACAGCAGGCGGTCAAGTTCGTCGACCTCGTCCACGGCGACCGCGAGGTCTGAACGCCCGACGATGAACTTCAACAAGCGCGCGTCGCGCGAAGAACCCGAGATCAACCTGATCCCGTTGATCGACCTGTTTCTCGTCATCATCATCTTCCTGATGGTGACGACGACCTATTCGAAGTTCGCCGAGCTGCAGATCACGCTGCCGACCGCCGATGCCGAGAAGGCGCCGCAGCGGCCGGCCGAGATCGACATCGCGGTGACGCAGGACGGTCGCTATACCATCGACGGCCGTCAGGTCGCCGCCAACGACAACGGCTCGCTGCTCGACGCGATCCGCTCGAGCGCCGCGTCGCGCAAGGATCCGGTCATCGTCATCAACGCCGACGCGCAGAGCACGCACCAGTCGGTCGTCAACGTCATGGAAGCGGCCCGCGCCGCGCAGATCGCGCAGATCACCTTCGCGACACAGACCTCCCCGGGCAAGTGAAGCCGACGCCGAGCGAGCGGTCCGTCGTGGCAGCGGTGCGTTCCCGGTGATCCGTCGTTGAAGTTCCGCAGCCTCGTCTCGGCGCTCTGGTTCGGTTCGGGCCGCTCGAAATGGCACCCGCGCGCCGTCGCCAATCGTTCGGTCAGTCTGGGGCTCGCGCCCGCGGCCCTTCTCTTCCGTACCGCGGTCGTCTCGCGTCGGCGCAAGTACGCGGCGTCGCCGGACGGGGTCCAGCGGCTGACGGTCCCGGTCGTCGTCGTGGGCAACCTGACGGTCGGCGGCTCGGGCAAGACGCCGCTCGTGATCGCGCTCGTCGAAGCCTTGCGGAGCGAGGGCTATACGCCGGGCGTCATCTCGCGCGGCTATGGCGGCAGGGAGACGCGCGCGAAGGATGCCGTTGCCCGCGTCGACGGTCGGTCGGACGAGGCCGCCGACCGCTACGGCGACGAGGCGGTGCTGATCGAACGGCGGACCGGGGCGCCGGTCTTCGTCGGCCGCGACAGGCCGGAGGTCGGGCGTGCCCTGCTCGCCGCTTGTCCCGAGGTCGACGTGATCCTCTCGGACGACGGGCTGCAGCACTACGCGCTGGCGCGGAACTTCGAGATCGCGGTCTTCGACGACCGCGGCGCGGGCAACGGCCGCCTGCTGCCCGCCGGACCGCTGCGCGAGCCGTTGTCGCGTGTCGCCGAGGTCGACGCGATCGTGCTCAACGGGACCGCCACCGCACTGCCGAAGCTGCCCGCCGGGGTCGCCCCGGCGCGCGAGCCGTTCCGCATGGAGCTCGTGCCCGGCGATGCCTATCGGGTCAACGATCCCGCCACCACGCGCACCCTCGAGAGCTTCCGCGGACGTCGTCTCACGGCCGCGGCCGGCATCGGCAACCCACAACGCTTCTTCAAGCTGTTGAAGGGCCTGGGCCTGAGCTTCCATCGCATGCCGCTCGACGACCATCATCGCTATCGCGAGAATCCGTTCGTACGGCGCAACTCGGAAGCCGTGCTGATGACCGAGAAGGACGCGGTCAAGTGCGCTCGCTTCGACGAGGCGCGCATGTGGGCGATCCCGGTGTCGGCGCGGATGGACGGATCGCTGATCGAAGCCGTCCTCGGCAACATCGGCGGCAGCAAGCGGTCCGTCCCGGACGCCGAATGAAGAGGAGATGAACATGGACCATCGCTTGCTCGACCTGCTCGTCTGTCCCGTCACCAAGGGACCGCTGACCTACGACAAGGCACGACAGGAACTCGTGTCCGAGGCGGCCCGGCTCGCCTATCCGATCCGCGACGGCATCCCGGTGATGCTCGAGTCCGAGGCACGACGCCTCGATCCCGATCCGGTGGCGCGGGACGCCGCGGCCTGACCGGCCGCATCGCGGATGCCGCTCGCGTCGCCGTCCGCGGCCGTCGACTTCGTCGCGGTGGTACCTGCGCGTCGCGCATCGACGCGCCTGCCGGACAAGCCGCTCGCGGACATCGCGGGCAAGCCGATGGTGGTCCACGTCGCCGACCGGGCCGGCCGGAGCGGAGCGAAGCGCGTGATCGTCGCCACCGACGACGAGGACATCGCGCGGGTCGTGCGCGCCCATGGCCACGAAGCGACGATGACCCGCGCCGCCCACGCCTCGGGTACCGACCGGATCGGCGAAGTCGTCGACGGGCTGATCCGCGACGGATCGATCGACGACGACACGATCGTCGTCAACGTGCAGGGCGACGAGCCGCTGATCGACCCGGCCCTGATCACGCGGGTGGCGCAGACGCTGGCCGACGCGTCCGACTGCGCGATGGCGACGGCCTGTCATCGCATCGGGACGTTGCAGGAACTGCAGAACCCGAACGTCGTGAAGGTCGTGCTCGACGCGCGCGGACATGCGCTCTACTTCTCGCGCGCTCCCATCCCTCTCGAGCGCGACCGCGATCCGTCGCAGGCGGTGCTCGCGTTGCGCCATGTCGGCCTCTATGCCTATCGCGCCGCGTTCCTGGGCGTCTTCGCGCGTCTCCCCGAAGCGCCGCTCGAGAAGCTCGAGGCCCTCGAACAGCTGCGCGCGCTTTGGCACGGTCATCGCATCGCCGTCTTCACCGCCGCGTCCGCGCCGATGGCGGGCGTCGACACGGCCGAGGACCTCGCGCGAGTCCGCGCATCGATGGGCGGTGCCGCAGGGAAGACTCTCGATTGACCATGCGCCGAGTCATCCGGTAAGGTTCGCGTCGACGCGCGGGCGGCTCCGGGTGCACCCGATCCCTCCCGTTCGTCGACACGATCGCCGACCGATCGAAGGCGATGACTGCATCGTGTCGCACGCCGGTCACTCCACTCCCCGAGTCTTCCCCGAGGCACGACTGCGATGCAGAGAGTTCCATGCGCCTGATCCTGCTCGGCGCACCAGGCGCCGGTAAGGGCACGCAGGCGCAATTCATCCGCGAGCGCTACGACATTCCACAGATCTCGACCGGCGACATGCTGCGAGCCGCGGTGAAGGCGCAGACCCCGCTCGGCATCGCGGCCAAGAAGGTGATGGACACCGGCGCCCTGGTCTCGGACGACATCATCATCGGGCTCGTCGAAGACCGGCTTCGTCAGCCCGACTGCGCCAACGGCTATCTGTTCGACGGCTTCCCCCGGACCATCCCGCAAGCCGACGCGATGAAGCGGGCAGGCGTCGCGATCGACCACGTCCTCGAGATCGCGGTGCCGGACTCCGACATCATCGAGCGCATCACCGGCCGCCGGGTGCATCCCGGCAGCGGCCGGGTCTATCACGTCCACTTCAATCCACCGAAGACCGAAGGTCGCGACGACCTGACCGGAGAGCCGCTGCTCCAGCGCGACGACGACCTCGAACCCACGGTGCGCAGACGCCTCGAGGTCTATCACGCGCAGACCGAGATCCTCATCAGCTACTACTCCGACTGGGCGGCCCGCGGCTCGCAGGCCGGCGAGCCCGAGGCGCCTCTCTATCGCAAGGTGCCGGGCACCGGCACGGTCGACGAGATCAGGACGCGGGTGTTCGCTGCGCTCGAGTGACAGCGCATCAACCGGGCGCCGCACGAGCGCCCCGACGATCACATGAACGCCGGATCGATCCGGTGCAACGACAGGAGCAGGAGACATGGAAGCAGGAACGACGGGCCTCTGGTTCGCCTTGATCTGCGGCGCACTCGCCGTGGCGTATGGAGTGTGGTCGCGCAGCTGGATCCTCGGGCTGCCTGCCGGTAACGCCCGCATGCAGGAGATCGCGTTCGCGATCCAGCAGGGTGCGGCCGCCTACCTGAAGCGCCAGTACACCACCATCGCGGCCGTCGGCGTCGTCATCTTCCTCGTCGTCGGCTTCGTGCTCGGATGGGTGACGGCCGGTGGCTTCCTGATCGGCGCGCTGCTGTCGGGCGCGTCCGGCTTCATCGGGATGAACGTGTCGGTCCGCGCCAACGTGCGCACCGCGGAGGCCGCCAGCAAGGGACTCGACGCCGCGCTCAACGTCGCGTTCCGCGGCGGCGCGATCACCGGGATGCTGGTCGTCGGCCTCGGCCTGCTCGGTGTCGCCGGCTGCTACGGCGTACTGGTCGGCTTCGGCTCGACGACCGGGCTCGATCCGCTGTTGCTGCACGACGCGATCCAGCCGTTGATCGGCTTCGCGTTCGGCGCTTCCCTGATCTCGATCTTCGCGCGGCTCGGCGGCGGCATCTTCACGAAGGGCGCCGACGTCGGCGCCGACCTGGTCGGCAAGGTCGAGGCCGGCATTCCCGAGGACGACCCGCGCAACCCGGCCGTCATCGCCGACAACGTCGGCGACAACGTCGGCGACTGCGCGGGCATGGCCGCCGACCTCTTCGAGACCTACGCGGTCACGCTGATCGCGACGATGCTGCTCGGCGCGCTGTTGATGCGCGGCGCCGAGTTCGCGTCCGTGATCTATCCGCTGATGCTCGGCGGCTTCTCGATCATCGCGTCGATCGTCGGCTGCTACTTCGTCAAGCACACGCCGGGTCGCAAGATCATGACCGCGCTGTACAAGGGCCTGATCGTCGCCGGCGTGCTGGCGCTGATCGCGTTCTATCCGATCACGGCCTACGTGTTCGGCTCGACCGACCTCGCATCGCTCGCGCGCGCCGACGGCGTCTCGCTCGTCATGCGTCTCTACCTGTCGTCGGTCGTCGGCCTCGTGCTGACCGGCCTCCTCGTGTGGATCACCGAGTACTACACCGGCACCGAGTACAAGCCGGTGCGCTACGTCGCGCAGGCATCCACCACGGGTCACGGCACCAACATCATCGCGGGTCTCGCGGTGTCGATGAAGTCCACCGCCTGGCCGGTGATCTGCGTGTGCTTCGCGATCTTCGCCGCCTACGAGCTCGGCGGCCTGTACGGCATCGCGGTCGCGGCGACGTCGATGCTGTCGATGGCCGGCATCATCGTCGCGCTCGACGCGTACGGTCCGATCACCGACAACGCCGGCGGCATCGCCGAGATGGCGGAGCTGCCCGAAGCGATCCGCGACGTCACCGATCCGCTCGACGCGGTCGGCAACACGACGAAGGCGGTGACCAAGGGCTACGCCATCGGTTCGGCCGGTCTGGCCGCGCTGGTGCTGTTCGCGGACTTCACGCACGCGCTCGACACGGCCGGCAAGACCGTCACCTTCAGCCTCAACGAGCCGGCCGTCATCATCGGCCTCTTCATCGGCGGCCTCATCCCCTATCTCTTCGGCGCGATGGCGATGGAAGCGGTCGGCCGCGCCGCGGGGGCCGTGGTCGTCGAGGTGCGCCGCCAGTTCCGCGACATCAAGGGCATCATGGAAGGCACCGGCAAGCCCGAGTACGGCGTCGCGGTCGACATGCTGACCAAGGCGGCGATCAAGGAGATGATGATCCCGTCGCTGCTGCCGCTCGCGACGCCGATCGTGCTGGCGCTGGTCATGCATTACCTGATGGGCGCGGAGGCCGCCCGCATGGCGATCGGCGGGATGCTGATGGGGACCATCGTCACCGGTCTCTTCGTCGCGATCTCGATGTGCACCGGCGGCGGCGCTTGGGACAACGCGAAGAAATACATCGAGGAAGGCAACTTCGGCGGCAAGGGATCCGAGGCGCACAAGGCCGCGGTGACCGGCGACACGGTCGGCGATCCGTACAAGGACACGGCGGGTCCGGCCGTCAATCCGCTCATCAAGATCATGAACATCGTGGCGCTGCTGATGGTGCCGCTGCTCTGATCGAGCAGTCACCCGAACGAAGAAGGGGCCGCGCGAGCGGCCCCTTCTTCGTGGACACGAACCGTCACTCGCCGATGTCGATCGAGTCGTCGCGGATCCTGTTCGTGGTGCCGGACCGACCGCCGTCGTCGGCGGAGACGTTGCGGTCGTTGTCGGCCTCGATGTCCTCGCGCGTGACGATGTGGCCCGCGTCGTCGTTCATCACGCTCTCGCCGTCCTCGCGCGCCTTCCGTTCGCGGGCCTCGTCGTCGATACCGGAAACGGGATTGCTGTCCGCGTCCTCGCGCGGGTCGTCGAGGCCGATGGATGTATCGATGGTCATGAGCGTCTCCTGAACGGTTGTACGGATCGAGTCGGACCGCCGACGACCACGGCGGTTGCCGCGGATCGGGCTTCCTACGGACGATTCAGCACGGCTCCGACCAGGCCCTGTCGACGATCCCCCGCGCGTCGGTCGTGGCCGGCAGCTCGCCGTAGGCCGCGCCCCAGCCTGCGTGCTCCGCGAGACGGGTCTCGCAGAACGCTTCGGCGACGAGCGTCGA
Source organism: uncultured Burkholderiales bacterium (assembly GCA_937872165.1). Lineage (GTDB taxonomy): Bacteria > Pseudomonadota > Gammaproteobacteria > Burkholderiales > Burkholderiaceae_D > CAHJXF01. Next base: position 10,890 of record CALMOR010000244.1, on the reverse strand, counting down.
GCCGCTGCTCAACAGCAGCGACGCCTGCACCAGCGTGACGAGGCGACGCACGAGCCCGCGCGCAGAACCCTCGTCGAAGCGCCGCTCGGCCAACGTCGCCGTGAACGCCTCGAACGCCGCGTCGTAGCGGCGCAGGCGACCGCGCGCCCGTTCGAGCTCGTGGACGACGACGTGGGCCGTCGCTCGCGAACGGCCCAGCGCCCGCAGCACGTCGAGGCACATGATGTTCCCCGACCCTTCCCAGATCGAGTTCACCGGCATCTCGCGATAGAGCCGCGCCAGCGGCCCTTCCTCGACATAGCCGTTGCCGCCGAGCACCTCCATCGCCTCGGCCGCGAGTTCGGGTCCGCGCTTGCAGACCCAGTACTTCGAAGCGGACGTCATCAGCCGGCGGAACAGCGTCTCGCTCTCGTCGTCCTCGGCATCGAAGGCGCGTGCGAGTCGCAGCGCCAGCGCGGTGGCGGCCTCGGACTCGATGGCGAGGTCGGCGAGCACCGCCGTCATCAGCGGCTGATCGACGAGCGCGACGCCGAAGGTGCTGCGATGACGCGCGTGATGGATCGCCTGGACCACGGCCTCGCGCATCATGCCGGTCGTGCCGACGACGCAGTCGAGCCGCGTGTAGGTTCCCATCTCGAGGATGGTCGGAATGCCGCGCCCGGTCTCGCCGAGCCGGCGACCCCAGGCTTCGACGAACTCCACTTCGGCCGATGCGTTGGAGCGATTGCCGACCTTGTCCTTCAACCGCTGCACCCGCACCGCGTTGCGCGTGCCGTCGGGCTCGAAGCGCGGGACCACGAAGCACGTCAGCCCCTCGTCGCCGCCCGACGCGTCGCTCGCGTGGGCGAGCACGAGATGGGCGTCGCATTGCGGCGCCGAGTAGAACCACTTGTGGCCGGTCAGCCGATGACCGCCGTCGTGCGAACGCACGGCCGTCGTGGTGTTGGCGCGCACGTCGGAGCCGCCCTGCTTCTCGGTCATGCCCATCCCGATCAGCGCACCGCGCTTCCCCTCGATCGGCCGGTCGCTCGGGTCGTATGCGCGCGACAGGATCGTCGGCAGCCATTCGCGCGCCGCCGATGCGTCCCTGCGCAGCGCCGCGACGGCGCCGTAGGTCATCGTCGTCGGGCAGAGCGTCCCGTGCTCGACGCGTCCCTGCATGAGGTAGCCCGCCGCGCGGATGGCGTGGGCCCGGCGCCCCTTCGTCGCGGCCGCGCCCGGTTCCCAGGGACTCGCGTGGAAGCCGCGGGCGACGATGCCTTCCATCAACGCGTGCCACGCCGGATGGAACTCGATGCGATCCACGCGACGGCCTTGCGCGTCGAAGCTCTTCCAGACCGGCGGGTTCTGGTTGGCCTGTCGAGCCCGCTCGACGTCGAGCGGATCGGCGAGCTCGCGGCCGATGCGCGTCAGCTCGTCCCGTCCGGCCGTGGCGCCTTCGCGCTCCAGCGCGGCTTCGAGCGCGCGGTCGCTCGTGAACAGGTTGGGGTCGGCGAGCGGGGGAACCTGGTTGAAGACGGCATCGGGTGCGGGCCGGGCCGACAGCGGTTGCGGAGCGTTCATGGAAGTCCTTCGACGGGTCGTCGACGCTCAGGATAACGCCGAGTCGCTGCGCTAGAATCGCGGCCCGCGACGCAGGACACCCGGGCATCCGGCGCGCCGTCGCATCGAACACCAGCATCCGATCGAGGAGCATGCATGCGTATCGAAGGCAAGGTCTTCATCGTCACCGGCGGCGCGTCGGGGCTCGGCGCGGGCACCGTCCGCATGCTGACCGACCATGGCGCGAAGGTCGTCGTCGCCGACGTGCAGGCGGACCTCGGCGAGAAGGTCGCCGCCGAGCTGGGCCAGACCTTCGTGCGTTGCGACGTCGCGAGCGAGGCCGACGGCAAGGCGGTCGTCGCCGCGGCGGTCGCGGCCGGCAAGCTGACCGGCCTCGTCAACTGCGCGGGCATCGCGCCGGCGATGAAGACGGTCGGACGCGACGGTCCGCATCCGCTCGACGTCTTCACGCGGACCATCATGGTCAACCTCGTCGGATCGTTCAACATGATCCGCCTCGCGGCGGACGCGATGGCGAAGAACGACCCCGAGGACACCGGCGAGCGCGGCGTCCTCGTCAACACCGCGTCGGTGGCGGCCTACGACGGACAGATCGGCCAGGCGGCCTATTCGGCCTCGAAGGGCGGCCTGGTCGGCATGACGCTGCCGATCGCGCGCGACCTCGCCCGCAACGGCATCCGCTGCGTGACCATCGCGCCGGGCATCTTCCGCACCCCGATGATGGAGAGCATGCCGCAGGACGTGCAGGACGCGCTCGCGGCCAGCATCCCCTTCCCGTCGCGTCTCGGAACGCCGGCCGACTACGCGAAGCTGGTCCATCAGATCGTCACGAACGAGATGATCAACGGCGAGACCATTCGCCTCGACGGCGCGATCCGCATGGCGCCGCGCTAGCCGCCGTACCCGGCCTCGTCAGTTCAGGCGGCTCGACGCGTCGCGCAGGACGTCGAGCGTGCGCCGGATCTCCCTGGCTTCCGGCGCATCGGGCACACGGTCGAGATAGGTCGTGAGGTCGTCGAGCGCCGCGCGCGGACACTCGAGCTGCGCGTAGACGAGGCCGCGGTCGCGACGCTCCTCGTGCTGGTCGGGCAGCAGCACGACGAGGCGGTTCTGCACTTCGAGCAGCCGCGGATAGTCGTTGCGGCCGTGATAGATGCCCTTCAGGTTGCGCAGCATTCGGGCGAGGATCTCGCGCGACGATGCTTCGCGCATCGCCCGGCCGAGTGCGAACTCGAGCGTCTCGCGGTCGATCTCCGCGGGCTTGCCGGTCGCGACGTCCGCCTCGTCGACGACGGCCGTGCGCCGCGTGGCGTCGAGGAACTCGGACAGCCGCTCCTCGAGCTGCTCGCGCGACAGCGACTCGCCGGTCAGCGGATCGAGATAGAGGTCGCCCGCCCGCACCTTGAGCTTGACGAGGAAGTGGCCGGGGAAGGACACGCCGCGCAGCGGCAGTCCCACCTGCTGCCCGATCTCCATCAACAGGATCGCGAGCGAGATCGGAATGCCGCGGCGGCGTTCCAGCACCTTCGACAGATAGCTGTTGGCCGGATCGTAGTAGTCGTTCGCGTTGCCGGCGAAGCCGAGTTCGTGGAAGAAGTAGCGGTTGAGAAGCCGCAGCTTGTGTACCTGTCCCGCGTCCGCGGGCAGCCGCGCCTTCAGCGTCGCGGCGAGTCGATCGATGTCCGACTGCGCGGTCGCGAGGTCGAGGCGTGGGTCGACGTCCTGGCCGATCGCGAGCGCCGCCTCGGTCAGCGGCAGGTCCTCGCCGTCGTCGGGTTGCGACACCAGCGTGGCGAAGTACTCGATCGGGGTCATCGGGTCGGATCCATGCGGGGTCGATTCTCCTTCGGTCGGATCGCGGCCGACCGAAACGGTTCTACGTTCCGCGACGAAAGTGCCGGGGTCGCATGCCGGCGACGAACAACGCGACGAAGTAGATCGACGTGCCGCCCGCGACGATCGCGGCGAGCGCGACGATGCGATGGCCAGGCTCCGCCCTCAGCGCGATCCAGTCGAAACGCGTGCCGCTCCACGCGAGGAAGAGTCCGAGCGCGACGAGGGCGAGCGTGAGTCGCGCCGCGAACCCCGGCCAGCCGGCCTTCGGACGATAGACCCCGCGCACGCGCAATCCGACGAAGAGCATGGCGGCATTGACGCAGGCGCCGAGTCCGATCGCGAGCGCGAGGCCCGCATGCGCGAACATCGGCACGAACAGGAGATTCATCAACTGCGTGCCGACCAGCACGACGACGCCGATCTTCACCGGCGTGCGGATGTCCTGGCGCGCATAGAAGCCGGGCGCGAGGATCTTGACGAGGATGAGGCCGATCAACCCGACGCCGTAGGCCGTCACCGCGTGCTGGGTCGCGGCGACGTCGAGCGCGGTGAACTTGCCGTAGTGGAAGAGCGTCGCGGTCAACGGCTCGGCCAGCAACCACAGGCCGAGCGACGACGGCAGCGCCAGCAGGAAGCTCAGCCGCATGCCCCAGTCGAGCAGGTCCGAGACCTCGTCGGTCCGGCCTTCGGCGTTGGCGGACGACAGGCTCGGCAGCAGCACCGTGCCGAGCGCGACGCCGAGCAGCGCGGTCGGGAACTCCATCAGGCGGTCGGCATAGGTGATCCACGACACGCTGCCGCAGGCCAGACGCGACGCGATGTTGGTGTTGATGATGAGGCTGATCTGCGCGATCGACACGGCGAACGTCGCGGGCACCATCTGCTTCAACACGCGCCGCACGCCCGGGTCCGCGAAGGCGATCTTCAGCCCGAAGCCGATGCGCGGCAGCATCCCGACGCGGACCAGCGCCGGGATCTGGAAGGCGAGTTGCGCGATGCCGCCGATCACGACCGCGAGCGCGAGCGCCAGGACCGGCGGGTCGACGTGCGGCGCGACGAAGAGCGAGCAGGCGATGAACGAAAGGTTCAGCAGCACCGGCGTGAACGCCGGAACCGCGAAGCGCCGCCACGTGTTGAGGATGGCCGAGGCGCCGGCCACGAGCCCGATCAACGCGATGTACGGGAACATGAAGCGCGTCAGCAGGACCGCGAGGTCGAAGCCGTCGTCGACGACGCCGCTCGCGGTCGCGATGCCGCAGCGATCCGACTTCAGGCCGCCGGCGAGCAGCCACACGACCGCCGGCGTCGCGACGATGCCCACCAGGGTCACGGCGAGCAGCACCCAGGTCAGCACCGTGGCTACGTGATCGACGAGGGCGCGGGTCTCGTCGGCGCTGCGCTGCGCCTTGAACTCGCCGAGGATCGGAACGAAGGCCTGGGAGAACGCCCCTTCGGCGAAGAGGCGACGCAGCAGATTGGGAATGCGGAAGGCGACGAAGAACGCGTCGGTCGCGACGCTCGCGCCGAAGATGCGCGCCATCAGGTTCTCGCGCACCAGACCGGTCACGCGCGAAACCATCGTCATCCCGCTGACGGTGGCCAGCACGCGGAGCAGATTCATCGCGCGGATTATAGGGGCGCCGTCTCCGCGGCCCCGCCCCCGGGTCGCCGCTGCAGCGGGCGCTTGCGGTTTGTCCTCGACGCCGCTAGAATCGCGAGCTTCGCAGTTTTCGCGCGTCCTCCTTCAGTCCGCTGGCGCTCGCGCCGCAACCGAGTCTCATGGCCAATTCCGCACAAGCAAAGAAGCGCGCGCATCAGAGCGCCGCACAGAACGCCCACAACTCCAGCCTGCGCTCTGCCTTCCGTACCGCCGTCAAGGCCGTGCGCAAGGCGATCGCCGCCGGCGACGTCGCAGCGGCCACGGCGCAGTACCGCAAGTCGACGGGGATCATCGATCGCATCGCGGACAAGAAGATCATCCACAAGAACAAGGCAGCACGACACAAGAGCCGTCTGGCAGCCGCGGTGAAAGCACTCAGCGCCTGAGTCGTCGCGTCACCGGGTCGCACCCGGCAGAAGAAGGCGCACACCGGTGCGCCTTTTTTTTCGCGCTCAGCCGGCGGCGGGCGGGATGTCGGGAAGGGTCGGTGCGGCCACGAGGTCCGACGCGTCCATCGTGACGAGATCGTTGTCGCGGGCGAAACCGACGACGAAGTCCCATGCGCGCGGCTCGAGGCCGTGCAGCCGGGGGTCGACGAGGACGGCGCGGATGCCCGCGATCATCGTCGGCTGCGCGTAGGGCGAGTACCCGAACACCGGACCGCGGGTGGCGACGTAGCCGGGACGATACGCGGCGAGCACTCCGCACAGACGTTCGGCCCAGTCGCCGGGACGAAACGTTGCGCCGCTGCGGGTGATGCCCTTGATGATGAGTTCGCAGCGCGCGAGAGGTTCGGACATGGACGGCGGGCGGCGCGGCCGAAGGCGCTTCGGCGCGGCGGCGTCCGCGGACGGAAGCGAAGCGCGAAAGTATACGGGGCGACCTCGAACGGACGACGCGGCGGAGCGCGAGAAGACGCGATGAAGGTGCGACTGGCGATGGGACTGCAGAAGCTGCTCACGCTCGGGCGTGCAGGCCTGCTCGCGCAGCGCGACTTCCGCCTGCTGTGGATCTCGTCGACGGTCACGAGCTTCGGCAGCCAGACGACGATGCTCGCATTGCCGCTGACCGCGATCCTGCTGCTCGACGCGACGCCGCGTCAGATGGGTCTCCTCGTCGCGCTCGAGGCGCTTCCGTTCTCGCTCTTCTCGCTGCATGCGGGAGTGCTGATCGATCGCGTGCGCAAGTTCCCGATCGTGGTCGTCTGCGAGATCACGATCTGCGTCGCTCTGGCCAGCATCCCGATCGCCGCGCTGGCGGGCCGTCTGTCGATGACGCTGATGTACGTCGTGGGCTTCGTGTTGGGCACGGTCTTCGTGTTCGTCGGCAGCGCGGTACAGGTCTTCCTGACGCAGCTCGCCGGACGCGAGAGACTGATCGAGGCCAACAGTCTCTTCATCGGCGCGGAATCGACCGCGCGCCTCACGGGTCCGGGCCTGGCCGGACTCCTGATCCAGTGGCTGACCGCGCCGTTCGCGATCCTGTTCGACTGCATGACCTTCGTCGTGTCGCTCGCGGTGCTGTCGCGCATGCGCCACGCCGAGCGGCGGCCGGTCGTGCGCCACGACGCGAACATGTGGCGCGAGATCCGCGAGGGTCTGGCGCTGGTGCTCGGGCATCCGGTTTTGCGGCCGCTGACGCTCGTGTCCACTTCATGGTTCGTCGTCTTCCAGGGATGGACCGCGTTGCAGACGCTCTACGCCACGCGCGAGCTCGGCCTGTCCGCCGGCGAACTGGGAGCGGCCCACATGATCGGCGGCGCGGGCGCCCTGCTGTCGGCGGTCGCGGCACGCCATGTGACGCGTCGGCTCGGCACCGGCGTGCCGATCCTGCTGGGCGTCGGATGCTCGGCCGTCGCATGGATGATCCTCGCGGTCGTGCCGAAGAGCGATCACGCGCTCGCGACGCTGGGCGTCGCGCTCTTCGTGTTCGACTTCGGGGTCATGCTGTACTGGATCAACTATGCGAGCCTGCGACAGGCCGTGACCCCCGACGCGCTGCTCGGCCGCATGACCGCGACGATGCGGTTCTTCACCGTGGCCGCCGGACCTCTGGGCGCGCTGGCGGCCGGCCACGCCGCCGAAGCGTTCGGCCTGCGCGAGACGTTCGCCGGCATGGGCACGCTCGTCCTCACGATGGCCGCGATCCTCTACCTGAAGACCGACCTGTCGAGCATTCCCGACCTCGCGTCGATCGCGTCGGAGCCGAAGCTGGCAGTCGACTCGGCAACGGGCGAGATCGGAAGCCTGTGACCAGGCCGATCGACGGGGCACGCGGCCCGCGCTTCGATCGCTGCACGACCCATCCGGTCCACGACGCGGCCGCGTCGCCTCGTACGGGATCGACAGCGACCACCAGGCAAATCCGGTGCAGCCTCTCCTTCCGCCGGCGCGTCGCGCGCTCGGCGGAAGGCGCTCTCAGGGGTTGCCCTGGCCCGAAAGCAGCACCAGGTTGTAGTTCAGCCGACGAGTGTTGGGCGGCAGCCGGAAGACCAGTCGCTCGGTGATGCTCTGGCCGGGATTGAGCACGCCGTCGGGCAGGAACACACGGATATAACCTTCGCCTGCCTTCGTCGTGCCGCTCGCGTTCAGCAGCCGGTTGCGGCGTGAGTCGACCTGGGCGATCACCAGCAGGTGCGTGTCGACCACGGTCGTGCCGTTGTTCGTGATGCGGTACACGTCCTCCTGCAGGCCGCCCCCGAGATCTTTCGACGTCACCAGTCGCGGTACCGCCTGCGAAGTCACGTTGAGGAACTCGAGACCGGCGTCGCGCCTGGACAGCGGATCGTTGTTGTCCTGAGCCAGACCGCTGATCGGGAGCCCGTCGACGGCACCGAGCGCGGCGAGCTCCGGCCGGTAGACCGAGTACGTGATATCCGGCGGGCTGAGCTGGAACAACGGCGTCGGCGACTTCGGATCGAAGTGCGCGAACGCAGGATCGTAGAGCCCGTTGTCGAGGAATTCGGTGAGGTCGTCGACCTGACTGCGACTCAGACCGAGCCCGCGCTGCGACCCGGGCCCGCGGGGATGGGTGAAGCGCGTGCTCAACGTCGACGCGGCTCCGGTCTGGGCGTTACGTGGCACGCCGGCATTGAAGTACTGGACCACGTCGCGGATGTTCGAGAACTCGCCGCTGTGCGTGTAGAAGCGAGCGTCCTTCAGCTGGCGCATCGTCACGACCCGGAACTTGTAGAGGTCGCTGTCGCGTCCCGTGATCTCGCGTCGACCTTCGTCGATGAAGTGGGGGTCGTTCCGCGCCAGACGATTGAGCGCCTGGACCGGATGGTCGCCGAGCCCGATGTTGAAGAAGTTCTCTTCGACGAACCGGCCCACCCCCGCAACGTCCGGGTCGTCGACCTGCTTGTTGAGCATCGGGCCGCTGTGGCAGCTGTAGCAGCCGGCACCGCCCTTGTCGGCGGCCGTGAAGAAGAGCTTGGCGCCACGCTGCTGTTCATCGGTCAGCGCACGATTCGATCCGGCGAGGAAACGGTCCCACGGCGTGTCGCGAGTGACCGACGAGCGCATGAAGGTCGCCGTCGCACGCAGCACCGTCTGATCGTTGATGAGCAGGTTGAGGTCGCCGGCGGCGTCCGCTTGCGCCGCCTCGGTCGGGAAGGCGTCCCGGAAGAGCTTCCGATAAGCGGGGATCTTCTGCAGTTCGGCCGACTGGAAGTCGAGCATGCGGTGCGCGTCGAGCAGCAGCAGCGCGACGCTTTCCTGCGCGGGGTCGTTGAACGGGTTGTTGCCGCCCGGCGATGCGTCCGGCTCGCCGGCGAAGCCCGCCAGCAAGACGCGGTTGTTGAATGCGGCGCCGAGGACACCCGGCGCGTTCCGCGCGACGCTGTCGAGGGCGTCGAGCCGGCCGGTCCGCAGCAGCGTTCCGGGATCGGGCAGCTTGCGATCGCGGCCCGGGACCGAGACTCCGGCTATCGAGAAGAGATCCGACAGCGTGGGCAACTCGTCCACCAGCGCGTCTCCCGGGAACAGAGGCGTGCTCCTCAGCCGGGGCAGGATGTCCACCCGTGGGCGTCGGCGCGGGACGAAGCGGCCCTCGGCATCAGTGTACCCCCGCCCTTCGCCACCGACGTTCAGGTTGATCAGCGTCCCCGACTTCGAAGACGACTCGCCCTGGTGGCAGCTGGCGCAGGACCCGGTCTGTCGCGTGGCGGGGATGCCACCGAAGGCCGGGATGATGCGTGCGGTGCGGACCGGATCATGGAAGAGCTGCTTGCCGAGGTAGCGCTTCGCCTCGGTCATCGCATAGCGCGGGTTCGAGCTGGCGTCGGTGCCGTCCGGCAGCTGGGCACCGGGGATATCGGCGTCGCGGGCCGGGACCATCAGTCGCCTGATGCCGCCCACCTGCCGGTCGACGAAGGCGCGCAGACGAGCGGCTTCGGCGGCGTCGCCCGGACGTTCGTAGCGCGCGCGCGAATCGCTGCTTTCATCCGCGAGGTCGGCCATCGCAGCGGTACCGAGCAACGTGAGGCAGCCGAGCAACGTTGCGCGCAGAGGCGTGATCATGATGGTCCTTCCCTTCTAAGACGATTTGAGAGACACCGGCCCGCCTTGGCGATACGGCATTGCGATACGGCATTGCGTGACGGCAAACACGTGAAAGATCGGACAACTCGGCGCGACCCATCGGGGCCACTGCCTCCGCTTCCGGGCCCAGCGAGCGGAGACGGCATTGATTCAGCGACGCGCTTCGCCGTATTGCATAAAGAGTCGCCGACATCGCGGAGTGGCATCTCATTTTTGCAAAGCGCCGGCACGGGGGACACACGGATGTCGAGTTCGAAGGAAGGGGAACAGATCCTGGCCGCCGGTCCGCGCGACCAGGTCCAGAGCGGGGTCGACGGATATCGCCGCGTGCTCCTGCCCGTCGGTGGCCATGAGATCCGGACGCTGATGCGCTGTGGCGAGCGGGCTGCGGTGTGCACGGCGCTCTACAAGACGCCGCCTTGCGACCTGCACGTGCCGGAGCTGCCCGTCGGTCGGCTCGCGATCAACCTGACCCGCTCGAGCGTCAGCGGCGGACGCGAAGGCGAAGAGGGCCACGACTTCGCCGCGGAGCGGTATTCGTTGTTTCTCGCGCCGGCCGGCGTGCCGGTGCACTGGCACAAGAAGTCTCCGAGCCGGCACATGACGCTGTTCTTCCACGCCGACGTATTCGACGACGGACTGGACTCGACCGCGTGCCTGCAGACGCAATGGGCATCGAACGTCCAGGTCCCGGGCATCCGCAACCTCGTCGACGCGCTCGTCGACGAACTCGGCAGTCCCGGCATCTACGACGCCGAAGTCGCCGACAGCCTGGCTCGCGTGCTGCTGGTCCGCGTCGCGCGCCACCTGCGTCTCACGTCGAACTCCGCCGATCCGCTGACACCGCGGATGCTCGGCGAACTGCGCGACTACGTGCAAGCGAACCTGTCCGAGCGCATCCTCGTGGCCGACCTGGCCAACCGGGTCGACCTGTCGCCCGCTCGCTTCGCCGCGCTGTGCCGGGAGCAGACCGGACATTCGCCGCACCAGTTCGTGGTCTCGCTTCGTCTGGCAAGCGCGACCGACCTGCTCGCCCATTCGTGCCTGAGCCTGGCGCAGATCGCGCAGGAATGCGGCTTCGCGAACCAGCAGCACCTGAGCAACACGATGCGGCGCCACCTGCGCACGACGCCGAACCGGTACCGCGCCACGGTGCAGTCGCGCGAACCGGTCGAGTGCGAGGCCGGCACGGACAGCGTTCAGCCGGACGCATCGGACGCGCCTCGTCAGCTCCCATCAAATCGCTTAACATCGGCAAACGTCCACGCTCCCCGAATGCGACGCGCATGA
>CALMOR010000243.1:17749-28675 GCA_937872165.1 uncultured Burkholderiales bacterium | reverse complement strand
CTACACGATCACCGAGCTGCAGGCCGATCCGGTCGGGCTCAACCGCAACCTCGGCACCTACACCAACTTCGTCAACCTGCTCGACATGGCCGCCATCGCGGTGCCGTCGTCGATGCTGTCGAACGGCCTCCCGTTCGGCATCACGCTGATCGGTCCGGCCGGCAGCGACCTGCGCCTCGCCGACCTCGCGCAGCGCTATCACCATGCGACCGGTCTCGCGGCCGGTGCGACCGGTCGCCCGCTGCCGCCGCCCCGCACGCTCGCGCTGCCGACGTCGAGCGGAACCACGGTCGACGTCGTCGTGGTCGGCGCCCATCTGTCGGGCCTGCCGCTCAACGCCCAGCTGGTCGAACGCGGCGCGCGCTTCGTGGCGAAGGTCGCGACCGCACCGCGCTATCGCCTCCACGCGTTGCCGGGCACCACGCCGCCGAAGCCCGGCCTCGTGCGCGTCGCGAGCGACGGTGTCGCGATCGAGGCCGAGGTGTGGTCGATGCCGCTCGAACACTACGGTTCGTTCGTCGCGGCCGTCCCCGCGCCGCTCGGCATCGGCTCGATCGTGCTGGCCGACGGCTCGACGGCCCAGGGCTTCCTCTGCGAAGCGGCCGCGATCGCCGGTGCGGAAGACATCAGCGACCACGGCGGCTGGCGCGCCTTCCTCGCCGCGCGCCGATGACGCGACCCTCCCTCACGTATCTCGAAGCCCCCTGCCGGATGCCCGCCGCAGGGATGCTTCCTTCCGAACCGGCGGGCGCATCGCAAAGGGGAATCGACATGCGCAGAAGAAGCTTCATTCGCACGACGCTCGCGGCGTCGCTCGCTGCCGCGGGCTTCGCCATCGCGACGACCGCCGTCGCGGCCGACACCATCAAGGTCGGCGTCCTGCATTCGCTGTCCGGCACGATGGCGATCTCGGAGACGTCGCTGAAGGACGTGGCCCTGATGACGATCGACGAGATCAACGCCAAGGGCGGCGTGATGGGCAAGCAGCTCGAGGCGGTCGTCGTCGACCCGGCTTCCGACTGGCCGAAATTCGCCGAGAAGGCGCGCGGGCTGATCTCGCAGGACAAGGTCGCGGTCGTCTTCGGCTGCTGGACCTCGGTGTCGCGGAAGTCGGTCAACCCGGTCTTCAAGGAACTCAACGGGCTGCTGTTCTATCCGGTCCAGTACGAAGGCGAGGAGCTCGAGAAGAACGTGTTCTACACCGGCGCGGCGCCGAACCAGCAGGCGATCCCGGCCGTCGAGTACCTGATGAGCAAGGAAGGCGGCAACGCCAAGCGCTGGGTGCTGCTCGGCACCGACTACGTGTATCCGCGCACGACCAACAAGATCCTGCGGGCGTTCCTGAAGTCGAAGGGCGTCGCCGACGACGACATCATGGAGGAGTACACGCCGTTCGGTCACAGCGACTACCAGACCATCATCGCGAAGATCAAGACCTTCTCGTCGGCCGGCAAGAAGACCGCGGTGGTGTCGACCATCAACGGCGACTCCAACGTGCCGTTCTACAAGGAGCTCGGCAACTCGGGCATCAAGGCGACCGACGTCCCGGTCGTCGCGTTCTCGGTCGGCGAGGAGGAGCTGCGCGGCGTCGATGCGAAGCCGCTGGTCGGCCAGCTCGCGGCATGGAACTACTTCGAGTCGATCAAGAACCCGGTCAACGCCGAGTTCATCAAGAAGTACAAGGCCTACGCGATCGACAAGAAGCTGCCCAACGCCGCCACGGTCGTGACCAACGACCCGATGGAAGCGACCTACGTCGGCATCAACATGTGGAAGCAGGCGGTCGAGAAGGCCAAGTCCACCGACACCGACAAGGTGATCGCGGCGATGGCCGGCCAGACCTTCAAGGCGCCGGACGGCTTCACGATCTCGATGGACGCGAAGAACCATCACCTCCACAAGCCGGTCTTCATCGGCGAGATCCAGCCCGACGGCCAGTTCAAGGTCGTGTGGAAGACCAAGGAGCCGATCAAGGCGCAGCCGTGGAGTCCCTTCGTCGCGGGCAACGACAAGAAGAAGGACGAGCCGGAACTGTCGGCCTCCCGGTGACGGGCTCCTGACGATCGCGGTCGTGGACGCCGTTATCCCGGGTCGGGACACCTCCTCCGTGACCCGACGGCCGGCAGGAGGATGGGCGCGCCTCTTCGCACGAGCCGTCGTCGCGCTGGCGGCGACGACGGTGTTCGGCGCGGCCCACGCCGCGCTCGACCCCGCGCTCGTCGAGCTGCTGGCCAGCGACGACTCCGACGAGAAGGTCTCGGCGATCGCGAAGCTCGGCACGCTCGCGACCGCCGACTCCATCGCGATGCTGAAGGCGTTGCGCGACGAGACGGTCTACGTGACGGCCGAAGGACGCGTGCTGGTCGCCGATGCGGACGGCCGGGCCGTCGACCCGGTCACCGGCGAGAAGCTCGCACTGCCCGACGGCGCCGACAACCTCACCATCAACAACCGCCTGCGCGGCGCGCTCGACGCCGCGGACTCGGGACTGCAACTGCTGTCGCCCGACGTGTCGGGGCGACGCGCCGGCGCGAAGGCGCTCGAACAGGCCGCCGACGTCGAGCAGCTGCCGCTCGTCCGCCGCGCGCTCGAGACCGAGAAGGACGATGCGACGCGCGGGTCGCTCGCGCTCACCGCGTCCGTGCTCGAGTTGAAGAGCCCGGACCCGGCCGTGCGCCGGACCGCGGCCGAACGTCTGGCGCAGAGTCCCAACGCCTCCGTGCGGCCGCTCCTCGCCGCGCTCGCGGAGCCCGACGCGCAGGGTCGCTACGCCGAACCCGACGCGGGCGTGCGGAGCGCGGCCGCGCTGTCGCTGAAGGCAGTCAACGGACGGGTCGCGCGTGCCGAGTACCTCGGCAACGCGTTCTACGGAATCAGCCTCGCGAGCGTGCTGCTGCTCGCGGCGCTCGGCCTCGCGATCACGTTCGGCCTGATGGGGATCATCAACATGGCCCACGGCGAGCTGCTGATGATCGGCGCCTATTCGACCTATCTCGTGCAGGGCGTCTTCCGCAGCTATCTGCCCGCCGCGCTCGAGTGGTACGTCGTCGCGGCGCTGCCGGTCGCCTTCGTCGTGTCGGCGTCGATCGGCATGGCGCTCGAACGCGGCGTCATCCGCTGGCTCTACGGCCGACCCCTCGAGACGCTGCTGGCCACCTGGGGCATCAGCCTGATCCTCCAGCAGGCGGTGCGATCGATCTTCGGCGCGCAGAACGTCGAGGTCTCGAACCCGCTGTGGATGTCGGGCGGCATCACGGTCTTCGGCGGCGTGGTGCTCGCGTGGAACCGCATCGTCATCGTGATCTTCGCGCTGCTCGTCGTGCTGCTGGTGTGGGCGCTCCTCAACCGTACGCGGCTCGGCCTCTTCGTGCGCGCCGTCACGCAGAACCGGCGCATGGCCGACTGCGTCGGCGTCCCCACCGGCCGCGTGGACATGCTGACCTTCGGGCTCGGCAGCGGCATCGCGGGCCTCGGCGGCGTCGCGCTCTCGCAGCTCGGCAACGTCGGTCCCGACCTCGGCCAGGGCTACATCGTCGACTCGTTCATGGTCGTCGTGCTCGGCGGCGTCGGCCAGCTCGCCGGCACGATCATCGCGGCGCTCGGGCTCGGCGAGGCCAACAAGTTCCTCGAGCCGGTCGCGGGCGCGGTCCTCGCGAAGATCATGATCCTCGTCGTCATCGTGCTGTTCATCCAGAAGCGCCCGCAAGGTCTTTTCGCCCTCAAGGGCCGTAGCGTCGATTGAGATGACGAGCCCGCGCACCGTCTCGTACGCCCCGCCGCGACCACGGCTCTTCACGACGCCGGTCTGGACCGGCCTCGTCGCGACGACCGTGGTGCTCGCCGCGTTGCCGCTGCTGAACGTCTTCGTGCCGGCCGACAGCGCGCTGCACGTGTCGTCCTACCTCGTCGCGCTGCTCGGCAAGTTCATGTGCTACGCGATCGCCGCGCTCGCGCTCGACCTGGTGTGGGGCTACACCGGCATCCTGTCGCTCGGCCACGGCCTCTTCTTCGCGCTCGGCGGTTATGCCCACGGCATGTACCTGATGCGCGCGATCGGCCGCGAGGGCGCCTACCAGTCGGACCTGCCGGACTTCATGGTCTTCCTCGACTACAAGGCCTATCCGTGGTTCTGGTCGTTCACCGACCATTGGTGGTACGCGATGCTGCTGGTCGTCCTCGTCCCCGGCCTGCTCGCGTTCGTGTTCGGCTACTTCGCGTTCCGATCGCGCATCAAGGGCGTGTACTTCTCGATCATCACGCAGGCCATGACCTTCGCGGCGATGCTGCTCTTCTTCCGCAACGCGACCGGCTTCGGCGGCAACAACGGCTTCACCGACTTCAAGCGCATCCTCGGCTTTCCGATCACCGCGGCATCGACGCGGGCTGTGCTGTATCTCGTCACCCTCGCCTTCCTGTTCGCGACGCTGGTCGCGGCCCGCGCGTTGATGCGGTCGAAGTTCGGCCGCGTGCTGACCGCGGTGCGCGACGCCGAGAGCCGCCTGATGTTCGTCGGCTACGACCAGCTCTGGTTCAAGCTCTTCGTGTGGACGTTGAGCGCGGTCGTCTGCGGCCTCGCGGGCGCGCTGTACGTGCCGCAGGTGGGCATCATCAATCCCGGCGAGATGTCGCCGCCGAACTCGATCGAGATGGTGATCTGGGTCGCGACCGGCGGACGCGGCACGCTGATCGGACCGATCATCGGCGCCGGTGTCGTCAACGGATTGAAGACCTGGCTCACGACCGGCTTCCCCGAGATCTGGCTCTACGCGCTCGGCCTCGTGTTCGTGCTCGTCACGCTGTTCCTGCCGCAGGGCATCGTCGGGCTGTTCCGCAAGCTCTTCGATGCGAAGACCTCGACCGCGAGCGTGATGGCGGAAGCTCCGCCGTCGCCGTCTCCCACCGCTCCGCTGTCGAGCCGGCCCGCGTCGCCCGCCGGCTCGACCGGGGACGCCATGGTGTCCGGCTCGTGAGCGAGGTCATCGGCTTTCGCGCCCACGTCGCCGGCGACGACGGCGAAGCGGCGTTCGGCGACGGCGAGGCCAGCTACGGCCGCGTCGTCGAGGACGGCGTCGACACGCGCCACGGCGCGATCCTGTATCTCGACGCGATCAGCGTGAGCTTCGACGGCTTCAAGGCACTGAACGCGCTGACGCTCGACATCGGGGTCGGCGAGCTGCGCTGCATCATCGGGCCGAACGGCGCCGGCAAGACGACGATGATGGACGTCATCACCGGCAAGACGCGACCCGACGCCGGCACCGTCTTCTTCGGCCAGACCATCGACCTGACGAAGCTGTCGGAGCCGCAGATCGCGCGGGCCGGCATCGGCCGGAAGTTCCAGCGGCCGACGGTGTTCGAGAACCACAGCGTCCACGAGAACCTCGAGCTCGCGATGAAGACCGACAAGCGCGTCGTGCCGACGCTGCGGGCGACGCTGTTCGCGCGGCTGCCCGGCGAGCAGCGCGATGCGATCGACGCGATGCTCGAGCTGATCCGCCTGCAGGACTCGGCGGCGCGGCCCGCGGGCCTGCTGTCGCACGGCCAGAAGCAGTGGCTCGAGATCGGCATGCTGCTGATCCAGGAGCCGCGACTGCTGCTGCTCGACGAGCCGGTCGCGGGCATGACCGACGCCGAGACCGAGCGCACCGCCGAACTGCTCGACGAACTGCGCGGCAGGCACTCGATGATGGTGGTCGAGCACGACATGGACTTCGTCGCCGCGATCGCGGGCAGCGGCAAGGTCACGGTGCTGCACGAAGGCTCGGTGCTGGCCGAAGGCAGGATGGCCGACGTGCAGGCCGACGAGCGGGTGATCGAGGTCTATCTCGGACGATGAACGCGATGCCTTCGCCGCGGTCCCCGGATGGCCGGCGAGCCCGCGCCGTATTGCGCCCTTCGACCGACCGCTTCGCGCCGGTCCGACGCCGTCGCCGCGATGGCGCATCGACATGCTGAGCGTCGAGAACATCGACCAGTACTACGGCGGCAGCCACACGCTGCGCGGCGTGTCGATCACCGCCGAGAAGGGTCGCTGCACGGCGCTGCTCGGCCGCAACGGCGTCGGCAAGACGACGCTGCTGAAATGCATGATGGGCGTGCTGCCGGTCGCGAGCGGGCGGATCGTGTTCGACGGCACGGACATCACGCGGCTGTCGCCGCACGCGCGGGCCGCGCGCGGCATCGCCTACGTGCCGCAGGGCCGCGAGATCTTCCCGCGGCTCACGGTGGAAGAGAACATCCACATGGGGATGGCGACGAAGTCGTCGCGCCAGGCGAAGCGCATCGGCGGCGAGGTCTTCGAGCTCTTCCCGGTGCTGAAGGAGATGCTCGGCCGGCGGGGAGGCGACCTGTCGGGCGGCCAGCAGCAGCAGCTCGCGATCGCGCGCGCGATGGTCGCCGACCCGAAGCTCATCATCCTCGACGAGCCCACCGAGGGCATCCAGCCGTCGATCATCAAGGACATCGAGCGCGTCGTCCGCATGCTGCGCGAGCGCGGCGACATCGCCATCGTGCTGTGCGAGCAGTACTTCGACTTCGCGCACGCGCTCGCGGACCGGTTCGTCGTGCTGTCGCGCGGCGCGGTCGTGCGCGCCGGCGAACGCGCGGAGATGGAAGGCGACGACGTGCGCGACCTGCTGTCGGTCTGAATCGATCATCCACGGAGAGCCGTCGACCATGTTCCGCAAAGTCCTGATCGCCAACCGCGGGGAGATCGCCGTGCGCATCGCGCGCACGCTCGCGCGCATGAAGGTGCCGAGCGTCGCGGTCCATTCGGACGCGGACCGCGACAGCGCGCACGTGAGCGCCGCCGACGAAGCCGTCGCCATCGGACCGGCCGCGCCGTCGGCGAGCTACCTGAACGTCGAGGCCATCCTCGCCGCGGCGAAGGTGACCGGCGCCGACGCGATCATCCCCGGCTACGGCTTCCTCTCCGAGAACGCCGGCTTCGCGGAAGCCTGCGAAGCCGCCGGGATCGCGTTCATCGGCCCGACGCCCGACCAGATGCGGCGCTTCGGCCTCAAGCACGCGGCGCGCGAGATCGCCGAGGCCGCCGGCGTCCCGCTCGCGCCGGGCACGAAGCTGCTGACGAGTCTCGACGAGGCGCTCGAGGCGGCGACCCGCATCGGCTATCCGTTGATGCTGAAGAGCACCGCCGGCGGCGGCGGCATCGGGCTCAGGCGCTGCGAAGACGAGGCCGCGCTGGTCGAGGCCTTCGAGTCGGTCAAGCGGATGGGCGCGAGCTTCTTCGACGACGCCGGCGTCTTCGTCGAACGCTTCGTCGATCGCGCCCGTCACGTCGAAGTGCAGATCGTCGGCGACGGCAAGGGACGCGTCATCGCGCTCGGCGAACGGGACTGCTCGATCCAGCGCCGCAACCAGAAGGTCGTCGAGGAGACGCCGGCCCCGCGCCTGCCGGCGGCCACGCGCGAGGCATTGCTCGCCGCGGCCGTCTCGCTCGGCGAGGCGGTGTCGTACCGCTCGGCCGGCACGGTCGAGTTCGTCTACGACGAGGCGGCCGACGTCTTCTACTTCCTCGAGGTCAACACGCGGCTGCAGGTCGAGCATCCGGTCACCGAGGCGGTCACCGGACTCGATCTCGTCGAGTGGATGGTCCGCATCGCGGCGGGCGAGGACATCGTGCTCGAGCGCCCGCCGCTCGTCGGCGCGGCGATCGAGGTGCGGGTGTACGCGGAGGATCCATCGCGAAACTTCCAGCCGTCGCCGGGCACGCTGACCGAAGTCGTGTTCCCGTCCGACGCGCGGGTCGACACCTGGGTCGCGACCGGCACCGAGATCACCCCGCACTACGACCCGATGATCGCGAAGATCATCGCGCACGGCGACGATCGCGCCGATGCGCTGATGCGCCTGCGCCGGGCGCTCGCGACGACGCGCATCTCGGGCATCGCGACCAACCTCGACTACCTGCAGGCCATCCTCGCCACGCCCGCGTTCGCGAGCGGCGCGGTGTCGACACAGTTCCTCGCCACCTTCGACTTCGTGCCGGCCGTAATCGAGGTGGTCTCTCCCGGGACCTACACCACGGTGCAGGACTACCCGGGCCGCGTCGGCTACTGGGACATCGGCGTGCCGCCGTCGGGGCCGATGGACGACTTCGCATTCCGCCTCGCCAACCGCATCGTCGGCAACCATCGTTCGGCCGCGGCGCTCGAATGCACGATCGTCGGCCCGACGCTGCTCTTCCACGACGACGCGCTGATCGCGCTGACCGGCGCGCCGACGCCGGCGATGCTCGACGATCGGCCGGTCCCGTTCAACGAACCGGTGGCCGTCGCGCGCGGCCGGACGCTGACGATCGGCCGCGCCACCACCGGTTGCCGGACCTACCTCGCGGTGCGAGACGGTATCGATGTACCGGTGTACCTAGGTAGCAAGTCGACGTTCGCGCTCGGTCGGTTCGGTGGACACGCGGGCCGGCCGCTGCGCGCGCAGGACCAGTTGCGGCTCGTGAGCGGGCTGTCGCCCGAAGCCCGCGCGACCGCCCATGCGCCGATGCCCGAGTACGAGCCGACGGCCGCCCCCGCGTCGATGGTCGCGTCGTACCCGTCGCGGTGGACGATCGGCTGCCTGATCGGCCCGCACAGCGCGCCGGACTTCTTCACGGTCGACGCGGTCGAGACCTTCTTCGCGAGCGACTGGGCCGTGCACTACAACTCGAACCGCCTCGGCATCCGGCTGGTGGGTCCGAAGCCGACGTGGACGCGCAGCGACGGCGGCGAGGCGGGGCTGCATCCGTCGAACGTGCACGACTGCGAGTACGCGATCGGCAGCGTCAACTTCACCGGCGACATGCCGGTGATCCTGACGCGCGACGGGCCGAGCCTCGGCGGCTTCGTGTGTCCGGTCACGATCGCGAAAGGCGAGCTGTGGAAGGTCGGCCAGGTCAAGCCGGGCGACACGATCCGCTTCGTCCGCATGAGCTTCGACGCGGCGCTCGCGCTCGAGCTGTCGCAGGACGCGGCGCTGGATCGACTCGTCTGCCGCGACGACGATGCGCTGGGCCTCCGGTCGCGGGGGCCCGAACCATCGGGCGCGCCGACCCGTCCGGTGCCGGTGGCCGACGCGATCCTGGTCTCGATGCCGGCCGCGGACGACACGCCGAAGGTGGTCTATCGGCAGGCGGGCGATCGCTACGTGCTGATCGAATACGGCGAGGCCGTTCTCGACCTGAACCTCCGCTTCCGCATCCACGCGTTGATGGAAGAGCTGAAGGCGCGTCCGGTGTCGGGCATCCTCGAGCTGTCGCCCGGCGTGCGCTCGCTGCAGGTCCACTACGACAGCCGCATCGCGACGCAGACGAAGCTGGTCGAAGCGCTGCTCGAGGCCGAGGCCCGGCTGCCCCGCGTCGACGAGATGCGGGTCGAGACGCGCGTCGTCCACCTGCCGATGACGTTCGAGGACTCCGCCACGCTGGACGCCGTCGCGCGCTATCGACAATCGGTTCGCGACAAGGCGCCGTGGCTGCCGCGCAATGCGGAGTTCATGCGGCGCATCAACGGGCTCGACAGCGTCGACCAGGTGCGCGACATCCTGTTCGACGCGAGCTACATGGTTCTCGGCCTGGGCGATGTGTACCTCGGCGCTCCGTGCGCGGTACCGGTGGATCCGCGGCACCGGCTGCTGACGTCGAAGTACAACCCCGCGCGGACCTACACGGCCGAGGGCACGGTGGGCATCGGCGGCGTCTACATGTGCATCTACGGAATGGACTCGCCGGGCGGCTATCAGCTGGTCGGCCGGACGCTGCCGATCTGGAACAAGTTCCTCACCAACCCGATCTTCGTCGGCGGCAGGCCGTGGCTGCTGCGCTTCTTCGACCAGGTGCGCTTCCATCCGGTCGACGAGGCCGAGCTGACGCGGCTGCGCGACGCCTTCCGCAGCGGCCGCGCGACGATCGAGATCACCGACGAGGTGTTCGACCTCGGCGAGTACAACCGCTTCCTGAAGAGCATCGAGCACGAGATGCTCGCGTTCAAGGCGAAGCAGAAGGCCGCGTTCGACCTCGAGGTCGCGCACTGGAGGAGCGAGGACGAAGCCGCGGCTTCGAGCGGCGAAAGCGCGGGCGCGGCGGCGCCCGTCGACGACGGCGAGCTCGACGGACACGTCGTCTCGGCCGACATCAGCGGCAGCGTGTGGAAGCTGCTGGTCGACGTCGACGCGACGGTCGCGGCGGGCGACCCCATCCTCATCGTCGAGGCGATGAAGATGGAGTTCGCGGTCCACGCCCCGGTCGCCGGCCGCATCGCCAGCATGCGCTGCAGGCAGGGTTCGGTGATCGCCGCCGGAGATGCGCTCGCCGTGATCGAGACGGCATGACCACTGCCGTCGGGCGCGGCGACTCGGCCGACGCAGCGCCGCGTGCGACGGCGCCCGCCAAGCTCGCCGACGGAGCCTATGCGCGCCTGAAGCAGGACATCTTCGACTTCCGTCTGGTGCCGGGTGACCGATTCTCCGAGGCCGAGGTCGCGGAGAAGCTCGGCATCTCGCGCACGCCGGTGCGCGAGGCGTTGTTCCGTCTGCAACGCGAGGGGTATCTCGACGTCACGGCGCGCAGTGGCTGGATCGTGCGGCCGTTCGACTTCGAGCAGTTCGAGCATCTGTACGACCTGCGCATGGTGCTCGAGACCACGGCCGTGATGCGGCTCTGCCGGCGGCAGGACGACGCGGCGTCGAACCAGGCGTCGGCGCTGGCGGCGCTCGCAGCGATCTGGCTGGTCGAACGCGCGGACCGGATCGACGACGGCCGGCGCGTCGCCGAACACGACGAGGTCTTCCACATGGAACTGGTACGCGCGGCGGGCAATCCCGAACTGGCTCGCGTGCATCGCGAGGTGACCGAACGCATCCGCATCATCCGGCGACTCGACTTCACGCAGCCGAAGCGGGTCGAGACGACCTACGACG
>CALMOR010000243.1:17122-17739 GCA_937872165.1 uncultured Burkholderiales bacterium | reverse complement strand
GTCTCCTGGGCTCCGGTCTCGGCCGGATCCCACAGGCCATCGTCGCGCACGACGCCGACGAGGCGACGCGCCTGCTGCGGCTCCACATCGAGGACAGCAAGGCGGAGGTCCGGAAGATCACGCTGCACTCGCTGCACGCCGCGAGCCGCATGCCGTTGCGGACGCCGCTGATCTGATCCTTCACGAGCGCGGGCGCGGCCTCGCCCGGGAAGACCTTCCGTCACTTCGTCGTCGATCGATCCGTCATGACGAGCGACGATGCCTGCCCGGCGAAGCTGTCGTCGTGTCCCATCATCAGTCGCGTGAGCCCGGCCGATCGATCAAAAAAGTGAAACGCCAAAGTGACGCACCCGGCGGCATGACCCTCATGACGACCCGTTCGCCGGTCCGTAGTCCACCTTCGCGGAATTCGTGGCAACGGCCGGTAGCGGCAACCCAGCCGCGGCAGCGCGATCCGTCGCCAGACGTAATGCGCGGCAGCGCCGGCGGGCTCGTAGGCTTCGCCGCCGACCAGCGCGTCGAATCGTCGGCAGACCGGTCGTCGACGGGCGCCCCCGGGCTCGCGACCGCACGCGCGCGAGCCGCCGTGTGGCCAGCCACGGTCGTCGCGTCTATGG
>CALMOR010000243.1:5332-17112 GCA_937872165.1 uncultured Burkholderiales bacterium | reverse complement strand
CGTCTATGGTGCGATCGAGGCCGTCGGGCGGCGGCAGCCGTGCCGTCCCGACGACCGTCGCCTCGACGAAGCGGTCGATGGCCGCCGTGTCGAAGCATCGTCCGGGCATGGCGGAGCGGCCGGACCTGTCTCGAGCCGTCAGGCGAAGAACGCCTTGACCTTCTCGGCCCAGCCCTTGGTCTGTGGACTGTGCTTCGCGCCGCCCTCGCGGGTCGCCGCGTCGAATTCCTTCAGCACCTTCTTCTGATGCTCGGTCAGCCGCACCGGCGTCTCGACCGCGACGTGGCAGTAGAGGTCGCCCGGATAGCCGGCGCGCACGCCCTTGATGCCCTTGCCGCGCAGGCGGAAGGTCTTGCCGCTCTGCGTCCCTTCGGGGATCGAGATGGCCGCGCTGCCGGACAGCGTCGGGATCTCGAGTTCGCCACCCAGCGCCGCGGTGGCGAAGGTGATCGGCATCTCGCAATGCAGGTCGTCGCCGTCGCGCTGGAACACCGCGTGCTGCTTGATGCGGATCTCGACGTAGAGGTCGCCGTTCGGGCCGCCGTTGACGCCGGGTTCGCCGTTGCCCGACGAGCGGATGCGCATGCCGTCGTCGATGCCGGCCGGGATCTTCACTTCGAGCGTCTTGGTCGACTTGATCTTGCCGGCGCCGTCGCAGGTGGGGCAAGGCTCGGGGATGATCTTGCCGGTTCCGTGGCAGCGGCCGCAGGTCTGCTGGATCGAGAAGAAGCCCTGCTGCATGCGGACCGTCCCGGTACCCGTGCAGGTCGGACACTGCGTGGGCTTCGTGCCCGGCTTCGCGCCCGAACCCTTGCAGGTCTCGCAGTTGTCCCAGGTCGGGATCTTGATCTGCGTCTCGTAGCCGTTGAAGGCCTGCTCGAGCGTGATGTCCATCGCGTAGCGAAGGTCGGCGCCGCGGAACACCTGCGGTCCGCCGCGCGCGCGCTGCTGGCCGCCCTGTCCGCCGAAGATGTCGCCGAAGATGTCGCCGAAGGCTTCCGCGAAGCCGCCCATGCCGGCGCCGGTGCCCGCGTTGGGATCGACGCCCGCGTGGCCGTAGCGATCGTAGGCCGCGCGCTTGTCGGCGTCGCTGAGCATCTCGTAGGCTTCCTTGGCCTCCTTGAATTTGTCCTCGGCGCCGTGATCGCCCGGGTTGCGATCCGGGTGATGCTTCATCGCCAGCTTGCGATAGGCCTTCTTGATGTCGTCGTCCGACGCGTTCTTCGCGACGCCCAGTGTTTCGTAATAGTCCCGTTTGGCCATGGCGATTGCTTGTCCCGATCCTCGAGCTTCAATGACAGAACGCCGGGCCGGTCGGATGGCGATCCGACGTGCCCGGCGAAGAGACGGGGCCGCGGCTGTCGATCATCCGGGCCCCGCTCGCCTTCCTACCGCGACGGTCAGCCGCGCTTGACTTCCTTGAACTCGGCGTCGACCACGTTCTCGTCGTCGGGCTTGCCCTGCTGCTGACCGGCGGCGTTCGGGTTCTGCGCCGCCGCTCCCGCCGCGGCCTGCGCGGCCGCCGCGTCGCCGGCCATCTTCTCGCCGAGCTTCTGCGACGCCGTCATCAGGGCCTCGCTCGCGCTCTCGATCTTCGCCTTGTCGTCCGAACGCATCGCGTCCTCGGTCGCCTTGATGGCGTCCTCGATCGCCGTCTTCTCCGACGCCTCGAGCTTGTCGCCGTGTTCGGTCATCGACTTCTGCACCGAATGCACCAGCGCGTCGGCCTGGTTGCGGGCCGTCACCAGCTCGATGACCTTCTTGTCGTCCTCGGCGTTGGCTTCCGCGTCCTTGACCATCTTGTCGATCTCGGCTTCCGACAGACCCGAGTTCGCCTTGATCGTGATCTTGTTCTCCTTGCCGGTCGCCTTGTCCTTCGCGCCGACGTGCAGGATGCCGTTGGCGTCGATGTCGAACGCGACCTCGATCTGCGGCATGCCGCGCGGCGCCGGCGCGATGCCTTCGAGGTTGAACTCGCCGAGCGTCTTGTTGGCCGCGGCCAGCTCGCGCTCGCCCTGATAGACCTTGATCGTCACGGCCGGCTGGTTGTCGTCGGCCGTCGAGAACACCTGGCTGAACTTGGTCGGGATGGTCGTGTTCTTCTTGATCATCTTCGTCATCACGCCGCCCAGCGTCTCGATGCCGAGCGACAGCGGCGTGACGTCGAGCAGCAGGACGTCCTTGACGTCGCCCTTCAGCACGCCGCCCTGGATGGCCGCGCCGACCGCGACCGCCTCGTCGGGGTTGACGTCGCGACGCGGCTCGCGTCCGAAGAACTCCTTCACCTTGTCCTGGACCTTCGGCATGCGCGTCATGCCGCCGACCAGGATCACGTCCTGGATGTCGCCGACCGAGACGCCCGCATCCTTGATGGCGGTGCGGCACGGCTCGATGGTGCGCGCGATCAGCTCCTCGACGAGCGACTCGAGCTTGGCCCGTGTCAGCTTCATGTTGAGGGGCTTCGGACCCGACGCGTCGGCCGTTATGTACGGCAGGTTGATGTCGGTCTGCGCGGACGAACTCAACTCGATCTTGGCCTTCTCGGCGGAGTCCTTCAGGCGCTGCAGCGCGAGGACGTCCTTCGACAGGTCGGCGCCCGACTCCTTCTTGAACTCGGCGACGATGTACTCGATGATGCGCTGGTCGAAGTCCTCGCCGCCGAGGAAGGTGTCGCCGTTGGTGGACAGCACCTCGAAGGACTTCTCGCCGTCGAGGTCGACGATCTCGATGATCGACACGTCGAAGGTCCCGCCGCCGAGGTCGTAGACGGCGATCTTGGAATCGCCCTTGCCGTGCTTGTCGAGGCCGAAGGCGAGCGCCGCGGCGGTCGGTTCGTTGATGATGCGTTCGACCTTCAATCCCGCGATGCGACCGGCGTCCTTGGTGGCCTGGCGCTGCGAATCGTTGAAGTACGCGGGCACCGTGATGACGGCCTCGGTGACTTCCTCGCCGAGGTAGTCCTCGGCCGTCTTCTTCATCTTCCGCAGCACTTCGGCGCTGATCTGCGGCGGCGCGAATTTCTTGTCTCGCACCGATACCCACGCGTCGCCGTTGTCGGCCTTGACGATCTGGAACGGCATCAGGTCGATGTCCTTCTGGACTTCCTTCTCCTCGAAGCGACGTCCGATCAGGCGCTTGACCGCGTACAGCGTGTTCTTCGGGTTAGTGACCGCCTGGCGCTTGGCCGGCGCGCCGACGAGGATCTCGCCGTCTTCCATGTACGCGATGATGGACGGCGTGGTGCGCGCGCCTTCCGAATTCTCGATCACCTTGGGCGTTCCGCCTTCCATGATGGCCACGCACGAATTGGTGGTGCCGAGGTCGATGCCGATGATTTTTGCCATGTTCTTTTCTCCGAACGGGTCGTTCAAGTCTTCGAGGGATTGGTAGGGAAAGCGGCCGCCTGGGGCCCCGAACCGATCAGGGTCCGGCGGTACGGGGGTGCATGTGGAGTAATCCCATCCGATATCAAGGGTTATTGCCGCGCTTTCGTCCCCATCCGAGGGCCGATCAGCCCGCCACGGTCACGAGCGCGGGCCGCAGCACGCGATCGGCGAGCATCCAGCCGGTCTGCAGCACGCTGACCACCTGGTTCGCGGCTACTCCCTCGGGCGCCGGGACGGCCGAGATCGCCTGGTGACGATGCGGATCGAACTTCTCGCCGACCGGGTCGATCGCGACGAGGCGGTTGCGCTCGAACGCGGAGAAGAGCTGCTTCCTCGTCAGCTCGACGCCTTCGCGCACCTTGGCCGCGTCGGTCGTCGCGTCCGCCAGCGCGGCCTGCAGGCTGTCCATCACCGGCAGCATCGATTCGGCGAAAGTCTCGATGCCGAATTTGTGGGCCTTGGCCACGTCCTCCTGCGAGCGGCGGCGCGTGTTCTCCGCTTCGGCCCGGGCGCGCAGCAGCGCGTCGTAGTACTCGGAAGCTTTTGCCTCGGCCGCGGTCAGGGCGGCCTGCAGGGCCGCTGCGTCGAGGTCGGTCGCGACCGCTGGGTCGGCCGACGCGGCGGCTGCGGGGTCGACCTGCGCATCGACGAGTCGGTGATCGCCGTCCGCCGGCTGCGGCGGGTTCGACGTGTCGTACTTCGCTGGTTCCATCTGGGTCGTTCTCCGGCTGGTTGAGTTTGAAAGGCTTCCGCGAGATAGAGACGGAAGCGATGAATTCAAGAACGAGCGTCGGCACGGCCGACGCAGACCGGGCGAGCTTCCGCAGTGGATCGACGCGTCAGGTCCAGCCGGCCATGTTGCGTTCGGCGATGCCCGCCAGTGCCTCGATCCAGCGCGGGTCGTCGTCGAGGCACGGGATGTAGTGGAAGCCGCCGCCGCCCGCGTCGACGAATTCGGCGCGACCCTCCATGCCGATCTCCTCGAGCGTCTCGAGGCAGTCGGCCGGGAAGCCGGGGCAGCAGATCGACAGCGTCGCGAGCTTCGTGCCACCGAGCTCGCGCAGCACCTCCACCGTGTACGGCCGCAGCCACTCGGCCTTGCCGAAGCGCGACTGGAAGGTCGCCACCCACTGCTCGTTCGTCAGCCCGAGCCGCGCCGCCAGCCGCTCGGCGGTCACCAGGCACTGCGCCTGATAGGGATCGCCCTGACGCACCGACCGCACCGGGATGCCGTGGAAGCTCATCACCAGCTTTGCCTTCGGATCGGCGGCGGTGCCGTCGCGCAGGCGCGTCGCGACGATGCGCGCCGCGAGCGCGTCGATGTAGCCGGCGTCGTCCGCGTACTGCTTGACGAAGCGGAACTCGGGCACGTTGCGGGTCTTCGCGCACCACGCGTTGACGGCATCGAAGCTCGAAGCCGTCGTCGTGGCCGAGTACTGCGGATACAGCGGCAGCACGAGGATGCGTTCGCATCCGGCGTCGTGCAGCCGGTCGAGCACGCTCGCGATCGACGGGTTGCCGTAGCGCATCGCCCAGTCGACCGCGTAGTCGCGACCGCGCATGCCGCTCAGGCCGCGCAGCAGCAGTGCCTGGCGCTCGGTCCACACCTTGAGCGGCGAGCCTTCCTTCATCCACACCTGCGCGTACTTGGCGGCCGATCGGCTCGAGCGGACCGGCAGGATGATGCCGTTCAGGATCAGCCACCAGACGACGCGCGGGATCTCGACCACGCGCGGGTCCGAGAGGAACTCCTTCAGATAGCGGCGCACCGCGGGCGCGGTCGGGGCGTCGGGCGTGCCGAGATTGACGAGGAGGACGGCGCTCTTCATGCGGGGGCTTGGTGGAGGACTCGGGACCTGCGCCCGGGGTCCGCGTGCGAGGGGCGACATGCTAGCCGATCGGTCCTGCGATCCGCGTGCGTGCGGCCGGGCGCGGACCTCGAGATCCGTTCCGACCCCGGTCCCGGAAGCGCTGGCAGAGCGCTTCCTATCCGGCCAAGAGCTACGTGGTACGGACATGTCCGTCCCCCTCCTCGCCTCCCGCCGTGGCCGACATCTTCCCGAGCTACGACGAGAAGGATCGCGACACCGCGCGCGCCGTCTCGCCACGCTGCAGCGGGTGGCCGCCTGGTCGGTCTGGCGGGAGCGTCGCATTCCGGCCGCCGGCGCGTGGCGCGAACTCCTCGAGCAGGGGCTGCGGGCGATGCGCTGCAGGCTCGTCGTCTGGTGGTCGCGTTCGGCAGGAGCGAACGGGTCTGCGAGCAGGCCGATCGCAATCGCGGAGCTCGGCCAGCGGGGCGGGGGCGATCACCCGGGCGGAGGCTCGCGGCCGACCGCCCTGTGTCCGCGGCCGGTCGCCGCATCGGCGATACGATCGGCCGCGGCACGCACGCTGCCCGACGACCGGGCGACGATGCCGTCAGTGCTGGCTCAGCGCGTTCGACAGCAGCTTCGCCGTGATGTCGACGATCGGCACCACGCGCTCGTAGGCCATCCGCGTCGGGCCGATCACGCCCAGCGTGCCGACGATGCGGCCATCGACCCGGTACGGCGACGTGACGATCGTCATGTCGTCCATCGGCACCAGCTGCGACTCGCCGCCGATGAAGATCTGCACGCCTTCGGCACGGCTCGACACGTCGAGCAGCTGCATGAAGCCGGTCTTCTGCTCGAACAGCTGGAAGAGCTGACGCAGCTTCTGCATGTTGGCCGTGAGGTCGTTGTTCTCTAGCAGGTTGCGCTCGCCCGAGAAGACCATGCCGCTGTCGTCGGCCATCGCTTCGGAGCCCGCATCGACCGCGGCCTCCATCAGCTTGCCGGTCTCCTGTCGCAACGCATCGAGCTCGTCGCGCAGGCGCGCCTTGATGGTCTCGAACGACTGGCCCGCGAAGTTCTGGTTGAGGAAGTTGGCCGCCTCGATCAGCTGCGACTGCGAGTACGGCCGCTCCGAGAAGAGGATGCGGTTCTGCACGTCCCCGTCGGGCGTGACGATGATCAGCAGCACGCGCGACTCGGACAGGCTCAGGAACTCGATGTGGCGGAACGACGAGCCGCGCCGCGGCGTCATCACGACGCCGGCGAACTGCGACAGGTTCGACAGTACCTGCGCGGCCGCCGAGATCACGCGCTGCGGCTGGTCGGGACGGATGCGGCCCTCGACGGCCGACGCGTCGCGTTCCTCGAGCGGCTTGATCGTCATCAGCGTGTCGACGAAGAAGCGATAGCCGCGCGGCGTCGGGATGCGGCCGGCCGACGTGTGCGGGCTCGCGATGAAACCCATGTCCTCGAGGTCCGCCATGACGTTGCGGATCGTCGCCGGGGACAGGTCCAGCCCAGAGAAGCGCGACAGCGCACGGGATCCGACCGGTTGACCGTCGGCGATGTAACGCTCGATCAGCGTCTTCAGCAGGGTCTGCGCACGTTGATCGAGATGGCCTTGGGTCATGCGCGATTCTAGCTTGGCGTCGCACCGGCGCCGTCGTCGCGCCGGAGGCCTCCGGCATAATCCGCCGATGTCCTCGCAAGCCATGCTCGACGCGACCCCGCCCCACGCGACCCCGACGACCGCGGCGGCGCAATCGACCCTCACGGTGGCCATCGTCGGCAAGTTCCAGGCCGAAGGCATCTCCGCGCCGCTGGTCGAGATCGCACGCATCGTCAGCGCCGCGGGCCACCGCGTCGTCGTCGATTGCGACACCGCGCATCTCTGCGCACTGAAGGACTACCCCGCGCTGACGACCGAAGAGATCGGCCGCGACGCGTCGGCCGCGATCGTCGTCGGCGGCGACGGGACGATGCTCGGCATCGCCCGACAGCTCGCGCCGTACAACGTGCCGCTGATCGGCATCAACCAGGGTCGTCTCGGCTTCATGACCGACATCCCGCTCGATGCGACGGTGATCGTGTTGAACGAGATGCTGGCCGGCCGCTACGAGGTCGAGGAGCGCACGCTGCTGCGCGGGACGGTCCATCGGGCCGATGCCGTCGATGCCGGCCCATCGCGCACCGGCGACGTCTTCCAGGCGCTCGCGCTGAACGACATCGTGGTCTCGCGCGGCGCGGTGTCGGGCATGGTCGAGCTGACCGTCGACGTCGACGACCGCTTCATGTACAGCCAGCGATCGGACGGGCTGATCGTCGCGACGCCGACCGGCTCGACCGCGTACTCGCTGTCGGCCAACGGTCCGATCATGCATCCCGGCCTGCGCGGCTTCCTGATGGTGCCGATCGCGCCGCACTCGCTGTCGAACCGTCCGATCGCGCTGCCCGACTCGTGCAGGATCGACATCACCGTGACCGGCGGCCGGGACGTCAGCGCGAACTTCGACATGCAGTCGTTCACCGCGCTGCAGCTCGGCGATCGGGTCTCGATCGAACGCGCGCCGATGACGATCCGCTTCCTGCATCCGGTGGGCTACAGCTACTTCGCGACGCTGCGCCAGAAGCTGCACTGGAACGAGCCGCCGATCCCGCTCGACGGCAGGCCGGGCCGCAGACCCGGATGACGACGGGCGGGTCCGCATCGTCCGATCGATGCTTGCGCCGCGCGTCGATCCACGGCCTCTTCGCATCCTCGTCCTGAATCCTCTGCTCGCGATGCTGCATGCCCTGTCCCTGCGCGACTTCGTGATCGTCGATCGACTCGAGCTCGAGTTCGAGGCCGGCTTCACGGTCTTCTCGGGCGAGACCGGTGCCGGCAAGTCGATCCTGATCGACGCGCTCGCGCTCGTCCTCGGCGAACGCGGCGATGCGGGCGTGGTCCGCGAGGGCTGCGCGCGCGCCGATCTCGCCGCGACCTTCGCCGTCGGCACCGACGGGCGGACGTGGCTCGTCGACAACGAGATGGTCGACGAGGCGGATACCGAGGCCGGCCACGCGCTGCTGCGCCGGACCATCGACGCGAACGGTCGCTCGAAGGCGTGGATCAACGGAGCCCCGGCGACCCTCCAGCAACTGCGTGCGCTCGGCGATCTGCTCGTCGACATCCATGGCCAGCATGCGCATCAACTGCTGCTGCGACCGGGCGCGCAGCGCGCGATGCTCGATGCGCAGGGCGGCCTCGGCGACTGCGCGGACGAGGTCGCGACGGCGTGGCGCGAGTGGCGCGCGATCACGTCGTCGCTGGCCAGGCTCGAGACCGATGCGCGCGCGCTCGAGCTCGAGCGCGAACAGTTGTCGTGGCAGGTCGAGGAGCTAGAGGCCCTGGCCGCCGGGAAAGGCGAATGGGAAGCCATCGGCGACGAGCACCGACGTCTCGCGAACGCGGCGTCGCTGATCGAGGGAGCGCAGGGTGCGGTCGACGCACTGTCGGAAGGCGACGGCGCGATGGTCGCGCGGCTCGCGGCGATCGTGCACCGGCTGCAGCAACTGGCCGCGATCGATCCGCTGCTCGAGGACGCGCTCGCTTCGCTCGAGCCGGCGCGCATCGAGATCACCGAGGCGGCCCGCACGCTCAACGACTACCTGTCCCGCGTCGAGCTCGACCCGCGACGCCTCTCGTCGATCGAGTCGCGCATCGACGCTCTGCATTCGATGGGTCGCAAGCTGCGCATCGCGCCCGAGCGCCTGGCAGACGAACTCGAGGCGCTTCGAGTCCGGCTGGCGGCACTGCGCGAGGACAGCGACATCGCGGCCCTGCGCGCGCGCGAGGGCGCCGCGGCCGGACGCTATCGGCTCGCCGCGCAGACTCTGTCGGCACGACGCGCGGTCGCCGCTCAGCAACTGTCGGCGGCCGTGACCGACGCGATGCAGACCCTCAACATGACCGGTGGCCGCTTCGAGGTCGCGTCGATCGCCGGCGACGCCTCCGTGCACGGCGTCGAGGAAATCGAGTTCCGCGTGGCAGCGCATCCGGGCGCGACGCCGCGATCGATCGCACGCGTCGCGTCGGGCGGCGAGCTCGCACGCATCAGCCTCGCGATCTCGGTGATCGCGAGCGTCGCCACGCCGGTGCCGACGCTGATCTTCGACGAGGTCGACAGCGGTATCGGCGGTGCCGTGGCCGAGGTCGTGGGCCGCCTGCTGCGGCGGCTCGGCGAGACCCGTCAGGTGCTGTGCGTGACCCACCTGCCGCAGGTCGCGGCTCTCGGCAACGAACACTTCGCGGTCCGCAAGGAGACCGCGGACGCGCTGGCCCTGACGCGGATCGAGAAGCTCGACCCGACCACCCGCGTCGACGAGGTCGCGCGGATGCTCGGGGGCATCGAGATCACGACGACGACGCGCCGGCACGCGAAGGAACTGCTGGCCGCCGCGTGAGCGGCAAGCGTCGTCGACGTCATGGATGGCGCATGCCCGGCATGGCGTCCATCGACGTCGACGCGCGGTCCTCCACCTTGACCGTCACGTCGACCCGCCCGGCCTTCTCGAAGCGCAGCGTCAACGGGATCTTGTCGCCGACCTTCCAGGACTTGTGGATGCCGATGAACATCAGGTGATAACCGTCGCCGGGCTTCATCGCGACGTGCTGCCCCGGACCGATCGCGAGCGACGGCACCGCGCGCATGCGCATCACCGAGCCTTCCATCCGCATGTCGTGCAGCTGAACGACGTCGGCCGCCGTCGAGCTGACGCCGATCAGCGCATCGGCCTCCTTGCCGCCGTTGCCGAGGTCGCCGACGTAGACCCCGCCCGACCGTGCGCCCGGCGGGGTCGGCAACGCATACGGATGCGCGACCGTGACCGGGCCGGGCGAGGCGGCATGCGCCGGCGTGATCGAAGAGACGAGCACGACGAAGAGGAGGCTGCGGGGCTTGAGCGAGACTTGCATGGACGTCCGTTCGAAGGTCAGAGGTCGTAGCCGAGTTCGGCGACGAAGGTTCGTTGCGGATAGGG
This sequence comes from uncultured Burkholderiales bacterium, assembly GCA_937872165.1. Classification (GTDB taxonomy): domain Bacteria; phylum Pseudomonadota; class Gammaproteobacteria; order Burkholderiales; family Burkholderiaceae_D; genus CAHJXF01. The sequence continues at coordinate 6,893 of CALMOR010000243.1, read as the reverse complement.
ATGGAAGGCCCAGTACTTCCTATTGTTGAGGTTGTCGATGCCGACGGACGTCGACCAGTTGCGATCGAAGCGGTAGCGCACGCGCGTGTCGACGACTAGGAAGCTGGAGAAGCCGGTGTACGTGAACGCGTTCGGATCGCTGTTGTCGAGCGTGCCGTATTGCCGTCCGCTGTAGCGCGCGCCGAGCGTCGCGGTCAGTCGCTCCGTCGCATGCCACGTTCCCAGCAGATTCGCCCGCCAGTTCGGCACGCGCGGTTGCAGCTTGCCGACCGCCGCCGGGAAGTTGACGTCGGCGAGAATCGTCGACCAGGCCCGCGTCGCGCTGCCTGCGAGATCGAAGCCCTCGAAGAAGAGGTCGTGCGACGTGGCCGAGATCTCGATCCCGTTGGTGCGAATCAGGTCGACGTTCTGGATGTTCGTGACGTTCGGCGTGACGTTGACGTTGGTCTGCGAATACAGCGCGTCGTGGGTGCGCTCGTGGAAGTACGTCAGGCGGACGCTGTGACCGTCGACGATGCGTTCGGCGGTCAGCTCGGAGGTCCACGACCGTTCGGGCCTGAGGTTCGGATCGTTGTCGGCGACGACGTTGCCGACGATCGCGCCCTGATAGAGCTCGGAGACGGTGGGAAAGCGGATCGCGCGCCCGACCGAGGCCTTGAACGCCCAGTCGCGCAGTACCTCGCCGCTGCCGGTGTAGCCGACCGCCGCCTTCGGCGAGACGTCGCCCTGGCGTCGGTCGCCGTAGGTCGACAGCCGCGTCGCGTTCGCGATCTGTCCGTCGTGAGCCGTCCAGCGCTCGCCGCGGAGCCCGACGATGGCCTTCCAGTCGGGCGCGAAGCGCCACGCGTCCTGCGCCCAAACGCTGGTCAGGTCGGTATCGCCGTTGAACCGCGCCGTCGTGGACGTCGCGCCGCCCGCGATCCAGTCGGGCGTATTGCCCACCCGCGTCCGTAGCTCGAACGCATCGCGTTGCACGCCGAACTCGACGACGTGCGTGTCGGTCGCCGGGTCGGGCCGCCACGTCGCCTTCGCCGCGAGCGTGATCCAGCCCGTTCCCTTGCCGTCGGTGATGGTCCCCGTGCCCGCGGTCGACGCCGACGGCACGGGGACCGTGGGCGTGCGCATCAGGTCCTGCCGATAGGAATACAGGCCGGCGTTGGCCGCGAAGTCCCAGTTCGAGTTCGTCGCGGTCTTGATCGACAGCCCGTGCGAGTCGTGCTCGAGCCGGCTGCGGGTCGGCGCGAAATCGCTCGCGGTCAACGTGTACGCGAGCCCGTCGATCGAGATGTTCCCCGAGTACACCGGGTTGCCCGCAGCGTCGTGCAGATAGGACGTCGACGAGCGCACCGAGTCGTTCTTCCAGGTGCCGAAGACGTAGGTCGCGGTGACCGCCGCGGCGAGGTCGTACGACACCTTGACCTTCGCATGGTCCTGCGTCGTATGCGTCTGCGTCGGCGATCCGAGCAGATACCAGTTCTGGTACTTCGGGTTCTGGTCGAAGACCGCGCCGGTCACCGGCGCGCCGGAGCCGCCGCGGCCGCCGGCCGACTGCAGGCGGTTC
>CALMOR010000243.1:837-5322 GCA_937872165.1 uncultured Burkholderiales bacterium | reverse complement strand
ACACGGGCTGGCCTTCGCTGTCGAGCCGAGTCACGTCGATCCACCACGCGAACGGGCCGGCCCGACTGCCGAGCGCGACGCTGCCCTCGCCTCCGCCGAAGCGTCCGTCACTGGCGCGTTCGCGGAAGTGCTGGTCGAAGAAGCCGAGCTTGGCGTGCGCCTCGGTCCCGGTCGGCATGCGCGTCACGAAGTCGACCACGGCGCCGACGGAGTTGCCCGGATACGCCGCCGAGAACGGTCCGTACAGCACGTCGACCCGTTCGATCTCGTCGGGCATGACGAGGCCCCAGCGCGGCGTGAAGCCGGCTCCGTTGCCCAGCAGGTTCGACAGGAGGATGCCGTCGGCATACACCAGCGACCGGGCGCTGTTGCCGGTGCCCGACGCGCGCGAGCCGAGCACCGCGTGGTCGTAGTCCCCGATGTAGCGCTTGCGGACGATCAGGCTGGGGAAGTACTTGAGGACGTCCTCCGCATCGGTCGCGTTGATCTGCTCGTCGATCTGCTGGCGCGTGATGCTTTCGATCGTCGTCGGGATCTCGAGCGGTAGCGACGACGGGCGCGGACCGGTGACGACGACGCCGTCGAGCCGGTCCGCCGCGACGATCTGTTGAGCGGAGGCCGGTCCGGACATCGACGCGAGGACTACGAAGGGTGCGAGCGTCGCGGGTGTCGCGAGGCCGGGTGCGCGTGGAGCGCGGCGAAACCATGCCATGGGTCTTCCTGGTCCGTATGCGAGCGGCCGCGCCACGTCCGGTCGAGACCGGCGCCGGCGGGCGATGCCTCCGAAGAGGCCGATCGATCAGACGGCCGGAGGTGGACCGCGAGCAGGAAGGGGAGCGCCGACGAGGCCTGCGAGCCGCGCGGACGGAATGGATCGCCGGACTTGGGAGAGCGGCTGGCCCTGCGCGAAATCCCACACGACGACCGACGCAGGAACGCCGACGGGCATGCACAGGGGGCAATGCGCGGCGTGATCGTGCGACGTCGTCGAGCCCGCGTCGTCGGCGAAGCCCGCATCGACCGGGACGAACCGGTTGCCTTTCACCGTGCACACCAGCTCGTAGACCGCCGAGTGCATGAACGGCGCCACCAGCGTCACGCATAGCGCTGCGATGAAGGTCGCGAGGACGAGCCGCGCGCGATGGTGGAAGGTGGAGTCGGACACGGCCGCGATTGTAAGCGCAGGGATCGGAGCGACCGGCTCACGCGCCCGGCGCATCGTCCGATCGGCATGTCACCCGCCACCAGCGCGGCAGCAGTGCGGCGACCTCGCGCCGCGCGTAGCGATCGTCGATCAGATGGACGCTGCCGGTGTCGGTCGCCGTGCGGATCACGCGGCCGGCCGCCTGCGCGACCCTGCGAAGGCCGGGATAGAGATAGGCGTAGTCGTAGCCGGCGCCGAAGCAGGCGTCCATCGTTCTTCGCAGCTGCTCGTTGACCGCATTGACCTGCGGCAGGCCGAGGGTCGCGATGAACGCGCCGACGAGGCGGTCGCCGACGAGGTCCACGCCCTCGCCGAACGCGCCGCCCAGCACCGCGAAGCCGATGCCGCGACCGCCGATCTCGAAGCGGGCGAGGAAGTCCTCCCGCTCCGCGTCGCTCATGCGGCGGGCCTGCTGCCAGGTGGGGATCGCGGGATATTCCCGGCGGAATACATCGATCGCGCGCTGCAGGTATTCGAAGCTGCTGAAGAACGCGAGGTAGTTGCCGGCGCGCCTGCGGTATTGCTCGTCGATCACGCGTGCGATCGGCCTAAGAGACCGCTCGCGGTCACGATAGCGCGTCGAGATCGCACGCACGACGTGCACCGAGAGTTGCCTCGCGGCGAACGGCGAGTCGACCTCGATGGCCACCGCGTCGTCGGGCAGGCCGAGCGTGTCGCGGTAGAACACCCGGGGCGTCAACGTCGCCGAGAACAGCGTCGTCGCGTACGCGGCCGCGAAGCGTGGACGCAGGAAGGACGCCGGCACCACGTTGCGGATGCAGAGCGTGGACGCCGGGTCGCGGGCTGCCGGGCCGACCCCGTCGAGCGTGACGTCGAAGACCGAGTGCGGACCGAAGGTCTCGATCAGACGCGCGAAGCGCATCGCGTCGAAGAGGAAGGCGAGCAGCGCCCCGTCGATCGAGAGCGGCTCGTCGGCCATCGTCCCGGTGATCGCCGCGACGACATCGTTCACCGGGCCGGCGAGCGAGCGCGGACCCGCGTCGTGCGCGACATAGGGCTGCTCCTGGTTCGCGGTCACGCGCGCCCAGGCGCGGCGAAGGCGGCCGAGAGCCTTCCGGGTCGCGCCCGATGCGACCCGGTACAGCGCGTCGAGCGCGTCGGAGCGCAACGACGCGCTGTACATCGTGCGGGCCCGCTCGACGAGGTTGTGCGCCTCGTCGACCAGGACGGCCACGCGCCAGTCGTTGGCGAGGGTCGCCGCGTGCAGCGCCGCGCTGCCGTCGAAGAAGTGGTTGTAGTCACCGACCGCGACATCGCACCACTGCGCGACGTCCTGCGCGAGGTAGTAGGGGCAGACGTCGTGCGCGAGGGCGACGCAACGCAGCGCCTCGCGATCGAGCAGCGCGCCGTCCTCCTCGAGCGCTTCCCCGCGCGCGGCGGCGATCCGGTCGTAGAAGCCCTTCGCGAGCGGACACGAGTCGCCGTGGCAGGACCGGTCACGATGCTCGCAGGCCTTGTCGCGTGCTGTCAGTTCGATCACGCGGAGCGCGCCTGGCGACGCGTCCATCGACCGCAGCGCCTCGAGCGCGAGGCTGCGGCCGGTGCCCTTCGCGGTCAGGAAGAACACCTTGTCGATGCGTTCGCCGGGCACGGCCTTCAGCAGCGGGAACAGGGTGCCGAGGGTCTTGCCGCTGCCGGTCGGCGCCTCGGCCGCGAGACAGAGCCCGCGCCGCGCGGACTTGTACACCGCCTCGGCGAGTTCGCGCTGACCCGCCCTGAAGTCCGCATGCGGGAAGCGCATCGAAGCGAGCGCCGCATCGCGCCGCTCTCGATGGGCCACCTCGCGATCGGCCCAAGCGACGAAGCGCTCGCACAGGTCGTCGAAGAAACGCTGCAGGCCCGAGGCGTCGCAGACCTCGCTGATCGGCATCTCTTCCCGCTGCCGACCCACGTCGAAGTAGACCAGCGATACGGTCATCGACGGCAGAGCGTGCTCCTCGCAGAGAAGCCACGCGTACACCTTGGCCTGCGCCCAGTGCAGGCGGCGATGGTTGGCCGGCATGCGCTCGAGCGTCCCGCGGAAGGTCTTCACTTCCTCGACGAGGCGGGCCGTCCGATCGAACCCGTCCACCCGACCGCGGACCAGCAGGTGGCGATGACGACCCGACACCTGCACTTCCGCTCGGTAGCCGCCGCCGCGTCGCGCCGCGACCGTCCTGTGGCCGGCGATGCCCTCCTCGGCCGTCGGCGACGGCGCGAAGCGCGAGTCGAGGTCGCCGCACTTGGCCGCGAACTCGCAGAGCACGCGGACGGCGACGGTGTAGCGTGGAGCGGGCATGCGCGATCCCGAACGAACGTCGACAGTGAACGTTCGTTCGCGATTCTAGACGGCCCTCCCCCGCCGTGCGGGGGGAAGCTCGCGACACCGGGCGTACCCGCCATGACTCCCTGGAACTCGATGGCCGTGTGGCGGTTCAACGCGCGACCGTCGGCGCTGTCGTTGCTCGCGACCGGTTCCTCCGCGCCCTTGCCCGAGGTCGCGATCATGTCCGGCGTCACGCCCTTCGAGACGAGCAAGGCCTTGATGGCCGCGGCCCGACGTTCGGAGAGGCCCTGGTTGTAGCTCGGCGACCCGACGCTGTCGGTGTAGCCGACCGCATTGACCGACTGCCACGTGACGTTGCCCGCGGCGCCGAGGTCCGCGAGGATCTTCTGCGCATCCTCGGGCCGGACCGTATCGCGATCGAAGTCGAATCGCGCGTCCGATCGCACGACGACCTTGCGGATCGATGCGGCGGACGCGTCGGCCGCCGCCACGTCGTCCGCGGCCCGAGCGCTGCCCATCAGGGCCAGTACGCCGATCACGGCGCCCTTCAACTGCGTCGACTTCCTCATCGCGTTGCTCCTTTCGTTGTGGATGTTTCTTCGGTCACCGGGCGTCGCTCGATGCCGTTTCCCTGTGTTCGTCGGGACAGCGGACGAGGTCGTCGACGCTCGCTTTCGTGTAGGTCCATCCCGTGCCGAGCTTCAACGTGACATCGACCTCGCGCCACTTCGGATGGCCTTGCCGGCGCAACACGCCGATGTTCCGGCAAAGCGATTCGGTGAAGCGGGCGACGGGCCCTGCCGGATCGGCGGCGCGGTCGGCGCGCGTGACGAGGAACGACAGCACCGACAGCGTCGGCACGTCGGCCTCCAACCACTGCGCATAGCTCGCCGCGCGGATCGTGGCGGGGAAGTAGTTCCGCGACGCGGCGCGGCTCGACGGCAGCCGTGTATCGAGCGGCAGGAGGCGGATGAAGGCGCGGGCCTCCGGCCGC
>CALMOR010000243.1:0-827 GCA_937872165.1 uncultured Burkholderiales bacterium | reverse complement strand
CGCAGCTTCGCCGGCTGACCCGCGACCACCGCGACCACGTCGACCGAACGATCGATGGTCAACGCGGCGAGTGCCTGCCGATCGTCCAGATAGCTCGCCCTGCCCGCGGCGATCGACGTGCCGAACAACTGGCGGTACACCGCCGCCACGGTGAGCGCGCTGCCGCTGCCGAGGACGCCGACGTTGATCCTGCGTTCGCGGATCTGGTCGATCGAGCGCAGGTCCGAGTCGCGCCGCACGATGAAGTAGATCTCCTGCGTGTAGAGCGGAGCGACGACGCGGACCGGCGCGACGACTTTCGCCGCGGCGCCGTTGCCTCTCTTCGCTTCGTCGACGAAGGCCTTCAGGACGTCGTACTGGACGATGGCCAGATCGATCTTCGGGTCGTCGCGCAGACGATGCAGGTTGTCGGTCGTGCCCTTCGAAGGGCGGACATCGAGGTCGAGCCCGGCCGGCATTGCGACGAAACGCGCCAGGTCGAGACCGGTACGGAAGTCCGTTTCGCGCTCGGGTCCGGTGACGATGGTCAGCGATGGCAAGGCCGCCGATGACGCCGATGGCGGACGGGGTTCGCGCGAAAGCTCGCCGGCACCGGCAGAAGCGACGTCGACGATCGCGCTGCCCGCGGTCGCGACAGGAGGCGCACCGTGCTGTCCGGTCCGAGCCGCACAGGCCGTCACCAGAGCGGCGGCCGCCACCATCGCCGCGACGGCGAGCCGGGCAGGAGGGCGTCGACGCGACGGCTCGCGATCCACGATCGCCTCTAGCGAGCGGCCACGGGGCTGGCGGCGTCGTCGAGGTTCAAGGCGAAGCGGATCGCGTCGACC
>CALMOR010000242.1:1325-3090 GCA_937872165.1 uncultured Burkholderiales bacterium | reverse complement strand
CCGCAGCCCACGCCACCGCGGTCTCGGTGGTGTCGGCCGGGCGCCAGACGTCGACGTGCGGGATCAGGCGGAGCGACGCCGCGTGTTCGACCGACTGGTGGGTCGGGCCGTCTTCGCCGAGGCCGATCGAGTCGTGCGTGAAGACGAAGACCGTCTGCAGCTTCATGATCGCGGCCATGCGGATCGCGTTGCGCATGTAGTCCGAGAACGTGAGGAAGGTGCCGCCGAACGGCAGGAAGCCGCCGTGCAGCGCGATGCCGTTCATGATCGCGGCCATGCCGAACTCGCGCACGCCGTAGTGGATGTAGCGCCCGCCGTCGGCCGCGAGCCGCACCGTGCTCATGCCCTTCCAGTCGGTGTTGTTGCTCGGCGTCAGGTCCGCGGAGCCGCCGAACAGTTCGGGCAGCTCGGCGACGTAGGCCGCGATGGCCGCGGCCGAAGCCTTGCGCGTGCCGAGCGTCTCCTTCTTCTCGGCGCATTCGGCGAGCAGCTTGGCGACGGTCGCCGGCCAGGTCGGCGGCCGGTCGCCCGCGATGCGGCGAAGGAGATCGGCGGCCTCGGTCGGGTGCGCCTTGCGATAGTCGGCGAACTTGCCGTTCCAGTCCTTCTCGAGCTTCGCGCCGGCGGGCTTCGCGTCCCAGGCGGCGTAGACGTCCTTCGGGATCACGAACGGCGGCTCCGTCCAGCCGAGTTCCTTCCGCGTGGCCGCGATCTCGTCGGCGCCGAGCGCTTCGCCGTGGGCCTTCGCGGTACCGCCGCGATGCGGCGAGCCGCGGCCGATGATGGTCTTGCAGATGATCATCGTGGGCTTCTCGCCGCCCTTCGGCTGGTCGAGGGCCGCGTTGATCGCGGCATTGACCGCCTCGACGTCGTGGCCGTCGATGCCGACCTGGCCGCCGATCACGTTCCAGCCGTAGGCCTCGAAGCGCTGCGCGGTGTCGTCGGTGAACCAGCCCTTGACCTCGCCGTCGATCGAGATGCCGTTGTGGTCGTAGAACGCCACGAGCTTGCCGAGCTTCCACGTCCCGGCGAGCGAAGCGGCCTCGTGCGAGATGCCTTCCATCATGCAGCCGTCGCCCATGAAGACGAAGGTGCGGTGGTCGATGATCTTGTGGTCGGGCTGATTGAACTCCTTGCCGAGCAACTGCTCCGCGAGCGCGAGGCCGACCGCGTTGGCGAAGCCCTGCCCGAGCGGCCCGGTGGTGGTCTCGATGCCCGGCGTGATGCCGAGCTCGGGATGGCCCGGTGTCTTCGAGTGGAGCTGGCGGAAGTTCTCGAGCTCCTTCATCGGCAGGTCGTAGCCGGTCAGGTGCAGCAGCGCGTATTGCAGCATCGAGCCGTGGCCGTTCGACAGCACGAAGCGGTCGCGGTCCATCCACAGGGGATTGGCCGGGTTGTGACGCAGGTGATGCTTCCACAGCGCGACCGCGATGTCGGCCATCCCCATCGGCATGCCGGGGTGTCCGGACTCGGCCTTCTGTACCGCGTCCATCGCGAGCGCGCGGATCGCGTTGGCCATCTTGACGGGGCTCGCTTCGGCGCCGGTGCGGGAAGCAAGGGATGAGGACTGGACAGCCATGATGATTTCGCCTGTGCGCTGACGGGTGGGAGAATCGCCGGCCGGAGACCTTTCGGTCAGGCTGTCGGGAACCGTGTCACGAACGTGGCCGGGTCCCGGGTGGAGGCTGATCCGCGGGCCGCGATTTTAACAGACCACCCGGCGCCGAGGCGTCGATCCTTGCCGTCGCACCGCAGGCCTTCACCC
>CALMOR010000242.1:0-1315 GCA_937872165.1 uncultured Burkholderiales bacterium | reverse complement strand
ACCCGCACCGCCACCCGGCACGCGTTGCGCTCACTGCGCCTGCGGCAGGGCGAGATGCTCACTCTCTTCGACGGTCGCGGCGGCGAGTACCTCGCGCAGCTCGTGCATGCGCGCGAGCCCGAGGCCGAAGTCCAGGTCGTGCGCTTCGATCCGCGCGAGGTCGAGCTGCCGTGGCCGATCACGGTCGCGCAGGGACTCTCGTCGGGCGACCGCATGGACTGGACCGTCGAGAAGGCGGTCGAGCTCGGTGCCGCGGCGATCGCGCCGCTCGCGATGGCCCGCAGCGTGACGCGTCTGTCCGGCGAGCGCGCGCTGTCGCGCCGCGAACACTGGCAGGCGCTCGCGGTGTCGGCGTCCGAGCAATGCGGGCGCAATCGCGTGGCCGTCGTCGAGCCGGTCGAGCCGCTGATCGACTGGCTCGGGACCGTGTCCGGGTCGACGCTGCGGCTCGTGCTGGCGCCCGCCGGCGCGCCGGCACACACGATCCCTCGTCCGCCCGACGGTCGTCGCGTCGTCGTGCTGGCCGGACCCGAAGGCGGCTTCACCGACGACGAGCTGCTGGCGGCCGACACTGCGGGCTTCCGTTCGGTCTCGCTCGGCCCGCGCATCCTCAGGACCGAGACCGCCGCCGCGGTCGCGATCGCGATGCTGTCGGCGCTGTGGGAAGGCGAGGCGACGGCGTCGAACCCTGACCGATAATCGCGGACGCTTCGACGAAGCGCATCGCACATCAACGAGGGGAAGAATCATGGGACTGCTCGACGACATCGGCGGACCGGCAGAACAGCTCGGCGGCCTTCAAGGCACCAACACCGGCGGCGATCCGAAGGCCGCGCTGATCCAGGCCGTGCTCGGCATGCTGGTCCACGGCAACGAACCCGGCGGCCTCGGCGGCTCGGGCGGCCTCGGCGGCCTGGGCGGTCTCCTGCAGCGCTTCCAGGGCGCGGGACTCGGCGATGCGGTCGCGTCGTGGGTGGGCAGCGGACCGAACGCCGCGGTATCGCCGGATCAGGTGAGGTCCGCCCTCGGCGACGGACCGCTGCGCACGCTGGCCGAACACGCGGGCCTCGACGAGGACGAGACGGCCTCGCATCTGTCGGGACTGCTGCCGCAGATGGTCGACCGGCTCACGCCGGACGGACAGATCCCCGCGACCGGTGTCCACGAGAACGGTGTCGCCGGGGCGATGTCGGCGTTGAGCAGCTTCTTCGCGAGCCGCTGACCGGCGGTCGCCGCCGCGCGGTCACCGCGCGTTCATTCGAACGAGTAGAAGACCCGGAAGCGCTTGTCGCTGTCGGCCAGGGTGTCGGCCATG
>CALMOR010000241.1:4834-9901 GCA_937872165.1 uncultured Burkholderiales bacterium | reverse complement strand
GCGAGACATGTCCCCGAGCCCCCGCCTCTCGATGGTCCGCCGCACCGTCCGTTCCGCCGCCTGGGCCGTCGCGATCGCGACCGGCGTGTCGTGGACCTCGCCGGCCTTCGCATGGAGCGCCCGCGGCCATCGGATGGTCGGCGACATCGCGACCCAGTTCCTGTCGCCGGCCGCGACGCTCGCGGTGGCCGACCTGCTGCGCGACGACCTCGACGCCGAAGGCAAGCCGTCGGGTCGCTCGACGCTCGGGCAGGTGGCGAGCTGGCCCGACGAGCTGCGGGCCACGGCCGAGCAGCGCGCGACCGGCGTCTATCACTACGACGACGTGCCGATCTGCGGCGTCCCCGACCGCAAGGCGTACTGCCCCGACGGCAAGTGCGGCACCGCGTGGTTCGGCAAGCAGGTCGCCGTTTTGAAGGACCGGTCGCAACCCGCACGGGCACGCAACGAGGCGCTGAAGTGGATCACCCATCTGGTCGGCGACCTGCACCAGCCGCTGCACGCGTCGAACCACGACGACAAGGGCGGCAACGACGTGAAGATCACCTTCTTCGGCAAGCGGATGGACGATCCGGTCGACGGCCGTCCGCAATCGCCGTACAACCTGCACGCCGCGTGGGACCGGCTCATCCCCTACCGCATGTTCGACGAGCGGGGCGGCTACGACCGCTTCCTCGCCGACCAGCCCGACGTCGAGACCCGCAAGGCGTGGGAGGCGGGCGACCTGGAAGCCTGGACGCACGAGAGCTTCGCGATCGCCCGTGACTTCGTCTATCCGGCGCTGCCGACGAACTTCGCGTGCGACGAGCCGATCACCGAAGTCGTCGACCTCGGCGCGCCCTACTACAGCGCCGCCGCGACGATCGCGGCCGTGCAGTTGAAGAAGGCGGGCGTGCGCCTCGCGAAGGTCCTGAACGACGCGCTCGCCGAGCGCTGAGCTTCACAGTTCCGCTGACAGTCGAGCGGCGAACTTGCGGGTTTGATTGCGATCTGCTCCGGCCCGACTGCCGCCCCCGGCCGCGCTTGCCTGCTGCCGGTCCTCCGAATCCCCTCGACGACGACACACCGCCTCGATGTCCCTTCCCATCGAAGACTACGCGCTGATCGGCGACTGCCAGACCGCCGCGCTCGTCGCGCGGAACGGCAGCATCGACTGGCTGTGCGTGCCGCGCTTCGACGGCGCCGCGTGCTTCGCCGCGTTGCTCGGCGACGAGGACAACGGACGCTGGCGCATCGCGCCGCGCGACCACGACGCGACCGTCACGCGGGCCTACGACGACCACACGCTGATCCTCGAGACCACCTTCGCGACCGCGGAGGGACGGGTCAAGCTGATCGACTTCATGCCGCCGCGCGACGACGGCATCTCGCATCTCGTACGCATGGTCGTGGGGCTGTCGGGGCGCGTCGCGATGTCCAGCGAGACCAGCGTGCGCTTCAACTACGGAGCCACGACGCCGTGGGTCACGCGCCTGCCCGACGAGAGCAACGGCATCCGCGCGATCGCGGGCCCGAGCATGATCGCGTTGCGCGCGCCGATGCCTCTCGAAGGCAAGGGTCTGGAGACGGTGGCGACCTTCGACGTCGAGGCCGGCGAGCGGCTCGCGTTCGTGCTGACCCATCTCGCGTCGCACCTGCCGCTGCCCGAGCCGCTCGATGCCGAGCGCGCGCTGGGGGAGACCCGCGCCTTCTGGCGGCAATGGGGCGAGCGCCCGGTCGACGCGGGGCCCTACACGGACATCGTGCGCCGGTCGCTGATGGTGTTGAAGGCGCTCACCTTCGGTCCGACCGGCGGCATCGTCGCCGCGCCGACGACGTCGCTGCCCGAGTGGATCGGCGGCGTTCGCAACTGGGACTACCGCTATTGCTGGCTGCGCGACGCGACGCTGACGCTGTTCGCGCTGATGAACGCGGGCTACTACGACGAAGCCCGCGCGTGGCGCATGTGGCTCGAACGCGCGGTCGCCGGCGACGCGGCCGACCTCCGCATCATGTACGGACTGGCCGGCGAGCAACGGCTCGAGGAATGGGAGATCGCCTCGCTCGCGGGCTACGAAGGCTCGTTGCCGGTACGGGTCGGCAACGCGGCCTCGAACCAGCTGCAGCTCGACGTCTACGGCCAGGTCACCGGCGCGCTGCACTACGCGCGACTCGGCGGCCTGACCGAAGACGACGCCATCTGGCCGTTCCAGCTGAAGATGCTCGAATACCTCGAGTCGATCTGGCGGCAACCGGACCAGAGCATCTGGGAGACGCGCGACGGACCGCAGCAGTTCACGTTCTCGAAGGTGATGGTGTGGACCGCGTTCGATCGGGCGATCAAGTCGGCCGAGAAGTTCGGCCTCGAGGGACCGCTCGAGCGCTGGCACGCGTTGCGCGACGAGGTGCACGCGGAGGTCTGCGAGAAGGCCTTCGACGTCGAGCGCAACGCGTTCGTTCAGGCCTACGGGTCGAAGGCTCTCGACGCGAGCCTGCTGCTGATGGCGATCGTCGACTTCCTGCCGATCGACGATCCGCGCATCCGCGGCACGGTCGCCGCGATCGAGAAGGAGCTCGTCGTCGACGGCCTCGTGCTGCGCTATCGCAGCGACGAGACGATCGACGGCCTGCCGCCGGGCGAAGGCGTGTTCCTCGCGTGCAGCTTCTGGCTGGTCGACAACCTGCGGCTGCAGGGGCGCCAGCGGGAAGCCACCGCGTTGTTCGAGCGGCTGGTCGCGGTGGCCAACGACGTCGGGCTCCTCGCCGAGGAATACGATCCGGTCGCGAAGCGGCTGCTCGGGAACTTTCCCCAGGCGTTCTCGCACGTGTCGCTGATCAACTCGGCACTCGGCCTGTCGCGTGCGGCCTGCCTCGCGGCCGACTCGAAGAACGATGCCATCGGATCGCAGGAGAAGACGATGCGGCCCGAGGTCGTCGACTGAGTCGTCGCACGGTCCGTCGACCGAGGCGCCTGGGACCATCGATTCGTAAGGCCGGCGCGCGACGCGCGACGGATGACAGGATCCACGCAGCAATCACCGGGAGTCGTCGATGCAATTGGGCGTAGTGGGACTCGGACGCATGGGCGGCAACATCGCGCGCCGGCTGACCGAGAAGGGACACGAGTGCGTGGTCTTCGATCGCGACACGGCCGCGGTCGACAAGCTCGCGGCCGACCAGATGACCGGCGCGAAGAGCCTGAAGGACGTCGTCGCGAAGCTCGACACGCCGCGCGCGATCTGGCTGATGCTGCCGGCCGGCAAGATCACCGAGGACACCATCGCCGCGTTGAGGCCGATGCTCGGCGAGGGCGACGTGCTGATCGACGGCGGCAACAGCTTCTACAAGGACGACATCCGCCGTGCGGCCGACCTCGCGAAGGACGGCATCCACTACGTCGACATCGGCACGTCCGGCGGCGTGTGGGGCCGCGAGCGCGGGTACTGCATGATGATCGGCGGAGCCGACGAGGCCGTCGCGCGCATCGACCCGATCCTCGCGTCGCTCGCGCCGGGGCAGGGCAGCATCGACACGACGCCGAAGCGCGAGGGCCGCAAGGATCTCGACGCGCGGGCCGAGCAGGGCTACCTGCATTGCGGTCCGGTGGGCTCGGGCCACTTCGTGAAGATGATCCACAACGGCATCGAGTACGGACTGATGCAGGCCTATGCCGAGGGCTTCGACATCCTCGCCAACAAGTCGTCCGAGAAGCTGCCCGAGGCCGAGCGCTACGACCTCAACCTCGCCGACATCGCGGAGGTGTGGCGCCGCGGCAGCGTCGTCGCGTCGTGGCTGCTCGACCTGACGTCGATCGCGCTCGCCGAGGACGCGACGCTGTCGGACTTCACCGGCGAGGTGGCCGACTCGGGCGAAGGCCGCTGGACGCTCGACGCCGCGATCGAGGAGGAGGTGCCGATCAACGTGCTGTCCGCGTCGCTCTACGCGCGCTTCCGTTCGCGACGCGACCACACGGTCGCCGACAAGCTGCTGTCGGCGATGCGCAACCAGTTCGGCGGTCACGTCGAAGGAAAGAAGACGAAATGAGCGGCAAGCCGGCGACGAAGAAGAACGGCAAGGCGAAGTCCGACGCCCACCTGATCGACCAGATCGACGCGCCGCCGGCGCCCCCCTGCACGCTCGTCATCTTCGGCGCCTCGGGCGACCTCACGCATCGACTGCTGATGCCGGCGCTCTACAACCTTTCGCGTTCGGGCTCGCTCGATCCCGGCTTCCGCATCGTCGCGGTCGCGCGGCGCGAGATGACCGACGAGCAGTATCGCGAGGACCTCACGACCTCGCTGAAGGCCCGCTTCGACGAGAGCGGCGGCGAGTTCGACGCGAAGGCCGACCACGCGTCGATGGAGAAAGGCAAATGGGCGTTCCTGCGCGAGCGCATCCACTACCTGTCGGCCGACCTCGACGATGCCGACACCTACGCCGACCTCGGCAACCTGATCGCCGCGGTCAACGGCGGATCCGAGAAGAAGAAGGCGGACAAGGGCGACGGCGGTCAGGGCGCGGCCGTCAACGTCACCGGCAACGTGATCTTCTATCTCGCGATCGCGTCGGCGCTGTTCGAGCCGACCATCCAGCATCTCGCGCAGTCGCAGCTGCTGCGGCAGTCGAAGGCCGGGTGGCGTCGCCTGATCATCGAGAAGCCGTTCGGCCACGACCTCGCGTCGGCCAAGGCGCTCGACAAGACCATCCTCAAGGTGCTGCACGAGGACCAGGTGTTCCGCATCGATCACTTCCTCGGCAAGGAGACGGTGCAGAACATCATGGTGCTGCGCTTCGCGAACGGCTTCTTCGAGCCGCTGTGGAACCGGCAGCACATCGACCACGTGCAGATCACCGCCAGCGAGACGGTCGGCGTCGAGGGACGCGGGCAGTTCTACGACGCCACCGGCGCGCTCCGCGACATGGTGCCGAACCACATGTTCCAGCTGCTCGCGATGTGCGCGATGGAGGCGCCCAACTCGTTCTCCGCCGACGCGGTGCGCAGCGAGAAGGCCAAGGTGATCCAGGCGATCCGCGCCCTCCCCGCGCGCGACGCCGCCGACAACACGGTCCGCGGTCGCTACCTGGCCG
>CALMOR010000241.1:0-4824 GCA_937872165.1 uncultured Burkholderiales bacterium | reverse complement strand
TCCACGTCCAGCCGGAGGAAGGCATCTCGACCAACTTCCAGGCCAAGGTGCCGGGCCAGCAGCTCGCGATCTCGGGCGTGAAGATGAACTTCAAGTACAGCGACTACTTCCAGGCCGAGCCCAACACCGGCTACGAGACGCTGATCTACGACTGCATGACCGGCGACGCCACGTTGTTCCAGCGGGCCGACAACATCGAGAACGGCTGGGCCGCGGTGCAGCCGATCCTCGACGCCTGGCACAAAGGCTTCGGCGCGATGGCCGACTACAAGGCCGGCAGCAACGGGCCCGCCGCCGCCGACGACCTGCTGGCCCGCGACGGGCGCCGCTGGCGCGACCTCGGATGAACCGACTCCCGCGGGCCGCGCGTCGCCACGCGCCGGGGCGCACGCCGTGACCGCCTCCCTCCGTTTCCTCGTCACCGATGTCGACGGCACGCTCGTCACGCCCGACAAGGTCGTGACCGACGACGCACGCGACGCGGTCCGTGCGCTGAAAGACGCGGGCATCGGCTTCGCGTTCGTCAGCAGCCGGCCGCCGAAGGGACTGGCGTCGATCGCGAAGGCGCTCGACTTCGGCGCCGGTGACGGCGACGCCGCCCGGCGTCCCGCCGCGGCGGCCTTCAACGGCGGCGCCGTGCTCGACTCGCGGCTGCGGATGATCACCTTCGAGCCGCTGCGCGACGACGACGCGCGGGTCGCGCTCGACCTCTTCGCCGAGATGGGCGTCGACACCTGGGTGTTCACGCTCGACGAGTGGCTGGTCACCGACGCCGCGGGTCACTACGTCGCGCACGAACAGCACACGGTGGGCTTCCCGCCGCGCATCGTCGACAGCTTCGAAGGCGTGACGGGCATCGGCAAGATCGTCGCCAGCAGCGCCGACGCGGGGCTGCTCGAGCGGGCCGAGGTCGCGCTCGGACCGCGACTGTCGACCGACGGACGCGCGCTCCGCTCGCAGTCGTACTACCTCGACGTCACGCATGCGAAGGCCAACAAGGGCAGCGCGCTGCGGGCCATCGCCGAGCACGCGGGCCACGACCTCGACGAGATGGCCGCGATCGGTGACATGGTCAACGATCTCGCGATGCTCGAGATCGCCGGCTTTTCGATCGCGATGGGCAACGCGCCTCCCGAAGTCAAGAAGGCGTGCGACGCGGTCACGGCCGCCAATACCGAGGAGGGCTTCGCGAAGGCGGTCCGCGAGCACGTCCTCCCGCACGCGGGCGAGGAGAGGTCATGAGCGATGCGTCGAAGAACGGGGATCCGAAGCGCCGCGCGGTGGAGGTGGTACCGGATGCGGCATCGCTCGCGACGCGCTCGGCCGAGTGGCTGATCGAGCAGGTCGCGCATGCGATCGACAAGCGCGATCGCGCGGTCGTCGCGTTGTCGGGAGGGTCGACGCCGAAGGCCGTGTTCGAACTGCTGGCCACGCAGCCGTGGCGTGACCGCATCCGCTGGGACAAGGTCCATCTCGTGTGGGGCGACGAACGCTTCGTCGGTGCGGACGACGAGGCCAGCAACGTGCGCATGACGCGGAAGGCGCTGCTCGACCGCGTCGACGTGCCGGCTTCGCACGTCTATCCCGTCCCGAGCGACGACGCGCCGGGCGGCGGCGTCGACGAGACCTTCGAGCGCGCGCAGGTCGCCGCCGAGCTGTACGCGACGACGCTGCACGCGTTGCACGGCGGCGATCGACTGACCGACGACCGACCTCTCTTCGACGTGGTCATGCTCGGGCTCGGGGAGGACGGCCACACCGCGTCGCTCTTCCCGGGTACCGCCGCGCTCGACGAGCGCCATGCCTGGGTGGTCGCGGTGAAGACCGACAACGCCACGGCACCGGTGCGCATCACGCTGACGTATCCCGCGCTCGAGTCCACCCGCGCGGTGGTGTTCCTCGTCGCGGGCGAAGGCAAGCGCGCGATCGCACGGCGCGTGCTCGACGGCGACGGGGCCCTGCCCGCGGCGCGCCTGCACCCGCTCGGCGGCACGCTGTGGATCATGGATCGGGCGGCCGCGGGCTGAGCTCGTTGCCGCCAGCCGACAGGCGGGCCGCATAGGCACAACTACCCGTTACCCGGCGCCGGAGCCGGTGCAATAATCCGCCGCCGCACGGACTCGCTTCCGTGCCGTATCACCGGAACGCACGGAGACTCCCATGAACCGCCTCGCCTGCCCGGCGCGCGCAGCCGCCGGCCCCGCACCGGCCGTCGCCACGGCAGGCTGGACCACGCGGCGGCAGGCCGCGACGAAGGACCTTCGATGAAGACCTCGTCCACGTCGCTGCGTCTGCGCCTGCTCGCGATCTGCGCGCTGGCGCTCGGCGCGATCGCCACGATGCAGCCACCCGCGGCCGCCGACGAATCGCTCTCGCGGAAGACCCGTGCGGGTCGCGAAGTGCTGGTCCGCGGCTTCGCGGAATTCGGCGCCGACTGCAAGCTGCGGCACGTGCAGACCGTCACCGTGGTGACGCCGCCCGTCAACGGCCGCATCGAGCAGCGACCGGGCGAGGTCACGATCGGCGACAACTGGGTCGGCGACAAGTCGTGCGCCGGCGCGCGGCTCGAAGGCCTGCGGGTGTACTACGTGCCGAACACCGGCTTCGCGGGCAGCGATCGCTTCGCGTTCGACGTCGAGTACGCGAACCACCGCACGGTCCACGCGCAGGTCGACATCGCGGTCGACGGCGACGAGCGGGCGGACGCGCAGCACTGACCGCCGCGCCTCACTCGCGGATGCCGTTGAGGTCCAGAAGGAACGCGTACTCCTCGGCCACTTCGTGCAGGCGCTGGAAGCGGCCCGACTTGCCGCCGTGGCCGGCCTCCATGTTGATCTTGAAGACGAGCGGCCGGTCGCCGGTCTTCAGCTCGCGCAGCTTCGCGACCCACTTGGCCGGCTCGTAGTACTGCACCTGCGAATCGAACAGGCCGGTCGCGACGAACAGCGCCGGGTAGTCCTGCCTCTTCACGTTGTCGTACGGCGAGTACGACAGCATGTAGTCGTAGTAGCGCTTCTGCTTCGGGTCGCCCCACTCGTCGAACTCGAAGGTCGTCAGCGGGATGCTCTCGTCGAGCATCGTCGTGACGACGTCCACGAACGGCACCGCCGCGATCGCGCCGCGATAGAGGTCGGGACGCATGTTGACGACCGCGCCCATCAGCAGGCCGCCGGCGCTGCCGCCTTCCATCGTCACGCGGTCCTTCGCCGCGTAGCCTTGCGCGACGAGGCCCTCGGTGACCGCGATGAAGTCGGTGAAGGTGTTCCTCTTCTTCAGCTTCTTGCCGGTCTCGTACCACGCGCGGCCCATCTCCTCGCCGCCGCGGACGTGGGCGATCGCATAGACGAAGCCGCGGTCGAGCAGCGAGATCACGTTCGAGCGGAAGTTCGGGTCCATCGAGATGCCGTACGAGCCGTAGCCGTATTGATGGAGAGGCGCCGTGCCGTCCTTGCGGAAACCCTTGCGATAGACCAGCGAGACCGGGATCCGCACGCCGTCCTTCGCGACGATCCACACGCGCTCGGTCACGTAGTCGTTCGCGTCGAAGCCGCCGAGGACCGGCGTCCGCTTGAGCAGCTTCTTCACGCCGGTGTTCATGTCGACCTCGTAGACCGAGGCCGGCGTCGTCAGCGACGAGTAGTTGTAGCGCAGCGTGTCGGTCGCCTGCTCCTCGTTCGCGCCGAGCGAGGTCGTATAGGCGGCCTCCGTCGAGTCGATGTGGAACGGCTTGCCGCCCGACCACGGCACCACGCGCAGACGCCGCAGGCCGTCGCTGCGCTCGTCGATCACATAGTGGTTGGCGAAGAGATCGAAGTCGTTGATGAAGACCTTGTCGCTGTGCGGGACCAGCGGCTTCCACGCGTTCCGATCGCCGACCGCTCCCTCGGGCACCTGCATCAGCCGGTAGTTGGGCGCCCGCCAGTCGGTGCGCACGATCCATCGCGCGCCTTCGCTGCCGGTCGCGATGTGCTCGGCGTGATAGTGGAACTTCGCGCGACGCGTCGCGAAGACCTTGAACGTCCCGTCCGGCGTGTCGGCCCGCAGCACGCGCTGCTCGTCGGACTCGGTCGAGTGCATCGTGACGACGATGTAGCGGTCGGACGTCGAGCGATGGACGTCGGCGTCGTAGGTCTCGTCCTTCTCCTCGTACACGAGCACGTCGTCCTTCGCGTCGCTGCCGAGCACGTGCTTCTTCACGCGGTAGCTGCGCAGCGTCGTCGGATCGTTCTCGACATAGAACAGCGTGCGGTCGTCGGCGGCCCAGGCCAGCGACGGGCTCGCATCCGCGATCGTGTCGGCGTAGGTCTCGCCGGTCTCGAGGTTCTTGATGCGGATCGTGTACTGGCGCCGCCCGACCGTGTCCTCCGCGTAGGCCAGCAGCTTCTGGCTCGGACTGACGTCCATGCCGGCGACCCCGTAGAAGTCGTGGCCGGCCGCGAGCGCGTTCTCGTCGAGCAGCACCACCTCGGGCACGGACTCGTCGTAGGTCGCGCCGCGCCGACGCGCGACGACCGGGTACTCGCTGCCTTCGACGAAGCGCGTGTAGTACCACCAGTCGCCCTTCTTCGCGGGCACGGTCGAGTCGTCCTGCTTGATGCGGCCCTTGATCTCGTCGAAGAGCTTGTCCTCGAGGCCCTTGTAGCGCGACGCGTACTGGGCGAACCACGCGTTCTCGGCGTTCAGGTACGCGAGCATCTCGGGGTCCTTCCGCGTGTCGTCGCGCAGCCAGTAGTAGTCGTCCTCGCGGTCGCCGTTGGGCGACGTGACGACGTGCGGCTTCTTCGCCGCGTGCGGCGGCGTCGTGAGGGGCGGGGTCGTGAGGGG
>CALMOR010000240.1 GCA_937872165.1 uncultured Burkholderiales bacterium | reverse complement strand
AAGGACCGCCGACGGTGACCGTCGCGTAGAGCCGGGTCGCGGTCGGCACGATCTCGTCGATCGTCGCCTCCGACTGCGCAACGACGGTGGCCGCCTTCGCGAAACCGGCGGCGTCGGGCCTGATCGCGACGACGCGTCCACGCGGCGAGCCCTTCAGCGCGATCGCATAGAGACGCCCGTCGGGTCCGAAGGCCGCGCCGCGATAGCCGTCCTTGAAGTCCGACAGACGCCGCCAGCGGTCGTTGGGTCCGTGCAGCCAGAGGCCGACGTCGCCGCCGTCGCCGTCGCGGACGGTGGCGAGCACGTGACGGCCGTCGTCGCTCGACTTCAGCTGCGTCTCAGCGATGCGCGGCAGGTCGCCGAGCGACAGCGTGTCGAAGGTCGAGCGCGTCCCGAGCTCGTGGAAGTAGACCTGCTGGTGGAAGCCCGCCTCGCTCGCGGCGCGTTCCATCGGCGCGGGATAGCGCGTGTACCAGAGGCCGCTGCCGTCCGCGTTCCAGGCGACGCTGCCGCCGCCGGTCGGGTTCTGCACGCGTGGCACGACATCGGTCAGCTCGTTGCCGGTCGCGGTCTCGAAGACGTGCAGCGTGCCCTTCTCGCTGCCGTTGTCGGAGAACGAGACCGCGACCAGCCGGCCGTCGCGCGACGGGACGAACCAGTCGATCGCGGTCGTGCCCTTCTCATTGCGCGTGTTCGGATCGACCACGACGGTCTCGCCGTCGATCGCATCGGGACCGTCGAGCATCACCAGCATCGGCTGGTTCCTCGGTGGCCGGCGCTCGAGCGCGAAGAGCTTGCCGCCCGCCGTACGGAACGCGCTCCGCGTGACCGGTGCGGCGCCGATCAGCTGCTTCAGCTCGTCGCGGATCGCGAGCCGCGACGGCAATCCGTCGAGCAGGCGACGGGTCGCGGTGTTCTGCAGCGTGACCCAGTCCTTGACCGGCGCATCGTCGAGCGACTCGAGCCAGCGATAGTCGTCGGTCACCTTGCGCGGTCCGGCCGCGCCGACGTAGATCTCGGCGACCGGTCGCCTCGCGGACTCGGGGTAGGCGGGCATCGCGACGGTCTGGCCGGACGCGGGACCGGCGATCGATGCGAGCAACGGAAGCAGTACGACGAGCGGGCTTGCGAAGGGACGGAAGGCGATGGGCATGGCGAGGCTCGAATGAAGCGAGGCGTGCGCGCGGGGTCGCCGTACGCCGTCAAGGCGGCGGCACGCGGACGCAGTCGGCGATGTTAGCGTGAAGCGGCCCGGCCGAAGGGGCGGGGCGGACCGCGTCACGCGCCGCCGAAGTCGCGCACGAAGACCCGGTTCTCGTGGCTCTCGTTCTCGAACACGTGGTCGGTCCGTCCGATGTCCCGATAGCCGCATCGTGGATAGAACGCGAGCGCGCGGCGATTGCCGATCCACGACGTCAGCCACAACGCGCGCGCTCCGTCGCCTCGTGCGACGGACTCGGCCCGTCGCAGCAGGGTCGTGCCGAGCCCGCGGCCGGTGAAGCGTTCCTGCACGTAGAGCCGATGCAGCTTCGCCGCGCGGCTCGACGTCACGAGCGCATGCGCCTCGTCGAGCATCACGTGCGCGAAGCCGACCAGATGCCCGGCGCGCTCCGCGACGACGAAGCGGGCGGCGGGCTCGGCGAACGCGCGTTCGACCGCGCCGACCGAGAGTTCGGCGAGCACCTCGCGAGCGAGCGACGGCCGGATGCCGTCGGTGGCATAGGTGTCCAGATAGACCTGCGTCCCGAGCACGCCGATGCAGAGCGCGTCGGTCGCGGTGGCGAGCCGCAGGCTCACGTCCATGGCGCATCCCGCTTCTTCGCCGCGTGGGCGTCCGCGCACGCGGCGCAGATGCAGGCGGCGCCGCGCAGCGCCTCCGGCACGCGTTCGATCAGCGACGACGGGAACGACGCGGCCTCGCACCAGCACGCGGCCGCGAAGTCGCCGCGGGCGGCCGCGACGCAACGGTTCGGGCCGCCGCAGAGCGGACAGGCGTGCGCCGGACCCCCGACGTCAGTCAACGCGCGCGATCCCGGTCGGGCCGCCGCGGTGGCCGGCGGGGGGGGCG
>CALMOR010000239.1:17609-36345 GCA_937872165.1 uncultured Burkholderiales bacterium | reverse complement strand
GTCAAGGAGTTCGAGGTCTTCGACATCCCGTACATCTTCCCCGACAAGTCGGTGCTGGCTCGCGTCGAGGAGGGGCCGGTCGGGGCGGCTCTCTTCAAAAAGCTCGAGCCGAAGGGCATCAGGGGTCTCGCGTACTGGGACAACGGCTTCAAGGTGATGAGCGCCAACAAGCCGCTGCACGTGCCGGCCGATTTCAAGGGCCTGAAGATGCGCATCCAGTCGTCGAAGGTGCTCGAGGCGCAGATGCGCGCGCTCGGCGCGCTGCCGCAGGTGCTGGCCTTCTCGGAGGTCTACCAGGCGCTGCAGACGGGCGTCGTCGACGGGACCGAGAACCCGCCGTCGAACCTCTACACGCAGAAGATGAACGAGGTCCAGAAGTACGTCGCGATCAGCAACCACGGCTATCTCGGCTACGCGGTGATCGTCAACAAGAAGTTCTGGGACGACCTGCCGCCGGACATCCGCACCATCCTCGAAGGCGCGATGAAGGATGCGACGCGCTACACCAACGCGATCGCGCAGACCGAGAACGACGATGCGCTCGCGAAGGTCAGGGCGACCGGCAAGACGCAGGTCTACGAACTGACCGACGCCGAGAAGACCGCGTGGAAGAAGGCCTTGCTGCCGGTCCAGGACGAAGTGAAGTCGCGGATCGGCAAGGAGACCATCGACGCGGTGGTCAAGGAATCGGCGGCCCTCGGCGTCAAGTGACGGTTGCGTGACGGGCAGCGCGGGCGAGCGGTATCCGCGGCAACGGAGGGCACGGTGATCAACAGGTTCCTCAATCACTTGGAAGAGTGGCTCATCGCGTCGCTGATGGGCGCGGCGACGCTGTTGATCTTCGTGGCCGTCATCCATCGCTACGCGTCGGGCATCCCGGTGATCCAGGACTACACGCTGAAGATCAACCTGAGCTGGGCGCAGGAACTCTGCATCTACATGTTCGTGTGGATGGCGAAGTTCGGCGCCGCCTACGGGGTCCGCGAAGGCGTGCACGTCGGTGTCGACGTGCTGATCGCGCGGCTGCCGACCGAGTGGCGGAAGGCCGGCGTCTACATCGCGATCTTCGGCGGCATGTTCTTCACCGGCGTGATCGGGACCCTCGGCCTGCGCTTCATCTGGGAGAACGGCATGCACTACGCCGTCTTCAACGTGCTCGGGCTCGATACCGGCGAACTGCCCGAGGGCCCGACCACGCCCGACCTCGAGTGGCCGACCTGGTTCATCTACTCGGCGGTGCCGCTCGGCTCGTACCTGATGTGCTATCGCTTCATCCAGGTCGGCGTCGCGTTCTGGAGGACCGGCGAGATGCCGCATCACGACGAGGCGGCCGTCGAGGGTCTCGACGACATGGAGATGGAAGAGCTCCCCGGCTACGGCAAGGACGCCAACCTGCGAGGGGCGCGATGAGCGCCGATGCGCTGAGGCCTCCGGGCAAGCCGGTCGCGCTGACGTCGGCCGTCGACAATCCGTTCGGCTACGAGCCGTGGGCGAAGAAGAAGGCGTCGATCTGGCTGATCTCGATCGCGGTGCTGCTGCTCGGCATCTCGATCGTCGGCGGCAACGTCGCCATCGTCTTCTGCCTCTTGATCGCGCTGATGCTGACCGGCATCCCGGTCTCGATCGCGCTCGGCCTCACGGTGCTGATGTTCCTGTTCCTGCTGACCGCGGTACCGGTCGAGGCCGTCGCGCTGAAGCTGTTCACCGGCATCGAGAAGTTCGAGATCATGGCGATCCCGTTCTTCATCCTCGCCGGCAACTTCCTCACGCACGGCGGCGTCGCGCGTCGCATGATCAAGTTCGCGACGACGCTGGTGGGTCACTGGCACGGCGGCCTCGCGCTCGCGGGCATCATCGCGTGCGCGATGTTCGCGCTGGTGTGCGGCTCGTCGGTGGCGACCGTCGTCGCGATCGGGTCGATCATCCTGCCGGCGATGGTCAAGCAGGGCTATCCGATGCGCTTCGGCGCCGGCGTCATCATCACGGCCGGCTCGCTCGGCATCCTGATGCTGCCGTCGATCCCGAAGGTGATCTACGCGATCAGCACCGGCACGTCGATCGGCGCGCTGTTCGTGGCCGGTCTCTTCCCCGGCATGCTGCTGACGGCGATGCTGTGCGGCACGACCTGGTTCCTCGCCAAGCGCAACGGCTACCCGCGCATGAAGAAGGCGACGTGGCTGCAGAAGTGGCGTGCGTTCCGCGACAGCATCTGGGGTCTCGCGCTCGTCGTCATCATCATCGGCGGCATCTACACCGGCATCTTCACGGCGACCGAGGCGGCCGCGATGAGCGCGGTGTACTCGTTCGTCATCTCGGTCTTCGTCTACAAGGACATGCCGCTGTCGAAGACGCCGAAGGTGTTGCTGACCTCGGCCGCGCTGTCCGCGATGCTGCTCTACATCATCACCAACGCGACGCTGTTCTCGTTCCTGATGGCGCACGAGAACATCCCGCAGTCGATGGCCGACTGGATGCTGGGCGCCCACCTCGGGCAGTTCGAGTTCCTCGCGATCACCAACGTCCTGCTGCTGCTGGCGGGCAACGTGATGGAGCCGTCGTCGATCATCCTGGTGTTCGCGCCGATCCTCCATCCGACCGCGATCCGCCTGGGCATCGACTCGGTCCACTTCGGCATCCTGATCGACGCCAACATGGAAGTGGGCCTCTGCCATCCGCCGGTGGGCCTCAACCTGTACGTCGCGAGCGGCATCTCGAAGATGCGCATCACCGAGCTGACGGTGGCGGTGCTGCCGTGGCTCTGCACGATGATCGTGTTCCTGATCATCGTCACCTACTGGCCCGACCTGTCGCTCTGGCTGCCGCGGCACATGGGGATGATGAAGTGAGTCGGGGGAGGGCGTCGCCCCGTCGCTGCAGTACGATGCGGCTTCGTCGTCGCGGCCCGACCGACGCGACGTCGGGCCCGCGCACTTGAAGGCGCGGTGCGCGACTCGATCTTCGACCGGCAGGGATGCGCGTCGTCGATCCCCGCGAGCCCTCGAACCCTGCAAGGATCCCGCCTCGTGAAAGCGCTTCGCAGTTCGCTCGTCAACCGCCTGCTCGCCGATCCCGTCGCCCGCGACGAACTGCGGCGCTTCGCGGAATCCACGATGCGAGCCGACAGGCCCGACCCGCAAGCGACGGTGCGCCTCGAGACCGACGGCAAGACGGTGGTCTATCGACCGACCATCGTCGCGAAGGCTGCCTGAACGGTCGCGCGTCTCGCCGCCGCGAGCGAGCCCGGCGTGAACCTAGCGCTTCCCGCGATCCTCGTCTTCCTGCTCGTCCTGCCGGGCTTCCTCTTCCGCAGCCGGCTCAAGCTCGCCGAGCAGACCTCGCTCGACTACTCGCCGTTCGGGCGGGTCGTCACCGAGGCGCTGCTCTGGTCGATCGCGCTGCACGGTGCGTGGCTGGCCTTCGCGACCGCCTTCGGCGAGCCGGTGCGGACCGATGCACTGCTCGGGCTGCTGTCGTCGTCGCCCGACCTCCAGGCCGTCGCGGTCGACGCGGTGTCGCGCGCGTCGCTGCGGGTGTTCTCGTACTTCCTGTCGCTGTACGCGTTCGCGTTCGTCGTGCCCGGCGTCCTTCGCGCGGTCATCACGCAGTGGCGTCTCGACCGTCACGGCGCGCGCTTCTCGAGCGTGTTCCGCTTCTATCAGGCGCCCTGGTACTACCTGCTGACGGGCGCGGACTTCGATCTCTACGAGCAGCCCGACTTCATCCTCGTGGCCGCGATCGTCGACGTCGCCGGCAGCGCGACGCTGTACGTCGGCATCCTGGCCGACTTCTTCTTCGACCCCGACGGCCACCTCGACCGGCTCGTGCTCGAGAACGTGTCGCGCCGGCCGCTCGCCAACGACCGCACCGACGGCGAAGACCAGCGCTTCTATCGCATCGACGGCGACTACTTCGTGATCCGCTACACCGAGGCGATCACGCTCAACGTGCAGTACGTGAAGCTGCCGACGGCCGACGCCGAAGCCTGAACGCGCGACCGCCGCCCGCGATCCATCCTACGAGGCCGATCCCGAAGAGTGCCGCCACCGCGGGCTCGGGGACCTGGGCCGACGCGACCGGCGGCGTCATCGTCCCGGTGAAGCGACCGTCGCTCGCGAAGGTCACCCGCGTGACGAAGGCCGTCGGGTCGGTGGGATCGAGCAGCTCGCCGGGCGGGATGCCGGCGATGCGGAAGCGATCGACGCCGGGTCCGTCGAAGTCGAAGGTCGTCGACGCCGCGAGCTCCGTGTCGAAGACCCATTGCACGCCGTCCCACGGATAGAGCGCGTAGCCGAAGGCGCCGAGGTCCGGCAGCGTGACGCTCGCGAACAGGGGGTCGCCTTCGCCGATCCGATAGTCGTAGCCGGTCGCGACCGTGGGGTCGAGCCGGACCGGCGTCCCTCGCCTCACCGCGAGGTCGAACGAGAAGCGTCCGTCGGTATCGACCACCGGCAGCGCGACCGGCCCCTTGAAGCTCGGCGCCCGCGAGTCGGGCTCGAAGCCGAACCCGAAGATGCTTGTCGATTTCGAGCAGGGCGACGTCAACGGAGGGTTGCCCGAACGCGGACGCCGGCAGGCGCGCGACCAGACCGACGAGTTCCGCGAGACGCGTGGTGCCGGTCTTCTGCCGGACCGCGCGCAGCTGCGAGCGCACGGTGTGGATCGACACCGCGTGGCGACGCGCGATCTGTTCCGGCGACTCGCCGCGCGTCGTCGCGACCGCGTCGTCGCGACCGCGACGCGGGTCTCGGCCGGCGTCAGCGAGGAGGCCGTGGCGACGACGAACGGATCGATCGCGCGCGACGAAGTCGTCGTCGAACAGTTCCCAGCAGTCGATCCACCGGCCGGGCGGCTCGCCGACGACGAGGTCGGCGCGCGGGTCGATGCGGTGATAGGTGCGGACGTAGTCGAGTTCGGCCTCGGGCGCGAGGTCGCTCGCGACATGGCTGAAGACGATGCGACCCTCTGCCACGTCGACCGCATGGACGTGGACGGCCACCGCGGCCATCGCACGCTGGAACGGGACGAGACGGTCAACGCCGGTCGAAGGCGAGCGGTGGGCGCGGCGGGGTCGGCGGTCGCAGCGTCCGCTGCCACCACCCGACGTCGTGCCACGCGCCGAGCTTGAAGCCCACGTCGCGATAGACGCCGAGGTGCGTGAAGCCGACCGACTCGTGGAGCCCGACGCTCGCCGCGTTCGGCAACGCGATCCCCGCGAACGCCTGGTGGTAGCCGAGGCGCACCAGCTCGTCGAAGAGCCGCGCGTAGAGCCGCTTCCTGATGCCGCGCCCGCGCGCGTCCTCGCGCACGTAGGCCGTCACGTCGACCGACCACTGGTACGCGGCCCGCTCGCGATGCAGGCCCGCGTAGACGTAGCCGTCGACCGAACCCTCCGCGTCGATGCTGACGAGCCACGGGAACCGTTCGAGCGTCGTCGCGATGCGTCGCCGCATCTCGTCGACGGTCGGCACCTCGAGCTCGAACGAGACGACCGTCCCCTCGACGATAGGCGCGTAGATGCGGAGGACGGACTCGGCGTCGTCGGGCGCGGCGATGCGGACGGACATGATCGGGATCGAGCGGATGCGATCCCCGCATCATAAGGAAGGGACGTCGCCGTCCGACGGTCAGAAGACGTGCAGGAAGACCCAGAACAGCCCGCCCGACAACACGATGGCGGCCGGCAACGTCAGCACCCACGCCATCAGCAGGTTGCGGATGGTGGCCATCTGCAGGCCCGAGCCGTTGGCGGCCATGGTGCCGGCCACGCCGGACGAGAGGACGTGCGTCGTCGAGACCGGCAGTCCGTAGAAGTCCGCCGCGGCGATGGTCGCCGCCGCGACCAGCTCGGCCGACGCGCCCTGCCCGTAGGTCAGGTGCGTCTTGCCGATCTTCTCGCCGACCGTCACGACGATGCGCTTCCAGCCGACCATCGTTCCGAGGCCGAGCGCGATCGCCACCGCGACCTTGACCCAGACCGGGATGAACTTGGTCGCGTCGTCGAGCTTGCCGCGGTAGGTCGCGAGCGCCGCCTTCTGTTCGGCATCGGCGCCGAAGGCCGGATCCTTGCCGGCCAGTCGAAGACTCTCCGAGACCATGTACATGTCGTTGCGGACGTTGCGGGTCTCGTCGGCCGGCATGTCCTTGATGGTGCCGGCCCGATCGAGGCGGGCCGCGAGATCGCGCGTCATCGCCGCCAGCGACGGGACCACCGCCGGCGTGAGCTTCTTGTCCTCGAGGTAGCTTCCGATCGCGTCGCGCGCATCGCTCGCCTTCGCCGGCGCGGGGCCGCCGCCGATGCCTTCGAGCGATTGGGCGGCCTGCAGGAAGACCGCCTTGTAGACGCCGACCTCGCTGTCGGGCAGCGCGCGGTTGAGCGCATAGGCCGTCGGCACCGTGCCGATCAGGATCAGCATGATGAGGCCCATGCCCTTCTGCCCGTCGTTGGAGCCGTGCGCG
Organism: uncultured Burkholderiales bacterium; assembly: GCA_937872165.1. GTDB lineage: Bacteria > Pseudomonadota > Gammaproteobacteria > Burkholderiales > Burkholderiaceae_D > CAHJXF01. Next base: position 29,889 of record CALMOR010000239.1, on the reverse strand, counting down.
AAGCTGACGCCGCTGCAGGTGAACACGAGCAGACCGCGGATCCACCACGGGGGCGGCGCGTTGCCCTTCGGCTCGGCGTACAGCTCCGGCTTCCGGACGAGCGTCTTCAGCACGACCAGCAGCAGCGCCGAGCCGACGAAGCCGATCAGCGGCGACAGCAGCAGCGAATAACCGATCTTCGTCGCCTGCGACCAGTCGACGCCGCTCGTGCCGCTCGCCGCCGAGAAGAGCTGGTTGCCGAGGCCGACGCCGATCACCGATCCGATCAGCGTGTGCGAGCTGGAGGCCGGCAGGCCGAGTGCCCAGGTCCCGAGGTTCCAGAGGATGGCCGCGATCAGCAATGCGAAGACCATCGCGAAGCCGGCGCCCGAACCGACCTGCAGGATCAGCTCGACCGGCAGCAGCGTGATGATGCTGTACGCGACGGCGCCGCTCGACAGCAGCACGCCGAGGAAGTTGAAGGCGCCCGACCAGACCACCGCGAGCGTCGGCGGCATCGAGTGCGTGTAGATCACCGTCGCCACCGCGTTGGCGGTGTCGTGGAACCCGTTGACGAACTCGAACGCCAGTGCGATCACGAGCGCCGTCGCGAGCAGCAGCCACGGCAGCAACGCGTGCGACGGCTCGCCGCTCGCGGTCACGTCGTGATGGAGGCTGAAGGCGGTGTAGCCGAAGCACAGCACGATGCCGACCAGCACCGCGACGACGGTGGTCCTGCTGCGGTGGCCCCCGACCAGCGAACTGGCGGTGGGTCGGGATCCTTCGACCGCGTCGGGCGCGGTCGAAGGGGCGCTCAGGGTCATCTCGCTCATCGGTATCTCCGGCTCGTCGGACAGCCGGACATGGTTGGAGCGCGCGATGACAGCGCGATGACGATCGGCCGTGCTCGACGAATCGCGGTCGACGGCTACGCGGTCGACGGCTACGAGGTCGACGGCTACGAGGTCGACGGTGACCCGGTCGACGCTACGAGGTCGACGCTACGAGGTCGCGGCCGCGAGCAGCTTGGCCGCGAGTTCCTCCCGGCTGCAGGGCCGGGCCGGGAAGACGAAGCTGCCGGCAGCTCCGGCTTGTCGAGCGCGCCGCCGGCGAAGCCCGACGTCGGCGGCACCTCGGTTCGGCTCGACGCGATCCCGTCGCATGCGAGCGCTTCGTGCACGCCGCCACGCGATCGTCGTGCGAGCGCTTCCCGCGACCGGGGGCGAGCGGCCCGATTCCGCTAGACTCGCCGGTCCGCAACGAACCGTCCGCTTCATGACCCTCGAGCAGCAGATCCACGCGGCGCTCGCTCGCGTCGTCGACCCGAACACCGGCCGCGACCTCGCCGCGACGAAGTCGATCCGCAACCTCCGCATCGACCCGACGCCTGCCGGCGCCGACGTCTCGCTCGACGTCGCGCTCGGCTATCCGGCCGCGAGCCCGCTCGACGCGATCCGCGCGATGGTCGTCGCGGCGTTGACAGCGGTCGAAGGCGTGTCGGGTGCCACCGTCGGCGTGCGCTCGAAGATCGTCGCGCACGTCGTGCAGCGCGGCGCGAAGCCGATGGCCAACGTGCGCAACATCGTCGCGGTGGCGTCGGGCAAGGGCGGCGTCGGCAAGAGCACCACCGCGGTCAACCTCGCGCTCGCGCTCGCGGCCGAAGGCGCGACCGTCGGCCTCCTCGACGCGGACATCTACGGCCCGTCGCAACCGACGATGCTCGGCATCTCGGGCAAGCCCGCGACGAAGGACGGCAAGACGACGGAGCCGATGGAGCGTCACGGCATCCAGGCGATCTCGATCGGTTTCATGATCGACCCGGACGAGCCGATGGTGTGGCGCGGTCCGATGGTCACGCAGGCCCTGACCCAGCTGCTCGAGCAGACCAACTGGCGCGACCTCGACTATCTCGTCGTCGACATGCCGCCCGGTACCGGCGACATCCAGTTGACGCTGTCGCAGAAGGTGCCGGTCACCGGCGCGGTCATCGTCACGACGCCACAGGACATCGCGCTGCTCGACGCGCGGAAGGGACTGCGGATGTTCGAGAAGGTCGGCATCCCGATCCTCGGCATCGTCGAGAACATGAGCCTGCACGTCTGCAGCAACTGCGGCCACGTCGAACACGTCTTCGGGGAAGGAGGCGCTGCGAGGATCTGCGCCGACTTCGGCGTCCCTTATCTCGGTGCCTTGCCGCTCGACATCCGCATCCGCGAGCAGGCCGACTCCGGAACGCCGACCGTCGTCGCCGATCCGCACGGCTCGCTCGCGTCGATCTACAAGGAGATCGCGCGGAAGCTCGCCGTCGCCGTCGCGGATCGGGCCAAGGACATGAGCGGCAAGTTCCCCAACATCGTGGTGAGCGATACCTGAGAGGTCACTTGCGGTCGGCTTCGTCGGCCTTCGTGCCGGACGACGGCGCGCTCTTCGCGTCGGTCGGCCCGGTACCGGGCGTCGTCGCGCCGGCGGCCTTCGGCGCGGTGTCCGGCGGGAGGACGGTGGCGCGGTCGATCGACTTGGCGGCGACGGCCTGTTCGTCCCGCTTCCCGCAGCCCGCGATCGTCGTCGACGAAGCGAGGCCGACCGCGAGACACAGCGTCCACTGGATGATCTTCGGCATGCGGGTCCTCGATTCGGTTCGGCGGGAGAGAACGTCCATTGCGGACGAGAACGGCATCGGACCTTGTCGGCGCGGGGCGCATCGCGGGGTCGGTGATCGGCGTCAAGGCGACACGGGAGCGGGAGCGACGGGATGAGGATCTGCGTGGTCGGGGCGGGCGCGATCGGCGGGCTGCTGGCGTTTCGGATGGCTTCGAGCGGTCACGAGGTATGCGTCGTCGCGCGCGGCGCGCATCGTGCCGCGATCGAAGCCAAGGGACTGACGCTGGTCGATCATCTCGACGGAGGACGCGTCTCGTCGCAGGTCATGGCCGCGTCCGAGGACCCGGCCCGCTTCGGTACGCAGGACGTCGTCTTCATCGGCCTGAAGGCGCACGCGATCCCCGACCTGCTGCCGCGCATCGCGCCGTTGCTCGGGCCCGCCACGATGGTGGTCCCGGCGATCAACGGCGTGCCGTGGTGGTACTTCCAGCGCGAGGGCGGCGTGCACGACGGCCTCGTCGTTCGCAGCGTCGACCCGTCCGGCACCATGGCGACCGCGATCGACGCGGGTGCGCTGATCGGCTGCGTCGTGCACGTCGCGGCCGAGGTCCGCGCGCCGGGTGTCGTGCATCACACCGGAGGCCGCGGCTTCATCGTCGGCGAGATCGACCGGGGTCTCGACGATGCGCGCAGCGCGCGCGTCGAGGCGCTGGCCGCGGCGCTCGTCGACGCGACGCTCGATGCCACCGTGTCGGTCGACATCCGCAGGGACGTCTGGACCAAGCTCGTCGGCAACCTCGGCTACAACCCCGTCGCCGCGCTGACCTACGCGGACATCGGCCGCATCGGCGACAGCGACGACCTGCTCGCGGTGGTCCGGCCGATGCTCGCCGAAGGGATGGCCGTCGCGAAGGCCTACGGCATCGACATCCCGTTGACGGTCGACCAGCGTATCGAGCTCGCCCGCAAGCTCGGGTCGGCCCGCATCTCGATGCACCAGGATTTCGAAGCGCATCGCAGGCCCGAGATCGACGCGATCGTCGGCGCGGTGATCGAGCTCGCCGAGCGCGTCGACGTGCCGATGCCGGTGACGCGCATGGTGCGGGCGCTGGTCCGCGAACGCGCGATCAGCGAAGGGTTGCTGGCCTGAAGGGGACCGCCGACGCGGCCGACCCGACTCAGCGCGGCGTGGCCGACGGCACCGGCGATGCCGGCTCGACCGGCGTCGCGGACGGCCCGGGCACCGTCACCGGCGGCGGCGCGAGGCGGGTCGGTGCGGGCCGCGCCTCGGCGGGCACCGCTTGCCGCACATAGGGTGCGCGGTTCGACGGCAGCCCGTCCTGGATGGTGGTGCGCGGCACGGGCGCGTCGGCGGCCGTGCCGGGGCTGGTCGCGTTGGGCGACACGCTCGGCGGAACGCCGGTGTCGATGGTGTTCGCGCCAGGCGTCGTCGACGCCCCCGGTCCCGCGCCGTCGATGCCGGGCACGGGCCGGGTCGGGGCGAGCACGGTGCCCGTGCCCGGCGCGCCCGGGGTGCCCGGGCTGGTCGCGTTCTCGTTCGGCGCCGGCGACGCGCCGGGCGTCGTCGGCCGGATGCTCGGTGCCGGCGTCGCGCCCGGACTCGTCGACGTGGCGGCGGGCGTGGGCGCGTTGCCGGGGCTGACGCCGCCCGGGCCGGGCGCGGGCGCGATGACCTGGGCCGCGGCGCCGTGGATCATCGCGCCGCAGGTCGCGAGCGCGACGGCGACGCGAAGCAGCGAAGTCCGGTGCACGGGACGGTTCATGACGTTCTCCTTCCGCTACGGGACGTGCAGGATCGTCGGGCCGTCGAGGCGTCGCTATCAGTCGCTCTTGCATCCGCCGCATCCGGTGAAGCACGACGCAGAGGTGCGTCGTGCGGCGCGGCCTGCAGCGCCACGGGCGAGGTCACGAGCAACGCGGCGTACGCCGTCACCGGCAAGCCGGCGTGCGACGAGGCACGCAACATTGCAACGACGCATGCGACGACGCATGCGACCAGGCCGCGAGGAGCCATGCAATACTCGCGCCCTTTTTGCGAGGCCCGCTCCTGCGCCCTCCGTTCCTTCGGAGTCTTCCCGTGATTCGTCCGTTCCGCTCCTGCGTGCTCGAGGCGACGGTTGCGATGCTGGTGTCGATCACCGCGGCCGCATCGTCGATCGTCCCTTCGCTGATCTCCGTCCTCTTCCCGGCATCGGCCGCCGCGCAGCAGGTCTTCCGCGTCACCGCGATCCCCGACGAGTCGCCCACCGAACTGGTCCGGAAGTTCGAGCCGCTCGCCCGCTATCTCGGCGAACGGCTCAGCATGAAGGTCGAGTTCGTTCCCACCACCGACTACGCGGCGACGGTCGAGGCGCTGATCGGCCGCAAGGTCGACATGGCCTGGTTCGGCGGATTCACGTTCGTGCAGGCCCGCGCGCGCAGCAAGGGCATGGTGACGCCGCTGGTCCAGCGCGACGAGGACCAGCGCTTCCGTTCGGTCTTCGTCACCGGCGCCGGCTCCGGCATCGCGAGCCTCGAAGGACTGAAGGGCAAGACCTTCTCGTTCGGGGCGCCGTCGTCGACGTCGGGCCATCTGATGCCGCGCTCGTCGCTGTTGCAGGCCGGCATCGACCCCGACCGCGACTTCAGGCGGGTGGCCTTCTCGGGAGCCCACGACGCGACCGCGCTGTCGGTGGCCGGCGGCAAGGTCGACGCAGGGGCGCTCAACGTCTCGGTCTGGGAGAAGCTCGTCGCCGATCGCAAGGTCGATCCCGCGACGCTCAGGGTCTTCTACACGACGCCGCCCTATCACGACTACAACTGGAGCGTGCGCTCCGACATGGACTCGGCCCTGATGACGAAGCTGCGCGACGCCTTCCTCGCGCTGTCGCCCGACACGGCCGAGGGCCGCGAGATCCTCGCGCTGCAACGCGCGTCGCGGTTCGTCCCGACGTCGCCCGAGAACTACGCGGCCATCGAGACCGCCGCCCGCGATGCGGACCTGTTGAAGTAGGACCGTCGCGCATGGCCGCGATCAGCGTCACGCTCGAAGGCGTCGCCGCGCGACATCCGGCAGCGGCGCGCGGCACCCACGCGATCGAGCACGTCGACCTCGTCGTCGGCGACCGCGAGCACGTCGCGCTGATCGGTCCTTCCGGTGCCGGCAAGACCACGCTGCTGTCGGTCTGCGGCCTGCAGCTGCGTCCGGTCGCGGGCCGCATCGCGATCGACGGCATCGATCCGTGGACGCTGTCGACGCGAGCCCGGCAGGGCCTGCGACGGACGCTCTTCGTCGCGCCGCAGGTGCCGCCGTTGCCGGCCCGCCAGCGCGTCGTCACCAGCGTGCTCGCCGGGCGTCTTCCGCAGCTGACGGCGCTGCAGGCGTTCGCGTCGCTGCTCCGTCCGCTGCGCGCCGACCTCGCGCACGAAGCGCTGGCGACGATGGGCCTCGCCGACAAGCTGTGGCTGCGCGTCGACCGGCTGTCGGGCGGCGAGCGGCAGCGCGTGGCGCTCGCGCGGCTGCTGGTCTCGGACGCGCGTCGATGGATGGTCGACGAGCCGCTGTCCGCGCTCGATCCCGCGCTCGCCGTGGCTTCGCTGCGCGTGCTGATCGACCGGGCCGGAGCGCGGGGCGCGAGCCTGATCGCGAGCCTCCATCAGGTCGACCTCGCGGTCGCCTGCTTCCCGCGTCTCGTCGGCATGGCCCGCGGCCGCATCGTGTTCGATCGTCCGACCGCCGAGGTCGACGGCGCGATGCGGGTCGCCCTGTACGGGCTTTGCCCCGCGGACCCGGACCCGAAGACCACGAGCTCCGACGCACGCGCGACGTCGCGGGCCGCATGACCGCCGCATCGTCCACGCGCGAGCTCGATCCGTCGCTGCGCGACCCCGCATGGCGCGGACGCGTGACGCTCGCGATCGTCGTCGCGGCCGTCGTCGTGCCGCTGATGTCCGCGGCCGAGTTCAGGCCGTGGCTGCTGTTCGAGTCGTCGAGCCTGGAAGCGGCACGCCGCTTCGTCGGCAACTTCTTTCCGCTCGCGACGTCGGCCGCTTTCCTCGGGGCCGCCGTGCTCGCGACCTGGCAGACCGTCGCCATCGCGACGGCCGGCATGACGATCGCGCTCGCCATCGCGCTGCCCGCGACCTTCGTGATGACGCGCGTGCTGTCGACGTCGGCGATCGGCAGGCCGATGGCGCGCGTGCCGTTCGTCGTCCGCACCGCGATGCGCGGGGCGATGATCGTGCTGCGCTCGGTGCCCGAGCTCGTGTTCGCGCTGTTCTTCGTGCGGCTCTTCGGCCTCGGGCCGACGGCCGGCGTCCTCGCGATCGGTCTGTCGTACGGCGGCATGCTGGCGAAGGTCTTCGCCGAGATCCTCGAGTCGGGCGAGCGAGGCCCGACCGACGCGCTGCTCGTCAACGGCGCGTCGCGCACGCAGGCGCTGGTGTTCGGCGCGATCCCGCAGTGTTCGCACGAGCTCGTCGGCTACACCGTCTATCGCTGGGAATGCACGGTCCGCGGCAGCGTGATGATGGGCTTCGTCGGCGCGGGCGGCCTCGGTCAGCAGATCGACACGTCGATGAAGATGTTCGAAGGCGGCGAGACCGCGACGCTGCTCGTGGTCTTCGTCGCACTGGTGCTGGCCGCGGATCGCATCAGCCGGACCTTCCGGCGCGGGCTCGCATGACGCCGCGCACGATGCCCCGCAGGACGCTCCCCATGACGCCGCGTCCGTCCCTCGTCGTCGTGCCCGGCCTCCGCGCCGGCGGCGTGGTCGCCGTCGCGGCACTGCTCGCGCTGGTCGTCGCGTCCTTCGTTTCGCTGCACGTGACGATGGCCCCGCTCTTCGCACCCGGCGCCGCCGCTCTCGCCCTCGACTTCGCGCAGGGCTTCGCGCCGCCCGACGTCGGGCCCGTGTTCCTCCGCCAGCTCGGCGTGGCGACGCTCGAGACCGTCGCGATGTCGGGGGTGGGGACGCTGATCGCCGCGGTCGTCGGGCTCGCGCTCGCGTTGCCAGCGTCGGCGCATGGCGGGCCGGTCGCCACCATCGCGCGCTCCGTCGTGCGCGTCCTGCTCGCGATGCTGCGCGCCGTGCCCGAGCTGGTGTGGGCCGCGCTCTTCGTGATCGTCGCGGGGCTCGGTCCGTTCGCCGGCACGCTGGCGCTCGCGCTGCACACGACCGGCGTCCTCGGTCGCCTGTTCGCGGAGACCATCGAGAACCAGCCGCGCGGCCCGGCCGATGCGCTCCGCGGCAACGGCGTCGGCCGCTTCGCGATGTTCGCGTACGCGACGCTGCCGCAGGCGCTCCCGCAGTTCCTGTCGTACGCGTTATACCGCTGGGAGAACAACATCCGCGCCGCCGCGATCCTCGGCGTCGTCGGCGCGGGCGGCCTCGGCCAGATGCTGGTGTTCCACCTGAGCCTGTTCCGCATGCCGCGGGTCGCGACCATCGTCGTCGCCATCGTCGTGCTGGTCGCGATCGTCGACGGTGGGAGCGCGTCGTTGCGGCGATGCGCGACGCGATGAGTTCGTCTTCGTGGCAGGCTTCGCTCGTCGACCATCGCCAAGCACATGACCTCTTCCCCGCTCGCTTCACGTATCGCGCGGTCATGGCGGCCCCGCGTCGTCGTCCGCCTCGTCTTCACCGCGGTGGTCGCTGAGCGTGCACGTCGGGCTGCTGCAGGTCTTCGGCGTCCCTTTCCCGGAAGACTATCCGTCAGGCGGCTGGCCGGTCTGGCTCGACCTCGCGCTGACGGCCTTCGCCGCGATCGTCTTCGCGTCGCTCGCGAGCGACACGTTCGCGCGCCTGCGCTGGCCGCCGAGCTGCCTGCTGCCGTCGTCGTCGTGGCGATGCTGCGCGAGGCCCTCGTGCGCTTGCCGGTGATGGACGCGGTCACCACCGCCGCGCGGCGCCACGCGTTCGTCGCAGCGATGCCGCGGCAGATCACGCTGCTCGTGACGAGCGTCCTCGTCGTCGTCGCGACGCCGTGGGTCGAACGGACGGCATCGAAGGTCGTGGCTGCCCTGTCGATCGCGACCCTCGTCCACTATCCGTTCTATGCACCGTTCGGTCCGCTGGTCGCGCTCGCGAGCATCGGGCAGTTCTTCGTCGAGATCGTCGTGCTCGCGCCGCTCACGAGCCCCGACGGGCGCTACGGCCGATTGGCCGTGCCGGTCGACGAGCGACGTGCCCCGACGAGTCCGTCCCTGCCTTCGAAAGCCTGACGATGAACGATCCGTCGCTCGCTGGCGCGTCCGCCGAACCGCGTCTCACGAGTCTGTCCCACGGCGGCGGCTGCGGCTGCAAGATCGCGCCCGCGGTGCTGTCGGACCTGCTCGCGCGGGCGCGCGGCGCGTCGCCGCTGCCGATCCCCGAACGATTGCTGGTCGGCATCGAGACCAGCGACGACGCGGCCGTGTGGAAGCTCGACGACCGCCAGGCGATCGTCGCGACCACCGACTTCTTCATGCCGATCGTCGACGACCCCTACGACTTCGGCCGCATCGCGGCCACCAACGCGCTGTCGGACATCTACGCGATGGGGGCGCGGCCGCTGTTCGCGCTCGCGCTGGTCGGCATGCCGATCGCGGTGCTGTCGGCCGCGACCATCGCGCGCATCCTCGAAGGCGGACAGGCCGCTTGCTCGGCCGCCGGCATCCCGATCGCGGGCGGGCACACGATCGACTCGGTCGAGCCGATCTACGGGCTCGTCGCGATCGGCAGCGTCGCCCCCGACGCGGTCCTCGCCAATCGCGGAGCGCGCGAAGGCGACCTCGTCGTCCTCGGCAAGCCGCTCGGTGTCGGCGTCTATTCGGCCCGGTTGAAGAAGCACGGGCTGAACGACGTCGACTACGCAGAGATGATCGCGACGACGACGCAGCTCAACGCCGTCGGCAGCGCGCTGTCGGGCATCGACGGCGTCCATGCGCTGACCGACGTCACCGGCTTCGGCCTCTTCGGCCACCTGCTCGAGATGTGCCGCGGCGCCGCGCTCGACGCGACGCTCGACCTCGCGGCCGTGCCCTTCCTGTCGCAGGCCCGCGCCTTCGCGCTCGACGGCAGCATCACCGGCGCGTCGCATCGCAACCTCGCGAGCTATGGCCACGAGCTCGCGATCTGCGCGCGTCACGACCCGGTCGAGCGGCTGTTGCTGAGCGACCCTCAGACCAGCGGCGGCCTGCTGGTCGCGGTGGCACCCGAAGCGGTCGACGACGTGCTGGATCGATTTCGCGGCGAAGGCTTCGGGAAGGCGGCGGCGATCGGGCGCTTTACCGCGGTGGGTGGGACGATGCCGCGCGTCGTGATGGGGTGACGGATCGCGAGCAAGTATCGATGTGTGATGGGCATGTTCGCGTCGTCGTCGCAGGAGTCGGCACACGTTCGACCGGGAGCCATTTCCGCCGTGAACCGTCATCTCCTCGCGATCAATGGAAGCCGAGCAACGCCCACCGAGACCTCGTGCGTCCTCGGTGGCGGCCGCCCGCAGCGGGACGATCCGCCGATCGGCACCGATGCCGGTGGACGCCCGTCGAGTCGCCGAACGCGATCGATGGCGGATGCACCGACGGACCGCCACTGCAACCGAAGATAGCGCACTGGACTGCCCCTGGTGCGGTAGACACGGCCCGCCTATCCTTTGAGCATAGGAGGCAGCCAGTGACCAGACAGAGGTTTACACCGGAATTCAAGGAAGAGGCCGTCAAGCAGGTCGCCGAGCGCGGGTACGGCGTACCGGAGGTGGCAGCCAGGCTGGGCGTGTCGGCCCACAGTCTTTACAAGTGGGTCAAGGCCGTTTCGCCCAGCAATTCGGAGCAGCAGTCCAAACGGCCGGATCGCAGCGCTTTCGACGCCGGGCATCGGCGACATCGGCCTCGGCTACTCGAATGTCGAGACGATCAGTTCAAGGCGGACAACGTTGGTCAGAACCCGAATGGATCTGGATTTATGTCAGTTCAATCCGGTTGGGGAATCGGTGGCGGTTTTTCAGTTGATCCTATTGGACAGGCTCCCGGGTACTGCTCTTGCGCTGGCAGAGGTCGGAATCTTGGTTACGGCGTATACAGTCAAGCGTCGTTCCATGCTGGACCTGTAAGCGCAAGTCTCGGTGCAAGTTTAGGGCGAGTGGCGTGACCAAGAATGGCAGCTTGAAAGACGTGGCAACTGGCTTCAACGCTAGCGTTTCTGGGAGCGGCCAATTAACGCTTTCAGGTGGCGGAAGTGCGACAGGAGGTTGTACATATGGCGGCCGTTTAGGCGGCTCGGGCGGCGTCATGAGTCCACGCAGCGCATCGAACACTTGCTTGAGCTGCGCGCAGGTATTGCGGCTGAAGGCGTCGTGGCTCATGGCGAGCGAATCGGTCTTGTCTTCGAGCTCGGCGAGCCGCGTGGCCGGCAGACGACCTTACCTACGATTCCGCCGGAAACTTGTCATCCAGACCAACACGATCTACGGTGCCTCCTATTCGACCGGATGGGCCTATGACGTTGCGGGACGGTTGACCGGCATGCACTCTCCGACCGACCTGGCGTCGGTTCAACTACGACGGCTACGGTCGCCTGAGCAACGTCCCGAGCAATCTGTCCGGCATTGGGTCGCTGTTGGCCGATTCCTTCGTTTAGTAGCCCGCGACGTAGCAGCCCTATGCCTGGCGTAACCGCAACAACTCGCCGAACATGACGACACTGGCCACGGACGGCCGAACGGCGCGCAATCTCGATGATGGCGCTTTGTCATTGATGTCTCCGCTATAAATGGGGACCGCGCCAGTAGCCCGGGCGATGCCGCTGACTTATGCAGGTCATCCTTAGGTAATCAATGACTAGAGAGACGACTTCGGACCTTGAGTGGTACGGAGGGGTTATATTATTTCTCGCCACCGTTGTTGCGGATGTGTTTTTTGGTGGGAGGGCAGCGATAAAGGTCATTGGAATTGGTTGCGTGATCGCTGGAATGGTATGGATCTTTCGCAGATCGATACCTGTGGGCATTGAAGGCGAAGCCTCGTCTTTCTCTTGACAGGATGGATGGCAATCCTCGTGGGCGTGGCAATGCTTGCAGCAGGTACGTTTATGTTGATTTGTTCGACACTTACCACGTGTCTGCTTGACTGGGGATCCGCAGGGGAATGTTAACGATGAATGCAGAACCCCGTTGCTGGCCTTCGTGAGCTTGGCATGGGTGTTTCGCGCCGTTCGATGTTCGCACTGCGGACTTCGCCTCGTGATGCACGCCATGTCGACCCAGGGCGTCGGGCAGTGGCTGCATTGGCTCTTGTCGGTGAAGAGATGTCCCCGGTGCGGCGCCGACCATGCCGGACATGTGTCGACGGATTCGTAATGCCTGCCAGCCTCTTTTCAAATAGTCGGTCAAGCGATGATACGATCTGGAACGATAGAGCCCTGCTCGCTGCTTGGCCGAGTTCTATACTCCTTGCAGGGGCCCTGAAGAAATATTCGGGAATACGAATATGACGATGACTTATCGGTGATATTTGTTGATGGAACTTATATAACATTTTCTCCGGCTGCGGGATTCTCGCGAACAGCCTCCAGCGATAAGCGTCATCAAGGATTGATCCTGGAAGGACGCGAGTGATGGAGTTGACTTGCATCGTTGTCGGCTGACGGCACCAAACCTGCGTTATCAGCTGACGGCACCAAACCTGCGTTATCAGCTGACGGCACCAAACCTGCGTTATCAG
>CALMOR010000239.1:11418-17509 GCA_937872165.1 uncultured Burkholderiales bacterium | reverse complement strand
GCTGACGGCACCAAACCTGCGTTATCAGCTGACGGCACCAAACCTGCGTTATCAGCGACGATGTCGTTGTCATTATCTGATGAATGATTGGAGTCCGCATGCAGCGGATGTCGATGCCAAGAGTCTTTTCGTCCGAACCGGCGCAGCGAAGTCGCTTCGCCCCCCTCGTCGTCGGGCGTTGCCGTGATGAGAGTCGCATGCCGCCGTTCGGCCGGTCCATCGCAGCCGGTCCCAAGGACGAGCCAGTGGACGACGACGACATGGATCCGCAGCACGACGATCCGGTGGAGCACGACGACGTCCGTCGATAGCAGTGGGCGTCCGCATCGCAGGAGATCGACAGGACGATGTCGTCCGGCATGGCGCGCCCTCGAGGCGCCGACAGCTTCCGGGAACTGGAGCGCTGGCGTCTGCGATTGACGTTCGTGGCTCGGGTCGGCTTTCTTCTGGACTGCTGCCATCGCAGGCCAGACGTTGACGAGAGGCCGGCGACCGCTCATTCGCCCCGTAGTCTCACAGTTGTCCTCGAGCATCGACGACGCGCAGAAGCCCGGTCAGATGCCCTCGACCGCAAAGGCCGGCGCCCGGTCGCACGCTATGATCCCTTCATGTCTCGCACCGCACCCTGCTCGACGACCCGGATACCTTCCAGCTGTCCCCCGGCATCGCCGCACCGTCCGCTGACGACCGCGAACGGGCGTTGGCATTCGACCGTCCGACCGGACAGTAGGCCCCCACTGGCCGCGACTTCGACCGCATCGCCGAGGCCGGTCGTATCCCCGCGGGTCTTCGGGACCAGCCGATGAACATCCGCCGCCTCGGGTCCGCGGACGCGGCCGCCTATCGCGAGTTCATGCTCGAAGGCTATGCGCTGCATCCGGTCGCGTTCACCGCCAGCGTCGCGGAACGCGAACCGTTCCCGATGACCTGGTGGGAGGGGCGGGTCAAGGACGGCGACGAGGCCGAGGAGATCGTGGTCGGCGCGTTCGACGAACGTCGTCTGGTCGGGGTCGCGGGCCTGCGCTTCGAACAGCGACCGAAGATGCGTCACAAGTCCCAGCTCTACGGCATGTACGTGCACGGCGACTACACGAACCAGGGCATCGGGCAGCGCCTCGTCGTCGCGGTGCTGGACGAGGCGCGACAGCGTGAGGGCGTTCGCACCGTCACGCTCACCGTCACCGAAGGCAATCGCGAGGCCGAGACGCTGTATCGCAAGTGCGGCTTCGAGTCCTTCGGCGTCGAGCCGCTGGCGATCGCGGTCGACGACGGCTACGTGTCGAAGGTCCACATGTGGCTCGACCTGCAGGCGGAGCCGCAGGCCTGACGCGCCCCCGATCCCGATCGGGTGCCGTCTCGCAGCCGTCTTCGGGCGGCGTGCGGCCGCAGCGCCCGAAGCACTCGCGGTCGCCGAGCGAGCAGGTGGCCAAGAAGACCGAGGCAGCGGCCCCTGCGTCGTCGTCACGCCCGCAATGACGCGGGTCGCGGTCGGCGCTCGATGCCGCCCGCGACCGTGACGAACGGCTTCCGGCTGCAATAGGGCCTTGCGTCGGGACGCCGCGTCCAGGATGGCAAGGCGCTGCGATGTCGGGTTGCCGGCCGGAGAGCCAGTGCCTCGGCACTTGGGCGTGGACGTCGCACGATGCTCGTCGAGCGCGACACGTCCGCATCGGACGTGCTGCCGCCGCGACGCACCGGTGCGTCGTCTCTCGAAGGCTCTCGCAAGCGCGCCGGGCTACGCTAGATTCGACGGCATTCCATTGCCGCGTCGCCCCCCACGCTCACCTTCACCGCACCTCCTCTCCCGGGCCGACGGGTGGTCCGATCGGACGGGCGATGCTCGTGGACGTGCGGCGCAACGGCTCGATCCGTCCTGGGAGGGGCAATCATGAGCACGGTCATCCACGGTCTCGTCGACGAGCGGCGCCGGGCACTCTCGACCGACGCGCTGAAGGCCGAGGCGGGCCTGCATCATGTCGACGGGACCTGGGGCCTCGCGTTGTCCGGCGGCGGCATCCGCAGCGCGACGTTCTGCTTCGGACTCCTGCAGGCGCTCGCGGCGAAGCGTCTCTTCCTGCGCTTCGATCTGTTGTCGACGGTTTCCGGCGGCGGCTACATCGGGTCGATGGTCGGCCGGTTGATCCAGCGGGCCACGACGCCCGACGAATTGATGGAGATCGTCGAAGCGCTCCGTCGCGGCGGCAACAGCTGGTTCGCCTGGTGGCTTCGCGCGAACGGCCGCTACCTCGTGCCGCAGGGGGTCCGGGACCGGTTCTTCGCGCTGGCCGTCTACGTGCGCAACCTGATCGGCATCCATCTGGAACTCGGCCTGCTCGGTCTCCTGATGGGCGCGAGCCTTTCGATCGTCGATGCGGCGGGGTGGTGGGGCTTCGGCCGAGCCGTCGGGCTGTCGTGGGGCATCGTCGAATGGGCGCGGAACTGGATCGACCTCGTGCCGACGATCTGGCTCCTGCTCGTCCCGCTGGCCTTCTGGGCATTGGTCCTGTGCTGGGCGTTCTGGATGGTGAGCTGGATCGAGGAGCAGTTCGTCGCGGTCGTGGTGGTCGCGGTCGTCGCGTGCGCGATCGCGATTCCGCTCGCCTTCGCCCGTTTCAAGCTGCCCGACTCGCAGCTGGTCTTCGCGTTGACGCCGAGCGCGGCGGCGATCGGCGTGATCACGTTGATCGCGGTGGCGTGGGCCTGCGGGGTCGCGGTCGCGTGGAGCGCATGGTCCGCGGCCGCGCTGGCCACGAACGCCGCTTCGGCCGGTCCGCGCGAAGGCCGGGCGCTGCAGGACGAAACCTACGACACCGCGCGCAATCGACTGACCAAGTCGCTGGCGACCTCGTTCAGGACGATGGGCTGGATCGTGCTCGCGGGGCTCGTCGATCGCGCTGCATGGTGGCTCGCCTACGAGCAGCCGTCGTGGACCCGGCTCGGATATGCCCTGGTCGTGATCGCCGCCGCGTTGCGCGTGCTGCTCTCGCCGACCTCCTCCGTTCGCAACGCGGCGACGAGCTCGACGCTGCTGCCGAGGCTGCTGAGCGTGCTCGGTCGCGTCCTGACCTTCGTGCTCCTCGTCTGGTGGGTGGCCGTCGTGCACAAGGTCGCCCTGAGCGGCATCTTCGAAGGTCCCGCTCCCGACTTCACGGCTCCGGCGCCGTGGATCGCCTGCATCGCGTTGATCGTCGTGCCCTACCTGTTGCTGACGGGCATGAACGTGCGCTTCCTGAATCTTTCTTCGCTGCACGGCTTCTATCGGGCCCGCCTGATCCGCAGCTATCTGGGCGCGACCAACGCACGACGATTCGAGCAGCGGGCGACCGGTGGCGGCGGCTCCGCTGCCGGAGGGCCGGTGGCCGGCTCATCGCCCGCCCGGCCGGAAATGCGTGTGGTCGGGCCGCTTCCCGCCTCGCCCGACGAAGTACGCCTGCTCGCGGTGGACGACGTCGAAGCCGCCGACGACATCGCTCTTCACGAGTACGCGCCGCACCGCATCGGCGGACCGATCCATCTGCTCAACGTCTGCCTCAACGAGACCCGCAACCGGCGAGGCGGGCTCTTCAACCAGGACCGGAAGGGGCGGGTGATGACCCTCGGACCGGCAGGTCTGGTCCGGGTCGGCCTCGGCGACTGGAAGCCGATCCGGGACGAGGCCGGCGGCCTCACGCTCGGATCGTGGATGGCGATCTCGGGCGCCGCGGTCTCGCCCGGACTCGGCAGCCAGACGCGAGGCGGCATCTCGGCGCTCGCGATGTTCGCCGGGGCGCGCCTGGGTTACTGGTGGAACAGCCGGGCCTTCGATGCCGGGCCGGGCACGCTGCGCTGGCCGTTCGCGAAGATCCGCGGGCTGCTCGACGAGACGCTGGGCGACTTCAAGTACAGGGAGGGGCGGGACTGGTTCCTGACCGACGGCGGCCATTTCGAGAACACCGGTGCGTATGCGTTGCTCGCCGAAAGGGCGCGGCTGATCGTCGTCGCCGACTGCGGCATCGACCTGCACTACGAGTTCAACGATCTCGAGAATCTGGTGCGCAAGGCGCGCATCGATCTGCAGGCGGAGATCGAGTTCCTGAAGCCGGTGCGGCCGACGGGTGCCTGGCCCTGGAGACCGGCGGAGCTGGCGAGTCTGGTCCCCATGTTCGGCTCGCTCAACGACCTGGCCTCCAACACCTCGGACGCGTGCTTCGCACTGGCGCGCGTGACCTATGCGAAGAAAGCCGACGACGTGCCGACCGAGCGCCCCGTGGCCGACATCGGCTACCTGATCCTCGTGAAGCCGAACATGTGCAGCGGCCTTCCGGTCGACCTCGTCAATTTCAAGCGCGATCATCCGGAGTTCCCGCAGCAGAGCACTGCCGACCAGTTCTTCGACGAGGCCCAGTGGGAAAGCTACTTCTCGCTCGGCAAGGCGTTGGGCGAGCGCCTCAGCGTCGAGGGCCTCGTCGGCCTCGTCGAAGGCGTCGACGAACTGTTCGTCCACGACGACGGCAGTCCGATCGGGAAGGAAGGCGAGGCCGCGGCGTTCGCCGCGATGGACAAGGACGTGGTCGTCGCGCGATTGCCGGCGCGCATCGCGGCGAGCACGGTATCGACGTCGATCGGACTCGGGGTCGTGGCGGCCTCCGGCGCGGCGGCATGGCAGACGATCGAAGGCTTTCGTGCCGGCGCCGCGCAGCAGACCCGCGACGAACGGAGCGCGATCAAGGAGCTGGTCGACTCGTGGACCCTCGCGGTCCAGGCCCCCACACCTGCGACGCGCGCGGCCACGGCCGGCAACACGGCGGCGATGCTGGCGCGCTTCGCGGACACGCTGTGTCCCGACCAGGACGCGGGATGGTTCAATCGCTCTCCCCTCGCGGTCGACATCCTCAAGGACACCATCGATCAATGCGAGCGCGTCGACGAGTCGCAGCGTCCGCGAAGCTGTCAGCGGCTGATCAGCATCTCGCAGCCGTACGCGGAGGGCCGTCGTGCGTCGTGCCTGAGCGTCGGCCTCACCGTCAACGAGGTCGAGGATCGCGGCAGCCATTGCGCGCGCTATTGGGCCTACGACTACCGTCCGCATCCGCTGCTGGCCTGCGCGCATCCGGCCGATCCGGTCCGTCGCTCGGTTCCGTCGGTCGTCGAGGCCAGTGCGTTGGTCCCTTCGGCCCGCCTGATGCACAGGCAGGGCGCTCCCGTCGCGCCCACCGAGACCTTGCGGACCTACGCGCCCTGCAGGGGCAGGATCATCGTCCCTCTCGCATACGGGTCATCGCAGAAGTCGTTGATCGAGGGCTACGTCGCCGCGTGGAGCCGCGTCGGGCTGGACATCGACGAGACGCGGGACCTCGACCGGCTCGCGCGCGACGAAGGACGCGTCCCGCCGGTCGCCGCCAGCGCGATGATCGTTCGTTATTACGATGCCGATTCGCGCGAATGCGCCGAGCTTCTGGGGACGACGTCCGGACGGTCCGATGTGCGGGTCGAGCCGGTCTACACCACGAAGGATCATCGACCCGGTCTCGTCGAAGTCCTGATCCCGCCGGCGGCGCACGAGACGGAAAGATCGCCGAGAGATGCGACGAAGACTCGGGAAGACGCGAGGGGCGAGCGCGATCGTCGCGACAAGGACGCGGAGAAGAAGACCGATCGCGATCCCGGCGCTGACGACGGCGACGACGCCTCGTCCGGGAATACCGGGGGCCTTCGCGGTCCGGCCGCCGCGGCCTGTCGATGCGATCGGATCTCGGACGATTCGTGGAAGGACTATCTCGAAGCGCAGCTGAGACGCCTTTCCCCGTGCGCGGGGACGCCCGCCGGTGCCTGCGTCCAGCTGACGATCGATGCCTCGTGCAAGGAACCGGTCGCGCCCCGCCGTCCCGCAGCCTCCGGACACCAAAAGCGCGACGGCAGGAAGATCGCGGCCTGCGTGCCGCCGCTCGTGCGCAATCCCCTGCTCGACACGAAACCCGCGGAGCCCGTCGAACCTCCTGCTGCGAGGTAGTCGGACCTCGTCCGCGACGGGCGGCGCGATCAGCCGTCGCGCCGCCGCTGCCGGAACGCCGCGACCTTCGCGCGGTTGCCGCAGAGCGCGTTGCTGCAGAAC
>CALMOR010000239.1:0-11408 GCA_937872165.1 uncultured Burkholderiales bacterium | reverse complement strand
GCAGAACAGACGTCGGCGGCCCTTGGTCCGATCGAGGAACACGAGCCTGCAGCCGGGTCCGGCGCAACGGCGGATGCGATCCGGCTCCTCGGTCGTGACGAGCGCCGCCACCTGGCCGGCCACGATGGCGATCAGTTCCTCGGCGCCGCCGATCGGGCACTCCTCGGCGAGGCCGAGGCCGTGGTCCGTCGCGACCACCTGTCGGTAGGCCCCGCTGCGCGCCAGCAACGCGTTGAGGCGGCGGCACTCCCCCTCGTAATCCGCCCCGGGCTTCGCGCTCCAGCGGGCGATCCAGTCGGCGGCCCATGTCCGGAAGCGTCTTGCCTCGGCCGCGGCGCCGTCCAGTTCGTCGACGGCGAAGCGCCGCCGGACCTTCGCGGCTTCGGCCCCGGTCAGCAATCCCGCTGCGACCAGCCAGTCGACGTAGGCGTGACCGTCCCCGATCGTCTCGACGACAGCGCCCTGCGGCGTGTAGGTGGTGTTGAGGAAGTCCATCGCGCGATGGCTTCCGACGAAGGGAGCGTCCATGCGATGCATGGTAACCAGTCAATCGATGCTTGACAAGTTACGCACGACGGAAGTAACTTCAAAAACGTCATTTGACAAGTTACATCCCGTCGTCCCTTCCGTCCTGGAGTCTCCCCCAATGTCCCTCCTGTCCCGCACCCATCGCATCGCGGCCTCGATGTTCCTCGCCGTCCCGCCGTCGCTCGGCCTGTCGGCCGATGCCGCGGCCCTGTCGCCGCCCGATGCGACGCGCACGCACTACCACACGGCCGTCGTCGACGGCGTCGAACTCTTCTACCGCGAGGCCGGTCCCGCCGACGCGCCGGTCGTGGTGCTGCTGCACGGCTTCCCGAGCTCGTCGCACATGTATCGCGAGCTCATCCCGCGACTGGCCGATCGCTACCACGTGATCGCGCCGGACTATCCGGGCTTCGGGCAGAGCGGCGTGCCGGACCGCGCGGCTTTCACGTACGGCTTCGCGCGCTACGCCGACCTGATGGACCGGCTGCTGACGCGGCTGGGCGCCACGCGCTACGCGCTGTACGTGCAGGACTACGGCGCGCCCGTAGGGCTTCGGCTGGCGCTCGCGCATCCCGAGCGCGTGACCGCGCTGGTGACGCAGAACGGCAACGCGTACGAGGAGGGCTTGTCCGACTTCTGGACGCCGCTGAGAGCGCTGTGGGCCGACGGCTCGAAGGCCCATCGCGAAGCGATGCGCGTCGCCCTCACGCTCGAAGCGACGAAGTCCCAGTATCTCGACGGGGTCCGCGATCGATCGCGCGTGAGCCCCGACAACTGGGTCCACGACCAGGCGCTGCTCGACCGGCCCGGCGTCGACGAGATCATGCTCGACCTCTTCCAGGACTACGGCGGCAACGTCGCGCTCTACCCGCGCTTCCACGACTTCTTCGCGACCCGCCGTCCGCCGACGCTGATCGTCTGGGGAAAGAACGACACGATCTTCCCCGAGGCCGGTGCCCGCGCCTACCTGAAGGATCTGCCGGATGCCGAGCTGCACCTGATCGACAGCGGCCACTTCGCGCTCGAGGATCGCGGCGAGGAGATCGCGACGCTGATGCGCGACTTCCTCGACCGGGCGCTGCCGCGGAGGTGACCGCGGTTTCGGCACCGCGTCGTCCCGGCGCGTGCTTCGAAGCCGGGGATCGACGGCGAGGTCCGCGCGGATGCCGGATTCGTCAGCGCGCGGCGATCTCCGCGCGGCGCCCGACGTGCGTCGCCGGCAGGTGCGCCCCGCGGCCGAAGAGCTTCTGACGCAGCGGCCCGGCGTCGTATTCGGTGCGATACAACCCTCGTCGTTGCAGTTCGGGCACGACGTGTTCGACGATGTCGGCGAAGGTCTCGTGCGCGACCGCGTAGGTGAGGTTGAAGCCGTCGATGCCGGTGGATTCGTGCCACCTCTGTAGCGCGTCCGCGACCTCGGCCGGCGAGCCGATCAGCACCGGACCGCGGCCTCCGAGCCCCACGAACTGGGCGGCCTCGCGCACCGTCCACTTGCGCGTCGGGTCGGCGCTCGAGAACGACGCGAGCGCGGTGCGGCCCGCATCGTTCTCGAGGTACTCGATGACGGCATCGGGGTCGTAGGTCGAGAAGTCGATGCCGGTCCATCCCGACAGCAGCGCGAGCGCCGCCTCGATGTCGACGTAGCGACGGTAGTCGTCGAACTTCGCCTCGGCCTCGGCCCGGGTCGGCGCCACGACGACGAGCGCCTGCGCGTAGATCAGCACGTCGTCGCTTCGTCGGCCCTGATCGACGACCGCGCCGCGGATGCCGTCGACCGCCTTCTTCAGTACCGCTTCGGTCGGCGCCGCGATGAACACGCATTCGGCGTGGCGGCCGGCGAAGGTCAGCCCGCGGGCCGAGGCGCCCGCCTGGAACAGCACCGGCGTGCGTTGCGGCGACGGCTCGCACAGGTGGCTGCCCGGCACGCGGAAGTGCGTGCCCTGGTGGCCGATGCCGTGCACCTTCGCGGGATCCGCGTAGACGCCGGTGGCCTTGTCCGCGACGACGGCATCGTCGTCCCAGCTGTGTTCCCACAGCTTGTAGACCACGTCGAGGTATTCGTCGGCGAGGTCGTAGCGCGCGTCGTGCGCGAGCTGTCGGTCCATGCCGAGATTGCGCGCCGCGCTGTCGAGGTAGCCGGTGACAATGTTCCAGCCCACTCGTCCCTTCGTGAGATGGTCGAGCGTCGACATGCGTCGTGCGAACGGATACGGATGTTCGTAGGTGAGCGAGAACGTGATGCCGAAGCCGAGGTGCTCGGTGACGGTGGCCATCGCCGGCACGATCAGCAGCGGGTCGTTGACCGGCACCTGCACCGCGTGCCGGATCGCGGCGTCGGGCGTGCCCGCGTACACGTCGTAGATACCCAACACGTCCGCGATGAAGAGGCTGTCGAAGCGGCCCTTCTCGAGCGACTTCGCGAGGTCGGTCCAGTAGCCGAGGTCGGTGTAGTCGCACGAGCGGTCGCGCGGGTGCGTCCAGAGTCCCGGTGACTGGTGACCGACCGTGTTCATGGCGAAGGCGTTGAAGCGGATCATCGTTCGACTTTCGTTGCTCGGTTGCGAGGGGATCGGGCGCGCAGTGTATGAGATGTCGCGCGCGGCCCGAGGACCTTTCAGCGAAGCCGTCGTGCCAGAATGCGGCGATGACGAAAAACGACCATCTCACCGAAGAAGACCTCGCCGCGTTCGAAGCCTGGACCGAGAAGTTCTGGATGTTCATCGAGGACAAGGGCGACGCGCTGCAGATCTGGCAGGCCGCCACCGTGCACACCGCGCGGCGCTGCGCGGCGATCGTCGAGGAGATCGAGCTCGAGGCCGGAAGCGGCGCGGGCGCCGCGATCCGCGCGGAGTTCCGCGTCGACTGAAGTCGTCGCTACGGCGGCCCGGCCGGCACGCGCGACAACAGCCTGCGCATCGCGAACAGTCCGATCGCGGGACCGGGCAGCAGGATCCAGGCGACCTTGCCGCCCAACGGCGCGAAGGCCGCGCTCGTGATCGCGATCGAGAAGGTCGTCAGCAGGAAGCCGATGCTGTTCTGGATGGTCAGCGCGCTGCCGACCCATTCGGGCGGACAGGCCTTCACCGAGAGCGCCGAGAACTGCGGCGAGTCGGCCACGACCGCGATGCCCCACAGCAGCAACAGCGCCAGCTTTCCCGCGACCGGCCAGCCGTCGACGAGCGGGAACACCAGGCAGACGAGGCCCGAGGTCGCGAGCGCGCTCCAGGCGACCGCTGCGCTGCCGACGCGACGCGTCGCGAGGCCGCCGCCGATGCAGCCGAGCGCGCCGATGCCGATGACCGCGAACGAGGCGGCCGATACCGCGCGCGGCGATGCGACCGCTTCGCCGCACAGGACGGCGGCGACCAGCAGCGGCACCAGGGTCCAGAACGCGTAGAGCTCCCACATGTGCCCGAGGTAGCCGAACGCGGACGCGCGGAAGTCCGCGATGCCGAAGGCCCGCAGGACGCCACCGAAGCGCATCGGCGCGACGCCCGCGCGCGACTTCAGGTGCGGACCGTCGCCGAGGCGCGCCACGGCCACCGCGCCGATCACGGCCAGCACCGACGACGCGCCGATCACGTCCTGCCACGGGAGCGCGTCGCCGATCATGCGGATGCCGTGGGGCAGCGCGGTCCCGAGCGTCAGCATGCCGACGAGAAGACCGAGGCTGCGGCCCGCCCCGCCCGGGTCCCAGCTGACGATCAGCTTCATGCCGAGCGGGTAGATGCCGGCCAGTGCGACGCCCACCGCGAAGCGCAACGGCAACGCCGATGCGAGCCCGTGACTCGACCATGCGAAGGCCGCGTTGAAGGCCGCCCCGATCACGCTGCTGACGGCGAAGATGCGGCTCGCCGCGTAGCGGTCGGCGAGGCCCGTCAGCGCGAACGCGAGCGTCCCCGCGATGAATCCTGCCTGTACCGCGTTGGTCAGCCAGCCGATGTCGCCGGTGGTCAGGCCCCACAGCCGGCGCAGATCGTCGGCCGCGCTGTTCGCGCTGAACCACAGCGAAGTGCCGCACAGCTGCGCGAGGACGACGACGGCGATCGGTCTTCTGTTCATCGAGGACGGGGCGGGCGCGAAGCGCGACACCCTAGCAGCCCGCGCATCGCGAAGCTCGCAGACCCGCCGACGATCGTTGAAATGTTTCGGGCCGAACGACGACAGCTTCCTTCCACACGACCGTCAGGAAGCCCGATGAGCAAGCCGTCCGATCTCGAAAGCCAGCTCCGCGAAATGCGGGAGAGCGCCGCGACGCGAATCGATCCGGCCCGGCTCGCCGTCGCCGAGGAGGCGACGAGGCAGCTCCGCGCCAGCGGTATCGAGGCCAACGCGTTGCGGGTCGGCGATCGCGCGCCCGATGCGACGCTGCCCGATGCCGCCGGCCGCCTCGTGACGCTGTCGTCGCTGTGGACCAAGGGCTCGCTCGTGATCGTGTTCTATCGCGGCCAGTGGTGTCCGTACTGCAACCTCGAACTGCGCGCCTGGCAGTCGAAGCTCGACGAACTCGCCGCCAAGGGCGCGAGCCTCGTCGCGATCTCGCCGCAGACGCCGGACGGATCGCTGACGACGGCCGAGAAGAACGAGCTCGCCTTCCCGGTGCTCAGCGACTCGTCGCTGTTCGCCGCGGAGAGCTACGGCATCGCGTTCACGATGCCCGCCGAACTGCAGGCGCTCTACAAGGCCGGGGGTATCGACCTCGCGACGATCAACGGCAACGGCGTCTGGCAGTTGCCGGTGCCGGCGACCTTCGTCGTCGACCGTACCGGCACCGTCGTCCATGCGAGCGTCGATGCGGACTATCGCCGGCGGCCCGAGCCGGCCGACGTGCTCGCGGCCGTCCCCGCGACCGCGATGGCGGCCTGAGGTCCCGAGCTTTCCCGAGGCGCCGCGACCCGGACTCAGACCACGACGATCACGACGTGCGCGCGGCCGTCGAGCGGTAGCGCGTAGCCCCGGGTGTCGCCGCGCGGCGACAGCGGCGCGTCGTCGAGACGCGCGCCCGGCGCCTCGGACGGCGACGCGGGACGCCGCACCTCGATGCGGTAGCGGCTGGTGTCGTGTCGCACCGTCAGCTCGAAGCCCGGCCAGTGGTCCGGCAGGCGAGGGCTGAACGCGAGCACGTCGCCCTCGCGCAGCAGGCCGAGGATGCCCTCGATGCCGGCGCGGTACATCCACGCGGCGGAGCCCGTGTACCAGGTCCAGCCTCCGCGCCCGGCGTGCGGGGCGACCGAGTAGACGTCGGCGGCGACCACGTAGGGCTCGACCCTGTAGCGATCGATGCCGCGGCGCGTCCGCGCATGATTGACCGGGTTCAGCAACGAGAACAGATCGACGGCCTTGTCGACGGCGCCCATCTTCGCGAACGCGAACACGGCCCACATCGCGGCGTGGCTGTACTGGCCGCCGTTCTCGCGCAGTCCCGGCGGGTAGCCCTTGATGTAGCCCGGGTCGTGACGCGTGCGGTCGAAGGGCGGGGTGAAGAGCAGGGCCAGCGCGTCGTCGCGACGCACGAGGTGGCGCTCGACCGACGCCATCGACGTGGCCGCTCTCGTCGGGTCGGCCGCACCCGACAGCACGGACCACGACTGCGCGATCGAGTCGATGCGGCATTCGTCGCTGTCCTTCGACCCGAGCCAGGTGCCGTCGTCGAAGGTCGCGCGTCGATACCACTCGCCGTCCCATGCGTCGCGCTCGATCGCTTCGCGGACCGAGCTCGCGTGCGCGAGCCAGCGCGCATGGCGCGCCGGATCGCGCTGCCGGGCGTGCCGCGCGAAGAGGTCGATCGTGCGCAGCAACAGCCATGCGAGCCAGACGCTCTCGCCGCGGCCTTCCTGCCCGACGCGGTTCATGCCGTCGTTCCAGTCGCCGGTGCCCATCAGCGGCAGCCCGTGCGCGCCGGTCAACGCGATGCACTGGTCGAGTCCGCGCGCGCAGTGCTCGAACAGCGAAGCCGCGTCGTCCGACTGCGTCGGCGTGTAGAACGCATCGTGCTCGTCGGCCGGCAACGGCGGCCCTTCGAGCCAGCGGATGCTCTCGTCGAGAACGCCGGTGTCGCGGGTGGCGTCGACGTAGGTCGCGACCGCGTAGGCGAGCCACACGCGATCGTCCGAGATGTGCGTGCGCACGCCCTGACCCGAATGCGGCAGCCACCAGTGCTGCACGTCGCCCTCGACGAACTGCCGACCGGCCGCGCGCAACAGGTGCGCGCGCGTCTGCGCGGGCATCGCGAACGTCAGGGCCATGCCGTCCTGCAGCTGGTCGCGGAAGCCGTAGGCGCCGCTCGCCTGATAGAAGGCCGAGCGCGCCCACGTGCGGCAGGCCAGCGTCTGGTAGAGCAGCCAGCCGTTCAGCATCACGTCCATCGCGCGGTCGGGCGTGCGCACCTGCACGCGGCCCAGCACGTCGTCCCAGTGGTCCGTGACGACCTTCAGTACCGCATCGAGATCGGCCTCGCGATAGCGGGCGAGCAACGCACGGACCGCGTCGTCGTCGGCGCACTGGCCGAGCAGGACCACGACCTCGACGCTGCCGTGCGGGGGGATCGCGACGGGCGCGCGCAGCGCGGTGCACGCGTCGAAGGCCGCGCCCGTGGCACCCGACAGCGCGACGCCCGCCTTCATCGCGGCCGGCGACGAGACGTGGCCGTTGCGACCGAGGAACTCGGTGCGGTCGCCGGTGTATTCCGTCTGTCGTCCGCGCAGGTCGACGAACGCGACCCGGTCGGGGAACGCGGTGCCCCACGGATTGCGCACGAGCAGCGCGCCGGTCGCGGCGTCGCGCTCGGTGACGAGGAAGGTGCCGGGCGCATTGCGCGACGTGCCGAGCACCCATTCGGTATAGGCCGTCACCGACAGGCGACGCGTGCGTCCCGAGTGATTGCGCAAGGTCAGCCGCGAGACGCGCAGCGGCGCGTCGAGCGGCACGAACTGCAGCAGGTCGAGCGAGACGTCTCCCCTGCGATGCTCGAAGCGGCTGTAGCCGAAGCCGTGTCGTGCCACGTAGGAGCCGCCGTCGCGGATCGGCTGCGCGGTCGGACTCCAGACATCGCCGGACGCCTCGTCGCGCACGTAGAGCGCATCGGCGATCGGGTCCGAGACCGGGTCGTTGGACCACTGCGTGAGCTGGTTGTCGCGGCTGTTCTCGGCCCATGTGAAGCCGCTGCCGTCGGCCGATACCTGGAAGCCGAAGGCCGGGTTGGCGATCACGTTGATCCACGGCGCGGGCGTCGTGCGCACGTTGTCCATCACGGTCACGTATTCGCGACCGCCGTCGTCGAAGCCGCCCACGCCGTTGAAGAACTCGAGCTCGCGTGCCGTCGAGCGCGACGGCGACGCCGGCGGCAGCAGCGACGAAGACGGATGACTCGTCACGTTCGTCGCCGCGTTCATCGTCAACGCGGTGGTGGCGGCCGGCAGATGCAGCAGCTGCTGGCCGACCGGACCGCGCCGCGCGACGAGGACGACGCGGGCGACCGCGAGCAGCATGGCCCTCGTCCCGGCCGGGATCAGGTCGGCGCGCAGCGCGTGGACCGAACCCTTCGACGACTGCATCGGTTGCCCTTCGGCGCCGGGCCGCGCGAGGCTGCTGCGCTGCGCGGTCTCGATCGCGGCCTGCAGGTCCTGCACGTACGAGGCCGCGCGTTCGTTGAGGATGACGAGGTCGACGACGAGTCGCTTCGCGCGCCACAACTCGTGCGCCCTCAGCAGCTGCCGCACCTGCGCCATGTCGTCGATGTCGTCGATGCGCAGCACGACGATCGGCAGGTCGCCCGAGATCGACAGCGGCCACAGCCGCGACTGCGGCCCGAGTCCGCGGCGGATCGCGTCGGGCGCGATGCGGAAGCGGGCGTCGGCCTGGATCAGCGGCGCCGCGAGCGTCTGGAAGTCGGCGGCTTCCTCGGGCGCGATGCCGAGGTGACGCAGCTGCACCTGGGCCCGCGTCCACGCGAAGGTCTTCGCACGATCGAACGCGCTGCGATCGTTGTGGCGGTCGATCAGGTCGACGAGCTCGTCGCGCGAGGAGGCGACCAGCGTCCAGTACGACACCTGCAGCGACCGGCCCGGCGCCACCGTCACGCGACAGCGCATCGAGAAGATCGGGTCGAGGACCGTACCGACCGTGTTCGACAACGCGCGGCCGTCGCTCAGCGCCGCGGCCTTGCCGGGATGGCCGCCGCGACCGAGGAAACGCGCGCGGTCGGTCTCGTACTGGATCGGCGCCTCCGAGCCGCCGTCGACGACGACGAAGTGCGCGGCCCAGACCTGCGGCTCCGTCGCGGTCCGTGGTCGCCGCGTCGCGATCAGCGCGTCGAAGTCGGCGAGGTACTCGGTCTCGACGAACATCTTCGCGAACGCCGGATGCGCGTTGTCGGTCGACGGCGTCGTCAACACGAGTTCGGCATACGACGTGAGCTCGAGCTCGCGTTCGCGGCGACTGCTGTTGGTCAGCGTGATGCGACGCACCTCGGCATCGTCCTCGCCCGAGACCACCACCTCGAGCGTCGTCGCCAGGCGTCCGTCGCGGCGAGTGAAGGTGGCGTGCTCCTCGGTCAACCACACCTCCGCCTGTTCGGCATTGCCGGCGAACGGCTGGTTGGTCGCCGTCCACAGGTCGTCGCTCTGCACGTCGCGCAGGAACACGAACGCGCCGTCCGCGTCGCGCGTCGGGTCTTCGCGCCAGCGAGTGACCGCGAGGTCGTCCCAGCGGCTGTAGCCGGCACCGGACGACGTCACCATCACCGTGTAGCGGCCGTTCGACAGCAGGTGGGTGATCGGCGGGCCGCCGGTCGACGCGTCGAAGCGTCGCGCCGTGCCGCCCTTCGTCGAAGCCGGCTCGCTCGACTGCTTGACCTCCTCGACGCGCGGGTCGATCTCCGAGACGTCGCGCGGCATGCGCTCCTGCAACAGCAGTTCGCTCGCGACGATGATCGGCTCGGCGTGGAAGCGGGCCCGCATGCAGCCGTCGTGCAGCGTGTCGGCGATGGCCACGATGGTCATCCCCTGGTGGTGCGCCATGTAGTTGCGGACCACCGCGACGTCCTCGCCTTCGGGGATGCGCGAACGCGTGAAGTCGAGCGCGTCGTAGTAGCCGTAGCGGCCGAGGCCGCCCCGCTCCTCGAGACGCGCGTAGTTCCGGAGCGCCGCGCGCGGGTCGATCATCGTCGCGAGGCCGGTGGCGTACGGCGCGATGACGACGTTGTTCGACAGCCCCCGCTTGAGGCCGAGGCCGGGCACGCCGAAATTCGAGTACTGATACGTGAAGTCGATGTCGCGCGCGTTGTAGGCCGACTCCGACACGCCCCACGGGATGCCGAGGGACGCGCCGTACGCCTCCTGCCGCTCGACCACGAGCCGGTTGGTCCGCTCGAGCAGGCTGCCGTACGGAGCCCGCATCACGAGCGACGGCATCAGGTACTCGAACATCGAGCCCGACCACGACAGCAGCGCGGAGCCGTTGCCGACCGGCGTGGCCGCGCGGCCGAGGTGGAACCAGTGCTTCGTCGACACGTCGCCCTTGGCGATCGCGAACAGGCTCGCGAGCCGCGCTTCCGATGCGAGCAGGTCGTAGCAGCTCGGATCGAGCCGGTTCTCCGCCAGCGAGTAGCCGATCGACAGCAGCTTGCGGTCGGTGTCGACGAGGAACGAGAAGTCCATCGCCATCGCGATCGCGCGCGCCTCGGTCGCGATCGCCGTCAGACGCCGGTCGAGTTCCATCGCGCGTTCGCGCGACAGCGATGCGTCGTCCGCATGTTCCTTCGCGGCGCGGGCGACCGCGGCCACCCAGTACAACAGGTCGTCCTTCGCGTCGGCATGCGCCGCTGCGTCGTCCGCTGCGTCGCCCGCTGCGTCGTCGCGCGGCACGCCCGCGTCGATCGCATCGCGCACGACGAGGCGGCCCGATGCCGTCACCCGCTCGGCGGCCATCACCAGCGTGTCGAAGCCCCCGGCTCCCGAGACGACGCGCTCGAAGTCGTCGAAGGCGGCGGCGATCGCCACGGCGTCCCGCGCGGCGAGCGCCGACCGTCGTTGCCGGGCGAGGTACAGCGCGTCGTCGAGGCCTTCGCGCGCGCGCGACGCGACGGCGGTCCCGCGCCACGACTCGCATGCGTTGGCGACGACGATCAGATGACCGGCGAGATTGCCGCTGTCGACCGACGACACGTACGGCGGATCGAGCGCGCGCAGGTCCTCGGTCGCGTACCAGTTGAAGAAGTGGCCTTTGAAGCGGGCCAGCCCGCGCATCGATGCGAGCGTCTCCTCGATGCGGGCGACGGTCGCGCCGGTACCTGCCCATCCGAAGTCGCGCGCCGCGATCGACGACAGCAGGTAGAGGCCGAGGTTGGTCGGCGACGTCCGATGCGCGACCACGGGCTGCGGTACCTCCTGGAAGTTGTCGGGCGGCAGCATCCGTTCGCCCGCCGTGACGAACGTCTCGAAGTAGCGCCACGTGCGCCGCGCGATCGCGCGCAACCGCTGGCGCTCGTCCGGCGACAGGTCCTGGTCCGCGGTCGCGACGAGCGGACGACTCACGCGCAGCGCGAGGAGCGGCGCGGCGAGCCACAGCAGCGCGACCGGCAGCAGCGTGAACATCGACGCGGGCCCCGTCACCGCCGCGATCAGGAACAGGACCAGCACGACGGTCGTGCCGCCGACCATCTCGCGCAGGAAGCCGAACGCATCGAGCCGGCGCGCACGGGCCGATTGCGCGGCGGTGGTCCATTGGAGCAATCGTCGCCGCGTGACGAGGACGCGCACCAGCGTGCGCACGATCGCGTCGCCCGCCCGCCAGCCGCGATCCGCGAGGAAGGCGAGGTTGAGCGTGGACTGCCAGGCCGCGAGTCGCAGGTCGCCGACGAAGCGGACGAGGTGGTTGCGGCG
>CALMOR010000238.1 GCA_937872165.1 uncultured Burkholderiales bacterium | reverse complement strand
CCTGGATGGAGATCTATCGCGACGTGTCGCCGGCGTTCGAAGCGGCGCTCGGCGCCGCGGTCGCCCGTGCCGGACTCGAACGGCTGATCGGACCGCGACACGTCGAGCGCTTCGTGGACGTCGGCTGACATGTGTCTGATCGCTCTCGCATGGCAGGCCCACGCGGCCTACCCGCTCATCGTCGCCGGCAATCGCGACGAATTCTTCGCCAGGCCCGCGGCGTCGGCGCATTGGTGGTCCGACGGCGATCGCTTGGCGGGCCGTGACCTGCGCGCCGGCGGGACCTGGATGGGCGTGTCTCGCGGCGGACGATTCGCCGCGCTGACGAACCATCGCGATCCATCGTCCCAGCGAGACGATGCGCCTTCGCGCGGCGAACTGGTCGGCGACTTCCTGTCGAGCTCTCGCCCTCCCGTCGAGACCCTGCGCCGTATCGGCGAAAGCTCTCGTCGCTTCAACGGGTTCAACCTGCTGGCCGCGGACTGGCGAGCGGACCCGGCGGGGTTGTGGGTCGTGTCGAATCGCGACCCTTCGCCCGTGCGCACCGTCGAGCCCGGCGTGCACGGCCTTTCGAACGCGTTGCTCGATACGGCGTGGCCGAAGGTCGAGCACGCGACGCGGGCGCTGCGCGACGCGATCGATGCGAACGACGGCCTCGAGCCGTTGATCGCGGAGCTCTTCACGATGCTCGCGGACCGCGGCATCGCCGACGACGCGCGCCTGCCCGCAACCGGGGTGCCTCTCGACGTGGAACGGGCGCTGTCCGCTTCGTTCATCCGGATGCCCGGTTACGGCACGCGCGCGTCGACCGTCCTCGTCGTCGATCGCACCGGGCGTGCGACCTTCGTCGAGCGTCGCCGCGAGCCCGACGCGCCGATCGACGAGAGCCGTTTCTCGTTCGTGACCGACGCCGCCTAGCGCAGTTCGCGAGCCATGAAGGTGTACTCGAGCGCGCCGATGCGGGCCTGCTGCTGGTTGTTCGCCGCGCCCGCGTGTCCGCCTTCGGTGTTCTCGAAGTACAGCAGGTCGTGCTTCTGTCCGAGCATCTTCGCGGCCATCTTGCGGGCGTGGCCCGGATGCACGCGATCGTCCCGCGTCGACGTCGCGAAGAGGAAACGCGGGTAGGTCGTGCTCGCCGAGACGTTCTGGTACGGCGAGTACTTCGAGATGTAGTCCCACTGCGCGGGGATGTCGGGGTCGCCGTACTCGCCCATCCACGATGCGCCCGCGAGCAGCTTGTTGTAGCGACGCATGTCGAGTAGCGGCACCTGGCAGACCACGGCCCTGAAGAGCTCGGGCCGTTGCAGGGCCACCGCTCCGACGAGGAGACCGCCGTTGCTGCCGCCCATGATGCCGAGGTGCCTGGCCGACGTGACCTTCGTCGCGATCAGGTCCTCCGCGACCGCGATGAAATCGTCGAAGGCACGCTGGCGGTTCTCCTTCAGGGCCGCGTTGTGCCATTGCGCGCCGAACTCGCCGCCACCGCGGATGCCGGCCACGACGAACACGCCGCCCCGCTCGAGCCAGGCCGCACCGGTGACGGCACCGTAGCCTCGCGGCAACAGCGAGATCTCGAAGCCGCCGTAGCCGTAGAGGATGGTCGGCGCGCGGCCGTCGGGCTCGTGGTCGCGCGGCCGGATGACGAGGTAGGGGATGCGCGTGCCGTCCGCCGACCGCGCCTCGCGACGATCGACCGACATCCCGCTCGCGTCGAAGAACGCGGGCAATGCCTTGAGCGGCTCGCGCCGGTCGGAGCCGACCCGCGCCAGCGCCAGGGTCGTCGGCGTCAGCGGGTCGCTCGTCGAGACGAAGTAGTCGTCGCTCTCGTCGTCGTCGACCGGCGTCATCGCGAGCGTCGCATCGGCCGGCAGGTCGACCGCACGACGGCTCCACCGGCCTTCGGCGACGGTCCACTCGGACACCTGGTTCCGGACTTCGGACATCTCGTCGACGAGCAACGCGTTCAGCGTGCCGATGAACGGGCCGAGCGACCTGCGCGGACCCGGCGCGAAGAGGGTCGTGAAGTCGCGCGCGCCCGTCATGAAGCGGTCGAAGTCGATCGCGAGCAGTGCGCCCGCACCGTAGCTCGCGGTACTGCCGTGCGTGCCGGCCGGCCAGTCCCGCCGAAGCGTGACCAGCATCTGGTCGCGCCACAGCTGCACCTGCGCATCGTCCGGGACGTCGATGTGCACGAGCGAAGGAGACTCGCCGACGATCGACAGCAGATAGGCCTCGCTCGTGAAGAAGGTCGGCGCGCGTTGCACGACGGTCCGCTCGACGACGCGGTCGCCGATGTGCAGGTGGTAATGCGTCGCGTCGCTGCTGACGTCGGTCTTCTGCCCGGCGAAGACCTGCACGGCCGAGGTCAACGGCGTGCCGCGCGTCCAGCGCTTGATCACGCGCGGATAGCCGGAATCGGTCATCGTGCCGGGACCGAAGTCGGTCCGCACCAGGACGTGATCGTCGTCGAGCCAGACCAGGCTGCCCTTGGCCTCGGACAACGCGAAGCCGCCTTCGTCGGGCTGCACGAAGGCCATCGCCTCGAGATCGAACTCGCGCGCGACCGTCGCGTCGCCACCGCCACGCGACAGGTAGACGATGCAGCGCCGACGGTCCGGATAGCGGCAGCTCCAGCTCTTCCACACCCAGTTCTCGTGCTCGCGGTCCGACAACGCGTCCACGTCGAGCACGGTCTGCCAGTCGGGCTCGCTCTTCCGGTATCCGTCCAGCGTGGTACGTCTCAACACGCCGCGCACATGATCGGCATCGCGCCAGAAGTTGTAGTACCAGGTCCCGATCTTCTGCACGTCGGGGATGCGCTGCTTCGAATCGTGGATCGCGAGCAGGCGGCGATAGAGCGAGTCGTATCCGCGATCGCCTTGCAGTTCGCGGGTCGACGTCGCGTTGCGTGCGTCGACCCACTGCTTCGACGCGCTGCCGTCGATGTCCTCGAGGTACCGGTAGGGATCGTCGTCTTCTACGGACATGGACTGCATCGGGAAGGTGAGCAGGCAGACGGCGAGAAGCAGCGGCGCGCGGAGCACGCGCGACGTCCGGGGCGGAGACGAACGGGAACGGCGCACGGTGCTTCCTCTCCGATGCGGCAAGGACGCCGGCGCGAGACGGCCGGGAGCGCGAGGTCCCGTCCTCCCGAATCGTCGTGGAACGACGTCGAAAAGCGGCGGAGTCTAGCAGCACGCCCCGGACGCATCGGTCGCCTGCGAAGCGGCCTCGGGCAAACCGCCCGACACGTCGGCAGCACCTCGTGGATCGACAGCGGCGACGGAAGGCATGGTCGCGACCGTCATCGTGCTGGCAAGGCCCTAGGCCGGCCGCCACCGCGTACCCGCGCGATGCAGGCCTTCCGAGCGGCCCGCGGCGTCGAGCCGTCTAGCAGCTTCCTGCCTACGAGACCTGAGGAGCCGCGGGAGATCCACGCGTCTCGCGACGCGCGGATCGGATCGTCACTTGACGTCGGTCGGCGCCGTCGTGTTGGTCTTGTTGGATTCGCCCGACTTGCCGGAATCGCCGGGCGACGGACTGACCGGCGGCGTGGTGTCCTGCGGCGATCCCGGCGGGAAGCCCGGCGTGCCGCCGGTGTTCGCCGCAGGCGAGGACGGGGAAGTCTGCGTGTCGCTGGTACCCGATGTCGTCGGCGGCGGCGATGCGTCGCCGCTGCTCGGCGCAGGCGTCGAGCCGGTGCTGCCGGTCGCCGCGGTACTGCCGGTGGTCGACGTCGTCGACGGGTTCGACATCGAGCTGTCGGTCTTCGGGGTCTCGGCCTTGTTGCAGGCGCCGAGCGTCGCGACGGTGGCCGCGACGGCTAGCCA
This sequence comes from uncultured Burkholderiales bacterium, assembly GCA_937872165.1. Taxonomy (GTDB): domain Bacteria; phylum Pseudomonadota; class Gammaproteobacteria; order Burkholderiales; family Burkholderiaceae_D; genus CAHJXF01. The sequence continues at coordinate 3,910 of CALMOR010000238.1, read as the reverse complement.
TTTGATCGTGCTGTGCATGGGTTCTCCTCTTGGTGGCTTCCGGAGGGTGCCCGCGCGCCTTTCCGGTCGGCGTCGGGTAATCGCGGAACCCCTTGTCGGCGATGTCCCCGACCGGCGCCCCGGGCGTCGCTCAATCGACGAGGAAGCGGCGGATCAGGCGATTGACGCGATCCGGCTGCTCGTGCACCACCCAGTGCGAACCCTCGGGAATGCGCTCCAGCACGAGGTCGGGACAGACCTCGTCGAGCCCGTCGATCAGGCCGGTCGTCAACGCGCGGTCGGTCTCGCCCCAGATGACGCGGACCGGCATCGTCAGGCTCCAGTCGCCAGGCGCCGGCAGAGGACGCGCGGGCTCCGTCGCGGTGGGTGGATGCAGCGGCGTGGCGCGGTAGAAGTTGCAGCCGCCGGTCATCGCATGCGAAGGCGCTCCGTCCGCCTTCGGCGCGCCGGGCACGGACCACATCGCCCGATAACGCTCGCGGACCTCGGGCGTGTACCAGCTCGGATGCGTTCCGTCCTCGGCGTCGAGGAAACGTTCGACGATCTTGAAGTCGCCGGCCACGAGGCCTTCCTCGGAACCCGGGGCGCGCAACCAGTTCATGTAGGCCGACGCGGCCTGCTGCACCGGATTGTTCGCGAGCTCGCGCATGAACAGCCAGGGGTGCGGCGAGTTGACGACGACGAGACGCTCGACCAGGTCGGGATGGAAGATGCCCAGATGCCAGCCCACCGCGCCGCCCCAGTCGTGACACACGACGATCGCCGAGCCGTGGCCGAGATACTCGATCAGGAGCCGGATGTCCTCGGCGATGTGCTTGATGTGATAGGCCGCGACTTCGGGCGGCTTGGCCGACAGGTTGAAGCCGCGCAAGTCGGGAGCGATCGCGAAGTGGTCCTTGCCGAACTCGGCGAGCTGCGCCTCCCAGGCGAACCATGCTTCGGGGAAGCCGTGCAGGAAGACGATCAGCTTGCGGCCCGCGGGCTCGCCGGCGCTCGCGTAGTGGAGGCGGATGCCGTTGGCGAGATCCGCATAGCGGTCGTCGTCGATGCGGGCGGCCGGCATCTCGGGCCCGTTCATGCGTTGCCTCCGGCGACCTGTGCGGCGATCCCCGCCATCGCGGCGCGCAGTCGCGTGCGCACGTCGGGTCGGGCCGCGAACGGATCGCTCGGGTTGCGCATGCCGACGATGTCCTTCATCCGCGTCTCGACGTTGCCGAGCGCGTGCGGATGCGAGAAGACGTAGAAGCGGTCTTCCCTGATCGCGTCGAACACGGCGGCCGCGAAGTCGGCCGCCGTCACCTTGCCCGAGCCGACCGCCTTCGCCGACATCATCTGCTGTGCGCGTTTCGACGCGGAGACCGGTTCGCCCGAGACGTCCGCCGGCGCGTTGCGCTGCGACTGGCTGATGCCGGTCGGCACGAAGTACGGGCAGGCCACCGACGATCCGATCGGTGCCTCGACCAGCGCGAGATCCTGGAACAGCGTCTCGGTCATCGATACCACCGCATGCTTCGAGACGTTGTAGATGCCCATGTTGGGCGCGTTCAGCAGCCCGGCCATCGACGCGGTGTTGACGACGTGGCCCGCATAGCCGGAGTCGGCCTTCGCGCTCGCGAGCATGCGCGGCACGAAGGCGCGCAGACCATGGATCACGCCCCAGACGTTGACGCCCAGCACCCACTCCCAGTCGCGGATCGTGTTCTCCCAGATCAGGCCGCCCGAACCCACGCCCGCGTTGTTGAAGAGCAGATGGGTCGCGCCGAAGACGGACTCGGTCTCGGCGGCGAGCGCCTCGACCTCTTCGCTCTTCGAGACGTCGACCCTGCGCGCGACGACCTTCGCATGCTTGGCCTCGAGTTCAGCCGCGACCGCGTCGAGCGCGTCCTGCTGCACGTCGGCGATGACGACGTTCATCTCGAGACCCGCCGCGAGGTGGGCGAACTCGCGCCCGAAGCCGCTGCCGCCGCCGGTGACGACCGCGGTGCGGCCCTTGAAGTCCTTCATCGTCCTCTCTCCTCGTTGATGGCGGTCGAGGCCGCTTGACGCGGCCTGGCTCGGCTCAGCGCGGCTTCACGCGGCGTCGACCGGCGCCGAGGCGCATCCGCACGTGCTCGATGTCGTCCTCGACGTAGGGCATGCCTTCGGTCACGAAGCCGAGCGATCGATAGAAGGCTTCGAGCCGCGACTGCGCGTTGATGACGAACGCCGACCCGGGCCACGCATCCTGCGAGCGCGCGATGCCTTCGTCCATCAGCGCTCGCCCCAGTCCGCGACCGCGCAATTCCAACGACGTGGCGACGCGACCGATCGAAGGCTCGGGGTAGCGGACGCCGGGATCGAGGCAGCGCAGACAGGCCGCGAGCGGCGACGCCGCAGCGTCCGCGACGCGACCGAGCAGATGCCAGGCCGAGCGGTCGTGGCCGTCGGCATCGAGGAAGACGCAGCTCTGCTCGACGACGAAGACCCGGCTCCGCAGGGCCAGCAGGTCGTAGACGTCGTCCGCGCTCAAGCGCTCGAATCGCCGCCAGGTCCAGACCAGCGCTTGCGCGCCGCCGCGACCCGTCATGCCACTTTCTTCATCTCGAAGCCGAGACGCGGGAAGTGGACGATCAGTTCGCCGACGCGATCGTCGAAGCGGCGAAGCGCGAGCTCGTCGCGCATCGCGAGCACCAGCTCGCCCTGCACCGGGTCGCAGCCGGTGTCGACCGGCGTGACGGTGACCTGTTCGCCGAGCGAGATGCCGTGCGTGTCGGTATAGAACTCGGACTCGAGCTCCTGCGGCACTTCGTCGGACGCATGCCGCAGCGCGGCCTCGCTCGTCATGTCCGCATGCGGCGGCTGCACGAGGCGGCGCATGCGCTCGTACCAGCCGGCCACGTACGGGAAGTCGTCGATGATCGCGGCGAGCGGTCCGGAGCGGCGCACGAACCACAGGCAGTGATAGACCGAGAAGTCGGCGATGGACGCCGAGCTGCCGAGCAGCCATACGCGGTCGTCGATCAGCATCGTCTCGAAGCGCCGCAGGTAGATCAGCAGCGCCGCGGTGGCTTCCGACGACGCCATGCGCGGGATGCGGCTGCGGAACTCGCCGCGGTCGACCGCGAAGGCCTTCTTCTCGTCGTCGGTCAGATGAGACAGGAGCGATGCGGCCCCCTCCTTCTGGAAGACGTAGGCGGCGGTGGTCCAGAACAGCACCGAGTCCGCCCACTGCGCGAAGAAGCGCGCGGTGCCGGCCGACTCGGGCGGAAAGATGGCCGGGCTCGGCGCCAGGCGCTCGAGCACCTCGGCGATCAGCGCGGTGTCGCAGTAGATGTGGGCGCCGATCTGCAGGATCGGGACGCGCCGGTAACCGCCGGTCAGCGCCACGTAGTCGGGCTTCGGCATGATCGCCGGCACCTCGACCGAGGTCCACGGCACGTCCTTGAAGCTGAGGATGGCGCGGATCTTTTCCGAGTACGGCGAGGTCGCGTAGTGATGGAGGATCAGCTGGTCGACCTGCACGATCTGACTGTCGGAAAAGGAAGGGTTCATTGGACCTTGGTCGAGAGTGTCGAGAGTGTCGAGCGTGAACGGCGGTGGCCGACGGGTCAGTCGAGCAGGTCGGACTGTTCCTTGACGATGCGCGCGTACAGCGGCTGGAACTGGAACCATCCCGCGAACGGCGTGCCGACGATGCCGAACGACTGGCGCGCAGACTCCGGGCTCACCTGCTTCGGCACGACACCGGTCCGCGCCGCGGCGGCCTCGGCCAGCAACTGCACCTGGCAGGAACGCTCGAGCGTGATGAACCACCATACCGCCTCGTCGACCGTCTTGCCGACCGTGATGAGGCCGTGGTTGGCGAGGATGGCGGCCTTGCGCGGCCCGAGCGCCTGCGCGATGCGCACGCCCTCGTCGAGCTCCACTGCGA
>CALMOR010000237.1 GCA_937872165.1 uncultured Burkholderiales bacterium | reverse complement strand
GCTTTGAAGCGGTGCCGCTAGGTGTCGTGGAGCCAACGTTGAAATACCACCCTGGTGTGTTTGAGGTTCTAACCTTGGCCCGTTATCCGGGTTGGGGACAGTGTATGGTGGGCAGTTTGACTGGGGCGGTCTCCTCCCAAAGCGTAACGGAGGAGTTCGAAGGTACGCTAGGTACGGTCGGACATCGTGCTAATAGTGCAATGGCATAAGCGTGCTTAACTGCGAGACTGACAAGTCGAGCAGGTGCGAAAGCAGGACATAGTGATCCGGTGGTTCTGTATGGAAGGGCCATCGCTCAACGGATAAAAGGTACGCCGGGGATAACAGGCTGATTCCTCCCAAGAGTTCATATCGACGGGGGAGTTTGGCACCTCGATGTCGGCTCATCACATCCTGGGGCTGTAGCCGGTCCCAAGGGTATGGCTGTTCGCCATTTAAAGTGGTACGTGAGCTGGGTTTAAAACGTCGTGAGACAGTTTGGTCCCTATCTGCCGTGGGCGTTGGAAGTTTGAGGGGGGCTGCTCCTAGTACGAGAGGACCGGAGTGGACGTATCTCTGGTGTACCGGTTGTCACGCCAGTGGCATTGCCGGGTAGCTAAATACGGAAGAGATAACCGCTGAAAGCATCTAAGCGGGAAACTTGCCTCAAGATGAGACTTCCCGGGAACTTGATTCCCCTGAAGGGTCGTTCGAGACCAGGACGTTGATAGGCTGGGTGTGGAAGCGCAGTAATGCGTTAAGCTAACCAGTACTAATTGCCCGTGCGGCTTGACTCTATAACATTGGTTGTTATGGAATTGAGTATGTGTGAAGTGCCGCTATATCGGCAGGCCAACAATGGTTGTCGGTATCAAAGCGATGCAATCACGCTCGCTGAACGAAAATGCAAAGCCTTGCTTCTTCCCAGATTGGTCCGCTTGACGCAAGCAACTTTGCGCGCAAGAGGATTTACAAGTCATGCCTGATGACCATAGCAAGGTGGAACCACTCCTTCCCATCCCGAACAGGACCGTGAAACGCTTTTGCGCCGATGATAGTTAGCATTACGCTTGTGAAAGTAGGTTATCGTCAGGCTTTTATACGAACGCCCAGACCCCAAAGGTCTGGGCGTTTTTCTTTTGGTCAAGCCGATGGGCTCCCTGTCCCGCTCTCTTGGTCTCTTTGTACCGGAGAGGATCTGCACGAAGGAGGCCGGGACTTCGGATGGCGATCCGCTTGTGTTTCCGCCTTTCCCCTTCGTCGGCTCTTCGCGAGGAGCCCTCCACCGTCCTCGATCCGCCCCCGGGGCTATATCGTCGGATCCGCGAGACTCGGGCCTCGCTCGCAATGGTGATAACGAACAAAGCCGCTGCCGTCGACGAAGCGCGGTTGCGCGCAGCGCATCGGTTCGCACGGACCCGATCTCTGCGTCGGCAACCTTTTCGCAAGAAGCAAGTCGCTTCGAACGCTGATCCGGGGTACCGGCGATCACGGCCCCGAGTCGACGCGTATAACTGAGCTCTCGTCTAGCGTCCGCCCCGCGAGCCGACATCGTCCACATCCAACTTGCTGCCGGGGAAGCGTGTCGGGTCAGGCGGCTCGTGCGACGTCTCATCGAGTGACGTTCGGGTAAACCAGAATCTCGAACTTCGCAAAAGTTGACTCGGGTCAAGATTTTTTTTGGACAAAAGTCCGACATTCATCCGCTCAGAGAACGTGTGGCGAAATGCGGTTACTGAGCCGTCTTTCGATCACCGTCAAGCGAGTTGGAGGCAGACCATCGTCGTAGCGAACGAGCAACGGGTTCGGTTGCCGCTGCGGCGCCTCGCGAGAACTCGGCTGGACTGGAGAACCATGAAGGACATGGTTCTTCCCCCGCCGGCTTGCATGCCCTCGTTCGCTTGAACGCCGTTCTACCGGCTTTCCATAGATCGTAGAACTGACACAAGGAGCTCGGGCCATGATCCGTCAACCAGCAGCAGATGTAATTCCTCCGACCGGGAGGAGCGTCACCGACGCTGTTCACGGGCCGGCGTTCCGTTGGGGCCAGCTAGTGATGGGCATCGTCTGCATGGCGATGATCGCGAATCTGCAATACGGCTGGACGCTCTTCGTCAATCCGATCGCGGACAAGCACGGCTGGAGCCGGGCGGCCATCCAGGTGGCTTTCACGATCTTCGTGTTGACCGAGACATGGCTGGTGCCGATCGAAGGCTACCTCGTCGACCGCTTCGGACCTCGTCCGGTCGTCCTCGTCGGCGGCATCCTGTGCGGACTGGGATGGGTGCTCAACTCGTTCGCCGACTCGCTGACGCTCCTCTACGTGGCCGCGGCCGTCGGCGGAGTCGGTGCCGGCGCCGTCTACGGAACCTGCGTCGGCAATGCGCTCAAGTGGTTTCCGGACCGCCGGGGCCTCGCGGCCGGACTCACCGCAGCGGGTTTCGGGGCCGGTTCGGCGCTGACGATCATTCCGATTTCGGCTTTCATCAAGTCCGACGGCTACGAAGCGGCATTCCTCTATTTCGGCATCGGGCAGGGTCTCATCGTCTTCGTCATCGCCTGGTTCCTGCAGCGTGCGCCGGAACATGCCAAGGCGGCAGCCGCCAGCTCGACGAACGTCCAGCAGTCGAAGCGGGACTACAGCCCCGGCGAAGTCCTGCGGCAGCCGGTGTTCTGGGTGATGTACCTGATGTTCGTGATGGTGGCCGCCGGGGGATTGATGGCCACCGCACAGCTCGGACCGATCTCGAAGGACTTCAAGATCGGCGACGTTCCCGTCAACATTCTCGGCCTGGTACTCCCCGCGCTGACGTTCGCACTCGCCATCGATCGCGTCCTCAACGGCATCACACGGCCGTTCTTCGGCTGGGTCTCCGATCAGATCGGTCGCGAACCGACGATGTTCATCGCGTTCGCTCTCGAGGCGGTAGGTATCCTCGCGCTGTACAAGTGCGGCCAGGATCCTGTCGCGTTCGTGATATTGACGGGCATGGTCTTCTTCGCCTGGGGCGAGATCTACAGTCTCTTCCCGTCCACCTGCGCGGATACCTTCGGGTCGAAGTTCGCGGCGTCCAACGCCGGCCTCCTGTACACGGCGAAAGGCACGGCATCGCTGCTGGTACCGCTGTCGAGCGTGCTGGCCACGGCCACCGGCAGCTGGCATGCGGTCTTCATCGTCGGCAGCGTCATGAACGCGGCCGCGGCTTTGATGGCGTGGTTCGTCCTGCGCCCGATGCGCAAGTCTCTGATCGAACGCGCGAAGGTCGGTCGCTCGATGGCCGACGCCTGAAGGCGACCACGATCTTTGTCGGCCATGGCCGTCGCCCAGCGTCGCGTACCGTGTCAAGCGGTACGCGATGCCGTCGAGACCGGTCGTCGCCATCGCCTGCAGGCGGCGAAGCGACGATGGCTGCCCGATGGTCGATGCACCCCCGTCCGAATTGCCGGTTCGAGAGCGCGCCTGTCTCTAGGACATGATCACGGCCTTGGCCTTGTTTCGCCAGCGACTCAAGGTTTCGGCGGACAGGTTCAGATAGGAAGCGAGTTCCTTCTGCGGGATGCGGTCGATCAGCTCGGGGTGCTTGCGCAGGAATCGCTGGACACGGCCCGGCGCGTCGAGGAGGTGGAGAGTGATCGTGTGGGCCATGATTTCGCTCATCACGCGCATCACGTCGAGTTCGAACGATTGCTTGACTTGCGTGCGCTTGTCGAGGAACGCGACCCACTGGTGAAGCGGAATGCGCGCCACCCGGGCCTTCGTCACGCAGACGATGCCGTAGGGCGTGGGCTTCTCGAGGCGCCACGCGGCGTAGCTCGTTTCCATGCCGCGCTCGTCGGCGAAGCGGAGGATCATCTCCTTGCCTTCCTGATTGGCCACCACGCGCTTGAGGATGCCGTCGAGAACGAAGTACTGCTCCATCTCCCGCACTCCCTGATGCGTCAGGACTTCGCCCTTGTTGCCGTCGACGATCAGCAGGAAAGGTTCGAGTTCGGCTAGGTCGTCTTCGTCGAGCGTCCTCAGCAGCGCGTTCTGCTTGAGTTGCAGCCGAATGACGTTCTTCTCGGGATGATTTGAAATGCCCGTCATCTGCACGCTTCTATTTTCTTGAAACTTGACCGGGGTCAACGGGGTTGGGGCCAGCCGAGCATCATAGTCTCGGTCCGGTCCGACAGCCATGCCCCCGCGGACCGCTGCGGGTCGAAGGATCGTCTGCGCGTCCCGCAGCAAATCAAAGCAAAGGAGAGATATGTCTTCCGTCATCGAGAACCGTCCGGTCGCCGCTACGGCCGACGAGGCGGCGAAGCCCAAGGGCACCGACAGCGAAATCGGAGCGAGCGATCAGGCAGAAACGACCGACGGCTTCCATCTCGTCATCGACGCGCTGAAGCTGAACGATCTGCACACGATCTTCGGCCTGGTCGGCATCCCGATCACCGATCTCGCCCGCCTCGCCCAGGCGGAGGGCATGCGCTTCATCGGCTTCCGCCATGAACAGCATGCCGGCAACGCGGCGGCGATCGCGGGATACATGACGCAGAAGCCGGGCATCTGCATGACGGTCAGTGCGCCCGGCTTCCTGAACGGGCTGACCGCCCTGGCCAATGCGACCACCAACTGCTTCCCGATGATCCTCATCAGCGGCTCCAGCGAGCGCGAGATCGTCGACCTGCAGCAGGGCGACTACGAGGAAATGGACCAGCTCAATGCGGCCAGGCCCTACGCGAAGGCCGCGTACCGGGTGCTGCATGCCGAGGACATCGGCGTCGGCATCGCGCGCGCGATCCGTGCCGCGGTATCCGGGCGGCCGGGCGGCGTCTATCTCGATCTGCCGGCGAAACTGCTCGCCCAGACGATGGATGCGGCGAAGGGCAGGAAGTCGCTGATCAAGGTCGTGGACCCGGTGCCGCGCCAGCTCCCCGCGCCGGATGCGGTCGACCGTGCGCTCGAGCTGCTGAAGGGCGCGAGGCGCCCGTTGATCCTGCTCGGCAAGGGTGCGGCATATGCGCAGGCCGATGCGGAGATCCGTGCCCTCGTCGAGAAGACCGGCATTCCCTACCTGCCGATGTCGATGGCGAAAGGGCTTCTGCCCGACACGCACCCGCAGTCGGCTTCCGCCTGCCGTTCGTTCGTGCTCGCCGAATCGGACGTCGTCGTCCTCATCGGCGCTCGACTCAACTGGTTGCTCGCACACGGCAAGGGCAAGACCTGGGGCGCCCCGAAGCAGTTCGTGCAGATCGACATCTCGCCGACGGAGATCGACAGCAACGTGGCCATCGCGGCGCCGCTGATCGGCGACATCGGTTCGTGCGTCGACGCTCTCCTCGAGCGCATCGACGCGGGCTTCGCGAAACCGGCGGCCGAATGGACCGGCGCCATCGTTGAACGCAAGGACAAGAACCTCGCGAAGATGGCGGCGATGCTCGCGCTCGATCCGTCTCCGATGAATTTCCACAGCGCATTGCGCGCCATCCGCGACGTGCTGAAGACACGTCCCGACATCAACGTCGTCAACGAAGGCGCCAATACGCTCGACTTCGCTCGCAGCATCATCGACATGTACCAGCCCCGCAAGCGTTTCGATTCCGGCACGTGGGGAATCATGGGTATCGGGATGGGCTACGCCATCGGTGCGGCGGTCGTCAGCGGTCTGCCGGTCGTGGCCATCGAGGGCGACAGCGCGTTCGGATTCAGCGGCATGGAGCTGGAGACCATCTGTCGCTATCAGCTGCCGGTGTGCACCATCGTCTTCAACAACAACGGCGTCTATCGCGGCACCGACAAGAACCTGAGCGGTGGCACGGACGTGGCGCCGACGGTCTTCGTCAAGAACGCGCGGTATGACAAGATGATCGAGGCTTTCGGTGGAGTCGGCTACAACGCGACGACGCCCGCAGAGCTCACGAAGGCGCTGACGGAGGCGATCGCGTCCGGAAAGCCGACCGTGATCAACGCGGTCATCGACGAAGCCGCGGGTACCGAGAGCGGTCGTCTGACCAATCTGAATCCGCAAAGCGCTGCGAAGAAACATTGAGTTCTGGCTAACAAAGGAAATTGGAAAAATGAGCGACAAGCCTCTCACCGGTATCAAGATCATCGACTTCACGCACGTCCAGGCGGGGCCCGCGTGCACGCAGATGCTGGCCTGGTTCGGTGCCGACGTCATCAAGGTGGAGCGTCCGGGCTCGGGTGACGTGACGCGGTCCCAGTTGCGCGACATCCCCGATGTCGATGCGCTCTACTTCACGATGCTCAACAGCAACAAGCGTTCGCTCACGCTCGACACGAAGAAGCCGGAAGGCAAGGAAGTGCTCGAGCGACTCATCCGCGAGTCCGACGTGCTGGTCGAGAACTTCGGCCCGGGCGCACTCGACCGCATGGGTTTCACGTGGGAGTACATCAACGAGCTGAACCCGAAGATGATCGTCGCGTCGGTCAAGGGCTTCAGCGACGGCCATCACTACGACGATCTGAAGGTCTACGAGAACGTCGCGCAGTGCGCGGGCGGGTCGGCCTCGACGACCGGCTGGTGGGATGGTCCCCCGACCATCAGCGCGGCGGCGCTGGGCGACAGCAACACCGGCATGCACCTCGCGATCGGCATCCTCACTGCGATCATCGGCCGTGACAAGAGCGGCAAGGGCCAGAAGGTCGCCGTCTCGATGCAGGACAGCGTGCTCAACCTGTGCCGCGTCAAGATGCGCGACCAGCAGCGCCTCGACCGCCTCGGCTACCTCGAGGAATATCCGCAGTACCCGCACGGCACCTTCTCGGACGTCGTCCCGCGCGGCGGCAACGCCGGCGGCGGCGGGCAGCCCGGCTGGGTCCTCAAGTGCAAGGGATGGGAGACCGATCCCAACGCGTACATCTATTTCACGATCCAGGGCCACGCATGGGCACCGATCTGCAAGGCGCTCGGCAAGGAAGAATGGATCGAAGATCCGAACTACAACACGGCCAAGGCCCGTCAACCGCACATCATGGAGATCTTCGGCGAGATCGAGAACTGGCTCTCTGACAAGACGAAGTTCGAGGCGGTCGACATCCTCCGCAAGTTCGACATCCCGTGCGCGCCCGTGCTGACGATGAAGGAACTCGCCAACGATCCCTCGCTTCGCGAAAGCGGCACGATCGTCGAGGTGGCCCACAAGGAACGTGGCAGCTATCTCACCGTCGGCAGCCCGATCAAGTTCTCGGATCTGAAGCCCGAGGTCACGGGGTCGCCGCTACTGGGCGAGCACACCGACGAAGTTCTTTCGGACCTGAAGTACAGCAAGGCGGAGATCGACGCGCTGCACGCCGCGCAGGCGGTCTGATACCGGGGTCGCAGTGGCGGGCGTCCCGTGCGAGACGCCCGCTGCGACCGGTCGTCATCGAGAGGGTCGGGCTGCTGCCATCCATATCAGGCGGCGTCGGGACACGGCGTAGACTCGACGTCCTGCAGGTCGCGGGCTCCGGCACGCGCTAGCCGTCAGGGCTCGCGAGATAACCCTGATCGAACGACTGCGAGACCGCCGCGAGACATGGGATTGATCGTCGGGTCAGGGTAGCCCGAATACCGGAACGAAGGCTCGTGTCTTCCAGCCGCAGTCGTCCGCTCTAGACGGAAAGCGGTGTCACCGCCAATGCGTGTCGCAGCGGCAGCGGGGGAAGCGGTAGGCTGATGGCGAAGCACCGTCCGCCGTCGCGAAGCTCTTCGAGCACGAACCGATCGGCCATACGATGCCGTTCAGAAGGGGAATTCAACGGTGAGCAAGGCGCTTGACGGAGTTCGCATCCTCGATTTCACGCATGTGCAATCGGGCCCCACCTGCACCCAGCTCCTCGCATGGTTCGGTGCGGACGTCATCAAAGTGGAGCGGGCCGGCGAGGGCGACGCCACGCGCGGACAGCTGCGCGATATCCCCAATGCGGACAGCCTCTACTTCACGATGCTGAACCACAACAAGCGTTCGATCACGCTCGACACGAAGAAGCCGAAGGGCAAGGCCGTGCTCGACAAGTTGATCGTGCAGAGCGACGTCCTCGTCGAGAACTTCGCACCGGGTGCGCTCGACCGCATGGGCATCACGTGGGAGCACGTGCAGCAGCTCAATCCGCGGATGATCGTGGCGTCGGTCAAGGGCTTCGGCCCGGGCAAGTATCAGGACTGCAAGGTCTACGAGAACGTCGCGCAGTGCGCGGGCGGCTCCGCATCGACGACCGGCTTCGACGATGGCCCTCCGATGGTGACGGGGGCCCAGATCGGCGACAGCGGCACCGGTCTCCATCTCGCGCTGGGCATCGTCGCCGCGCTCTTCCAGCGCAATTCGACGGGTCGCGGCCAGAAGGTCCTGGCGCCGATGCAGGATGCCGTCCTCAACCTGTGCCGCGTCAAGATGCGGGATCAGCAGCGCCTCGAGCGGACCGGCACGATGCACGAGTATCCCCAGTATCCGGATGGAAGCTTCGGTGACGCGGTGCCGCGAGCCGGCAACGCTTCGGGTGGCGGGCAGCCGGGTTCCATCCTCAAGTGCAAGGGCTGGGAGACCGATCCCAATGCCTACATCTACTTCATCACGCAGGGGGCCGTCTGGCCCGCGGTCTGCAAGGTGATCGGCGAGGAAGGCTGGATCACGGACGAGGCTTACGCCACCCCGGCGGCCCGCCTGCTGCATCTGAAGCCGATCTTCGCGCGCATCGAACGCTGGACGATGACGAAGGACAAGTTCGAGGCGATGGAGATCCTCAATCAGTACGACATTCCGTGCGGCCCGATCCTTTCGATGAAGGAGATCGCCGAGGATCGGTCGCTGCGGGAGTCGGGCACCATCGTCGAGGTCGATCATCCGACACGCGGTCGCTACCTGACGGTCGGCAATCCCATCAAGATGTCCGACAGCCCCACCGAAGTCACGCGTTCGCCGCTCCTGGGCGAGCATACCGACGAGGTGTTGATGCAGTTCGGCTTCACAGCGGACGATCTCAGCGAGCTGCGGACGGAGCGCGTGATCTGAGGCCCCCGGTAGGCGCCCGCAAGCCGCGGTCTGCATAACGCCGCGAGCATGCTCCGCATAAAATTGTTTCATTATCATTTATTGATCGGACCGCTTAACTTGTCTCCATCGAGTTCGTCATTGCGCAGGTCGCGATGGCATTTCATTCTTGGAGAGAGCGATGATCAACGGTTCGCAAGGGCAGGTGCAGCGGAATGAAATGGAACGGAATGCCTACAACCTCGCATTCCACGAATTGAATTTCAGTTGGCATTGGGACAGCAATACCTATGATCGTCTGTTGCGCCAGAGCGCATGCCCTGCCGAACGGATCCATCACTACATCGAAACCACGCAGCCGCATCTGCTGAGAGCCTACGACGGTGATTTTCTGGTCACGCTGATCGAAGGCCAGAAGGCGGCGATGTCGTCCGGCCGCGGTTGAACGACCGGTCGAAAGACTGAATCGGATCCTTCGCCCTGTCGAAGAGCAGCGGGCCCGATTCGACGCATCGAAGTTTTGTCCGGGTGCGGTGGCGGTCGGCCTCGATGCCGGCGCCGCAACGGAGGGCGGTGATCCCGCGTCGGCGCCGGGCCGGCTTCGAGGGCAGAATCCTCGCCTCGGCATCCAGGAAGCTCGCGTCATTGAAGCGCGAGCATCGCACGAACCGCGTGTAGCATTTTCGTTTCGTCGACGGCGCGTTCGTGCGTGACGGTTTGACTCGGTCGATGGGCGCGAACCTTGCGTCGCGATCGGCTGAAGGCCGTCAGGTTCGTTGCCGCGCCTCTTGCCGCTGGTCCGTTCAGGTAGAAGGCTCGACATGCAAAAGCTGTGGGTACGTTTCGAACGCGACGGTGCGATCGGCTTCGGCACGCTCGACGACGATACGGTGCGCGAGCACTCGGGCGATGTCTTCGACGGACCGACGCCGACCGGCGTCACGCATGCCGTAGGCGACGTCACGCTGCTGACGCCGACGACGCCGAGCAAGGTCATCGCGTTGTGGAACAATTTCCATGCGCTCGGTGAAAAATTGCAGTTGCCGGTACCCGAGGAGCCGCTTTATCTGCTGAAGGCGCCGAACTCGTTCTGGCCGACCGAGCAGGTCGTACGCAAGCCACGTTGCGAAGGCAAGGTCGTCTTCGAGGGCGAACTCGGCATCGTCATCGGCAAGATCGCTTCCGGAGTTGCCGAATCCGAAGCGCTCGATCACGTCTTCGGCTATACCTGTGCCAACGACGTGACCGTCGCCGATATCCTCAACCGCGACGCGTCGTTCGCACAGTGGGTGCGCGCCAAGGGCTTCGACACCTTCTGCCCGATGGGACCGGCGGTCGCCACGGGTCTCGATCCGGCGACGTTGACCGTGACGACGCGCCTCGACGGCAAGGTCCGTCAGCAGTATCCGATCAGCGACATGCGTTTCCCGGTCGCCCGCCTGGTCAGTCTGATCTCGATGGACATGACGCTCCAGCCGGGAGACGTCATCCTGTGCGGGACGTCGATCGGTGTCGGATCCATGAAGCCGGGCAGCGTCGTCGAAGTGGAGATCGACGGAATCGGCACTCTGCGCAACCGGTTCGAATAGCGTTGCGATAAGAATTCATACAGGGAGAGAAGAATGAAGATAGCGGTCATCGGCGCCGGGGCAATCGGCGGATTGGTGGGAGCGCGGCTCGCCCTTGCGGGCGAGGACGTCACCTTCATGGTTCGCGGTGCGAACCTCGAGGCCATCCGGAAGGACGGCATCAAGCTGATCGAAACGGACGGGGTCGAACGCATCGCCCGCGACGTGCGCGCGACCAACGACTACGACGAAGCGGGTCCGCAGGACATCGTCGTGCTGGCGGTCAAGGCGAACCAGGTCGATCCGGTCGCCAAGGATCTGACGAAGTTGCTCGGCCCCGAGACGGTCGTCGTGACGATGCAGAACGGCATTCCCTTCTGGTATTTCCAGAAGCACGGAGGTCCTCTCGACGGGACCGTCGTCCCGTGCGTCGATCCCACCGGCCTGGCGATGGCGACGATTCCCGCCGACCGCATCATCGGATGCGTCGTCTACCCGGCCTCCGACCTCATCGCGCCGGGCGTGATCCAGCACGTGGAAGGCGATCGCTTTCCGGTCGGCGAACTCGACGGCTCGACGTCGGACCGCGTCACCCGCGTCGCGAACTGCTTCATCGGCGCCGGCTTCAAGTCTCCGGTCCTCGACGACATCCGCTCGGAGATCTGGCTGAAGCTCTGGGGAAACCTGACGTTCAATCCGATCAGCAGCCTCACGCACTCGACGCTCGTCGACATCTGCCAGTTCCCGCTGACCCGCAACCTCGCGGCGTCGATGATGGGCGAGGCACAGGCCGTCGCGCACAAGCTCGACATCACGTTCCGGGTGCCTCTGGACAAGCGCATCGCCGGCGCCGAGAAGGTCGGCAAGCACAAGACGTCGATGCTGCAGGACGTCGAAGCCGGACGGGCGCCCGAGATCGACGCGCTGGTCGGTGCCGTCATCGATCTCGCGAGGCTGACCGAGACGCCCACGCCGCACATCGATACCGCCTATGCGCTCGTCAAGCTGCTGGCCCGTTCGATGGCCGATCAGCGGGGCCGGGTCCGTCTGCACGAGATCGCCTGACGGATCCATCCGCCGAAGCGGCGACGCACGGCACAGCCCTTGCGGCGCCGAGCCATCGATGAAGAACGCGACCCTTCGTCAGCTCAAGGTCTTCGAAGCGGTCGCCCGCCTGCTGAGCTTCTCGCGGGCCGCCGAGGAACTCCATCTCACGCAGCCGGCCGTCTCGGTGCAGATCCATCGACTGGAGGAGCATGCGGGCAACGCGCTCTTCGAACAGTTCGGCAAGAAGATCTACCTGACGCCGGCCGGTTCCGAACTGCTGCAGATCAGCCGCGCGATCATCCAGCAGTTCGACGCGGCCGAGAGCGCGATGCTTCAGTTCAAGGGCGTCTCGGGAGGCCGTCTCAACATCGGCGTGATCAGCGCGGGCGACTACTTCTTCCCGCGCGTGCTGGTCGAGTTCGCGAGTCGACACAGCGATGTCACGCTCAACTTCACCGTCCACAACCGCGCCGAACTGCTGCGACACATCGCGGAGAACCTCACCGACCTCGCGATCATGGTCCGGCCGCCGAGCGATCCGGACACCGTCAGCCAGCCGTTCGCTCCCCATCCCTACGTCATCGTGGCGCCGCCCGGACATCCGCTGGCCGGGGGGGAACCGGTCCCCTTCTCGAAGCTCGTGCGCGAGAAGTTCATCGTCCGCGAGAAGGGTTCCGACACCTGGCACTCGATGGAGGACGGCATGGGCGCCGACATCCGCGACCTCAATGTCGCGATGGAGATCCGCAGCACGGAGACGATCAAGCAGGCCGTGATCGCGGGGATGGGCATCAGCTTCCTTTCGGCTCACACGATCAGCCAGGAACTGCGCGCCGGCAGCCTGTGCGTGTTGCCGGTGCAGGGCTTCCCGTTGCTGCTGCACTGGTACGTCGTCCATCGCCGCAACAAGAGGCTTCCGCCGGTGGCACAGGCTTTCAAGGAATTCCTGCTGAACGACGGGGCAGAACTGATCTCGCGATTCGTCCCCATCGACGGACATTGCTAGCAAAAAAAAGAGCGCCGAAGCGCTCTCTTCCCGCGGCCGCTACGATCAGCGAGCGGCGCTCAACCGCAGCCCGGGCGTACCGACCCAGCCCAGCGCTTCGCGCGCGGCGTTGTAGAAGATGACGACGGGAAGGGCGGCGACGAAGCTGGACAGCGTGTCGTCCGCGTGGCGGCCATTCGAAAGGTTTGCGTTCATGGTGACTCCGGAAGGTGGGGCGAATAGCGATCGGGAGCGTCGGCATCCGAGTCCTGTCGCTGGCACCCGAGCAATCTAAGGGTTAACGCGTAGAAAAGAAAATTTTATTTTCGAATGCTTGCCATCAATTTTCCGGATCGAGTTCTCGTGTCTGCCATCGCTGCATCCTGAATCGCGTCGACGATGGAGCTCTATCAACTGGCGACCTTTCTCGCGGTGGCGCGCGAGCATCACCTGACCCGCGCCGCCGAGACGCTGCACCTGAGTCAGCCCGCGGTCAGCGCGCAGATCAAGGCGCTCGAGCAGGAACTGGAAGTGCGTCTCTTCGAGCGCCATGCCGGCGGCATGACGATCACGGCCGCCGGCAGCGAATTGCTCGCGCACGCGCGAAAGACGGTCGAAGCCGCCGAGGCACTGAAGCGCGCGGCACGCGCCTCGCGCGGGCAGCTGGCCGGCAAGCTCCGGATCGGTACCGCGAGCAATCCCGAGCGCATCCGGCTCGGCGAGTTGCTGGGTCGAACGGTCGAGCGTTACCCCCGTCTCGAACTCGAGTTGCTGCAGATGAGTTCGGGCGCAGCCATCGAGAGCGTGCGCGATGGTCGACTCGCCGCGAGCTACTTCTTCGGGGAGATCGCCGCGCCGGGGGTGACGGGCCTCCTTCTCGGTGAACTCGTCTACCGCGTGGCGGCCCCGGGTGCCTGGCGCGACCGGGTCTGCGGCGCGGACTGGGACCGGATCGTCGCGATGCCGTGGATCACCACGCCGGCGATGAGTACCCACCGGCAACTGGTCGGCACGCTCTTCGCGGAATACGGGGGACGGCCGCTCGCCCAGCACGTCGAGGCGGACAGCGAGTTCGTGATCGACAACCTGATCGCCTCGGGCGTCGGAGTCTCGTTGATGCTGGAGGACGTCGCGCTCGAGAGGCAACGCGCCGGCGAGATCTGCATCTGGGAGCCGGCACGTGTGTCCGCCCGGCTGTGGTTCGCCTACCGCGAAGAGCGCGCCGACGACCCGCTGCTGCGCGCGTTGCTCGAGGTCCTGCGCGAGATCTGGCCCGCCGCGCAGAGTCCGCCCGCGTCGCAGTCGACGTCGTCGAAGGTTCGCCGGTCGCGGCCTGCCAGCGAATGAAGAGGGTCAGGCCATGTCGGCCCACCAGGACTCGCCGAACTGACCCTGGATCCATCCGACGAAGTGGCTGACCTTCGCCGGCACGAGCCGCGGCGACGGGAACACGGCGTGGATCTCCTGCGACGGAAGACTCCATTCGGAAAGCAGCGGTACGACCTCGCCGCGAACGATCGCTTCGTGCGCGACGTAGCGTGGCAACGCGGCGATGCCGAGGCCCCCGCGCGAGGCCTCTAGGAGAGCGGCCAGACTGTTCGACCGGAACGAGCCTTTCACCGGTACCGTCTCCGTGCGTCCGTCGTTGCCGGTCAGATGCCAGCGCGCATCGCCCTGCACCGTGCTGTAGATCAGCGCGTCGTGCGTCGCCAGGTGCGTCGGCGCGGACGGCGTGCCCCGTCCGGCGAGATAACCGGGGGACGCCACCATCACCCACGGATTCATCCCGAGATAGGCCGAGCCCAGCGTCGAGTCGGCCAGCGGACCCATCCGCAACGCCACGTCGATGCCGTGTTCGATCAGGTTGACGTAACGGTCGTCTACGTTCAATTCGATCTGCAGCATCGGGTTCATCTGCATGAAGCGCATCACCATCGGCCCGAGCACGCGCCGGCCGAATGCGACCGACGTGCTGATCCGCAAGCCGCCCTGGACCTGCGACTGGAGCAGCCCGGCGACCGTCTCGGCCTCGTCGACCAGGTGCGCGATCAGCCGGCACTTCTCGTAATACAGCGCGCCGATCTCGGTGGGTGTGACACCATGCGTCGATCGATGGAGCAGGCGTGACCCGAGCCGCTTCTCGAGCTGGGCGACGAGCTTCGTCGCCGACGGCTGGCCGATGCCCATGTCCGCCGCGGCCTTGCTGAAGGAGCCGAGGTCGACGACGCGGAGATAGAGCTTGACGGCCTGGATGCGGTCCACGGACGATGGCTGGCAGAAGGGCCCGTCATTCTGTTCTGGAATAACCGAAATTCATAGACTGCGGCTTCCCCGATCGATGGCCAACGAAGACCATCGGCGGCTGTTCAGCTACTCCCTAGGAGACTCCCCATGGCGAAGATGAAGGCGGCGATGGCCGCCGTGCTGGTGCTGGAGAAGGAAGGCGTCCTGCAGGCGTTCGGCGTGCCCGGCGCCGCGATCAATCCCTTCTACGCCGCGATGCGCGAGCGCGAGTCGATCACCCACATCCTCGCGCGTCACGTCGAAGGGGCCTCGCACATGGCCGAGGGCTACACGCGTGCTATGCCCGGCAACATCGGCGTCTGCATCGGCACCAGCGGTCCGGCCGGCACCGACATGATCACCGGCCTCTATTCGGCGATCGGCGACAGCATCCCGATCCTCTGCATCACCGGCCAGGCGCCGCGCGCCCGCCTCCACAAGGAGGATTTCCAGGCGGTCGACATCGAGTCGATCTCGCGCCCGGTCACGAAGTGGAGCGTCACCGTCCGCGAACCGGCGCAGGTGCCGCGCGCGTTCCAGCAGGCCTTCCACCTGATGCGCTCGGGTCGGCCCGGACCGGTGCTGATCGACCTGCCGTTCGACGTGCAGATGGCCGAGATCGAGTTCGACATCGAAACCTACGAGCCGCTGCCGGTCTACAAGCCCGCCGCGACGCGCAAGCAGATCGAGAAGGCGCTCGACATGATGGCGGCGGCGGAGAAGCCGCTGATCGTCGCGGGCGGCGGCATCATCAACGCCGATGCGTCGGCGCTGCTGGTCGAGTTCGCCGAGCTGACGGGAGTGCCGGTGATTCCGACCCTGATGGGCTGGGGCACGATCCCCGACGACCATCCGCTGATGGCCGGCATGTGCGGGCTGCAGACCAGCCATCGCTACGGCAACGCGACGATGCTCGCCAGCGACTTCGTGATCGGCATCGGCAACCGCTGGGCCAATCGCCACACCGGCTCGCCGGAGGTCTACTGCAAGGGACGGACCTTCGTCCACGTCGACATCGAGCCCACGCAGATCGGCCGCGTCTTCAATCCCGACCTCGGCATCGTCAGCGACGCGAAGATCGCGCTCGAACTGTTCGTGCAGGTCGCGCGCGAACGCCGCGACGCGAAGAAGCTGAAGGACTTCGGCGAATGGGCCGGCCGCTGCGCCGAGCGCAAGAAGCTCATGCACCGCAAGACCCACTACACCGAGACGCCGATCAAGCCGATGCGCGTCTACGAGGCGATGAACGAGGTCTTCCCGCGCGACACGATCTACGTCACGGCCATCGGGCTGTCGCAGATCGCCGGTGCGCAGTTCCTCGAGGTCTACGGCCCGCGCCAATGGATCAACTGCGGACAGGCCGGCCCGCTCGGCTGGACGATCCCCGCCGCGCTCGGCGTCGTCGCGGCGGACCCGACGCGCACCGTGGTGGGCCTGTCGGGCGACTACGACTTCCAGTTCCTGATCGAGGAACTCGCGGTCGGCGCGCAGTTCCGCCTGCCGTACGTGCACGTCCTCGTCAACAACAGCTATCTCGGCCTGATCCGTCAGTCGCAGCGCGGCTTCGACATGGACTTCTGCGTGCAGCTCGCGTTCGAGAACCAGAACATCGAGGACCCGTCGTTGCGCAGTTACGGCGTCGACCACCAGGCCGTGGTGCAGGGCCTCGGCTGCCGCTCGCTGCGCGTCACCGATCCCGAGAAGATCGAGGCGACCATCCGCGAGGCGCAGTCGATGGCGCGCGAGTACCTGGTGCCGGTCGTCGTCGAGGTCATCCTCGAGAAGGTGACCAACATCGCGATGGGCACCGAGATCGACAAGATCAACGAGTTCGAGGAAATCGACTGCCGCCATCCCGAAGGGCTGCAAGGTCTGGAGCTCGCCGGCCTGCTCGAGTGATCGATCCATAACCACAAGAAAACGGGAGACCGTCATGCCGCGCTTCGCCGCGAACCTCACGATGATGTTCACCGAGGTTCCTTTCCTCGATCGCTTCGAGCCCGCCGCGAAGGCGGGCTTCGAGGCGGTCGAGTTCCTGTTCCCGTATGACCATCCCGCGTCCGAGATCAAGCAGCGACTCGACGATCACGGGCTGAGCCTCGTCCTCCACAACCTGCCCGCCGGCGACTGGGCGGGCGGCGACCGCGGCATCGCCTGCGATCCCGATCGCGTCGACGAATTCCACCAGGGCGTCGCTCGTGCCGTCGAGTACGCGAAGGTCCTCGGCGTGCCGCAGCTCAACTGCCTCGCCGGCAAGAAGACGAGCGCGTCGCCCGAGCTGATGCGCGATACGTTGATCGACAACCTCGGCTATGCGGCCGACGAGTTGAAGAAGGTCGGCCTGCGGCTCCTGACCGAGCCGATCAATCACTTTGACATCGCCGGCTTCTATCTCACCGGCACCGCGCAGGCGCTCGAGCTCCTCGACGAGGTCGGCGCCGACAACGCGTTCGTGCAGTACGACATCTATCACATGCAACGGATGGAGGGCGAGCTCGCGTCCACGATCGAGAAGAACCTCGCGCGCATCGGTCACATCCAGCTGGCGGACAATCCGGGGCGCAACGAGCCGGGCACCGGCGAGATCGCCTACCCGTACCTGTTCGCGCATCTCGACCGCCTCGGCTACGACGGCTGGATCGGTTGCGAGTACAAGCCGGCGACGACCACCGAGGCCGGCCTCGGCTGGTTCAAGAGCCTCGCCCGACCCTCATCGAACCTGGGACCGCAATGACCGCACAACCACTCAAGCTCGGCTTCATCGGCCTCGGCATCATGGGCGCGCCGATGGCGGGCCATCTCGTCGCGGCCGGCCACACGCTGTTCATCCACACGCGCAGCAAGGTGCCCGACGCGATCGCGGGTACGTCCGCGTCGTCGTGCACGAGCGCCGGTGAAGTGGCCGAGAAGGCCGACATCGTCTTCCTGATGCTGCCCGACACGCCGGACGTCGAGGCCGTCCTCTTCGGCGACGGCGGCGTGGCCTCCGGATTGGGCAAGGGCAAGGTCGTCGTCGACATGAGCTCGATCTCGCCGATCGCGACCAAGACCTTCGCGCAGAAGATCAACGAGCTCGGCGCCGACTACCTCGACGCGCCGGTCTCGGGCGGACAGGTCGGCGCGCAGAACGCGACGCTGTCGATCATGGTCGGCGGACCCGACGCGGTCTTCGAGCGCGTCAAGCCGCTCTTCGAGCTGATGGGCAAGAACATCACGCTGGTCGGCGGCAACGGCGACGGCCAGACGGCCAAGGTCGCGAACCAGATCATCGTCGCGCTCAACATCGAAGCCGTCGGCGAGGCGCTGCTGTTCGCGGCTCGCGCCGGTGCCGATCCCGCACGCGTGCGTCAGGCGTTGATGGGAGGCTTCGCTTCGTCGAAGATCCTCGAGGTCCACGGCGAGCGGATGATCAAGCGCACCTTCGCGCCCGGCTTTCGCATCGAGCTGCACCAGAAGGACCTCAACCTCGCGCTCAGCAGCGCGCGCGCCCTCGGCGTCTCGCTGCCCAACACGGCGACCGCCCAGGAGCTCTTCAATTCGTGCGCCGCGCACGACGGCAAGGCCTGGGACCACTCGGCGATGGTGCGGGCGCTGGAGAAGCTCGCCAACTTCGAGATCGGCCAGACGCCTCCCTGAGCGGTCCGTCCAGGGCCCGGCGAGGGCCTCGATCGGATGCAGGCGCGACGCGTTGCGCGCCATGTCGAGCGTCGCGACGCGCAGGTCGCGGTTGCCTTCGAGCGCGCGTCGACGACGAAGTCCTGGAGGTCGAGCGCATCGGAGGGCAGGTCGTCGACGATGCGTTCGAGGCGGCGGGTCTCATGCCCGCCGCACGGTGGTCGGAAACAAGGGAGGGACTCGACGGCGATCGGCGACGTCCGAGTCTAGGAGAGCGGAGCGTCGGGCGCGAAGGATTCTTCGCGGCTTCAGTGCGCGTGCGTGCCGCGCGACTCGACGACCATCGGCACCTCGGTCGCGGGCGGCGTGTTGCGGCTGCGGCCGCAACGGACGAGCCCGTCGATCATCACCATGCCGACGCCGGGCAGGTCGCCGAGCCCGACGCTCTCGAGCAGTGTCCGGCCGACCGTGTGCTGCGCGCGGTCCATGAACACCAAGTCGGCGGCGCGCCCGACCTCGATCAGCCCGCAGTCGAGCGCCCGCACGCGCGCCGTGTTGCCGGTCGCGAAGCAGAACGCGATCTCGGCCGGGATGTCCGCGAAGCTCGACAGCATCGCGACCATCCGCAGGATGCCGAGCGGCTGCACGCCCGAGCCCGCCGGTCCGTCGGTACCGAGGATCACGCGATGCGGGCACTTGAGTTCGAGCGCCGCGCGCGCCGCGGCGAGCGCGACCTTCTCGTTGCCGTTGTGGACGATCTCGATCGCGCGGGTCGACCGCTCGCACAGCTCGCACACGTGCGCGGCCGACAGCGCGGTGTGGCCGCCGTTGATGTGGCCGATGATGTCGGCGTCGGCCTCGAGCACGACGTCCTTGTCGATCAGGCCCGAGCCCGGGATCGACGGGCCGCCGGTATGGATGGTGCTCTGGATGCCGTGGCGGCGCGCCCACTTCACCATGGTCGCGGCCTCGGTGCCGCCCTTGACCGACCCGAGCCCGATCTCGCCCAGCAGCTTCACGCCGGACTCGGCGAGCTCGCGGAAGTCGGATTCCACCATCCCCTTCTCGATCACCGGCGCGCCCGCGAGGACCTTGACGCCGCCGGGCCGGAAGTTGTCGAACGCGCGCTGCGCGGTGATCGCGAGCGCCTTCAGGCCGACGATGTCCTTCGGCCGGCCCGGCAGGTGGACCTCGCCGGCCGAGATCATCGTCGTCACGCCGCCGTGCATCGACGAGTCGATCCATCCGAGCTGACCCTGGCGCGGCGTCCAGTCGCCGAACACCGGATGCACGTGACTGTCGATCAGGCCCGGGCAGAGACAGGTGCCGCGCGCGTCGACGACCGTCTTCGCGTCGCTCGTGTCGCAGTCGGCCTCGCGCTCGACGGCCGCGATGCGGCCGTCGACGACGACGACCGTGTCGGCGTCGAGGATCGGCCGATCGATGTCGCCCGACAGCATCAGCCCGACATTGCGGATCACCACCTTGCCGGATCGCTCTCCCGCCGTCGCGTCAGCCATGCGTGTTCCCCTTCGATCGTGCGAGCGTGCGCGGCGCGACTGCGATGCCGCGCAGGACCATGTCCGTGACGAAAGCTTCCCAGTGCGCGAGCGCGGCCGGCGCCTCGAGGTCCTCGCCGAGGAAGGCCGACAGCGTGAAGCGGTTGGACTGATGGAAGTATCCGGCCGCGGCGATCAGCAGGTAGAGATCGCGCGCGGAGACGTCCGCGCGGAAGACGCCCGCGTCGATGCCGCTGCGCAGGACGCGCTCGGTCGTGCCGATCGCGGGCGACGCGTGAGGGCGCGCGCGCATCGACCGGCCCACGTGCCGGCCGCGATGCAGGTTCTCGCTGTTGAGCAGGCTCACGAACTCCGGATGCTCGCGGTAGTAGCGGACCACGAAGCGGATCATCGTGCGCAGCGCCCCGACCGGGTCGCCGGTGTCGAGTTCGAGACCGGCCTCGGCCTCGTCGAAGCGACGGTAGATCTCGTCGATGACCGCTACGAAGAGCCCTTCCTTGTTGCCGAAGTAGTAATAGATCATGCGATCGACGGACTTCGCCGCCTTCGAGATCTTCTCGACGCTGCCGCCGCTGAAGCCGTGCTTCGCGAACACCTTGATCGCCGCACGCAGGATCGCGTCGCGCGTGGCCTGCGCCGACCGCTCGCGCACGCCGATCGGGCGACCGACCGAATTGGTCTTCGCCGCGAGCGGTCGGGTCGTCGAGGCGGTCACGACCGGACGACGCTCCGCATCACTTCTCCGCGAACGCCCGTTCGATGACGAAGTCGCCGGGCGTCGACGTGTTGCCTTCCCGGAATCCCTGGTTCTCGAGCAGCGCCTTGAGGTCCTTCAGCATCCCCGGGCTGCCGCAGATCATCGCGCGGTCGACCGCCGGATCGAGCGGCGGCAGCTCCAGGTCGGCCATCAGCTTGCCGGTCTCGATCAGCTCCGTGATGCGGCCCATGTTGACGAAGGTCTCGCGGGTGACGGTCGGGTAGTAGCGCAGCTGGCTCGTCACCATGTCGCCGAGGAACTCGTGCGCGGGCAGGTGCTCGACGAGCAGGTCGTGGTACGCGAGCTCGTCGACCTGGCGCACGCCGTGGACGAGGATGACCTGCGCGAACTTCTCGTAGGTCTCCGGATCGCGGACCAGGCTCATGAACGGCGCGAGGCCGGTACCGGTGCAGAACATGTAGAGCCGCTTGCCCGGCAGCAGGTAGTCGACGACCAGCGTGCCGGTGGGCTTCTTGCCGACGATGACCGTGTCGCCCGGCCGGATGTGCTGCAGCCGGGACGTCAGCGGACCCTCGTCGACCTTGATGCTGAGGAACTCGAGGTGCTCCTCGTAGTTCGCGCTGGCGATGCTGTACGCACGCAGCAGCGGCTTCTCGTTGACGCGCAGCCCGATCATCGTGAAGTGGCCGTTGCTGAAGCGCAGGGCGGGATCGCGCGTCGTGGTGAAGGTGAACAGCCGGTCGGTCCAGTGATGGACCGTCAGGACGCGTTCTTCGTTGAATGCACTCATGGAAGGAGGAAGACGTTGTTCAGTATGAAAGGGAATCGGGGCCGTCGCGTCGACGCAGCAGGCGAAAGAAAGCGTTTGCCAGCATCGGCCGGGTACGCTAGATTCGTATTCATGTAGCGTTCGCCACATTGCTGTGTAGCAAACACTACATCGAGGATACTACCCACCGCGCCGGCACCGTTCAAGTCCGGGCGTCGCTCGTCCGGACCGCGATGATGACGGAACACACGAAGACGGATGGGCTGCCCGGCATCGACGCGATGCCGGTCGACGGGCCGCCGCCGTCCGCGTCTTCATATCTGTCGCAGCACTCGCCGCCGCGGCCTTCGCGGCACCCCTCGTCCTCGGCGCATTCGCTCGCCTTCGCCGACGGACTCGATCGTGCCCCGTCGCGCGACGAGCGCCTCGCCGCCGCGAAGGTCGAATGCAACGCCTGCCCGGTGCTCTGCCGGATCGGCGACGGCCGCAGCGGCGCCTGCGACCGTTACGCCAATCGCGACGGACGCCTGATCCGCGTCGATCCCGTCGTGCTGCTGCGCAAGTCCCTTCTGACCGACGGCAGCGCCGTGGTCCCCTTCGCGACCACCGAGGACGGGACGACGTCCGACGCGTCGGCCTGGGACGGCGACCTGCTGCTCGCCGACGAGGTCTTCGTCACCGGCATCGGCTCGTCGACGACCTACCCCGACTACAAGCCCGCGCCGTTCATCGTGGGGTCGAACGCCGCGGGGGTCGACATGGTAACCGTCGTCACCGAAGGCATCTTCAGCTACTGCAGCTTCAAGGTGAAGATCGACACCGACCGCTACCTCGGGCCCGAGCAGGCGAACGTGCGCTGCCGCGGCGAGATCGTCGGCCACGTGACGACGGCCGAGTACGGCTCGCAGATGCTGTCGCTCGGCGGCGTGCACCATCTCACCGGCGGCAGCCGGAAGGAAGGGCGCGTCACGGTCGAGGCGATGGAGGCGCTCGGCAACAGGCAGGCGGTCGAGCTCGCGATCGACGGCGGCACCGAAGTCGTGGTGCGGGCCGGCCATGCGCCCGTCGTCGACGGCGTCGAGGAGCGGCGCATGCGGGTCGGCTGCGGCTCGGCCACGGTCGGCATCTTCGCGAGGCAGATGGCGGACGGCGCCGACGAGGTGATCGTCGTCGACGACCACATCACCGGCGTGCTGAGCGAGCACCAGGCCGGCCGCTGCCTCGACATGCGGCGCTCCGGCGTGCGCCTGCGCGGTCGCCGGTCGACCCCCGGCCGCTACTTCCAGGTCGCCGGCCCCGGTACCGGCTGGGGCGGCACCGACCTCGCGGACCCGCTCGTCGTCATCGAGAGCTGGGATCCGGCCCACGCCTGGCCGGGCCTGCGCCTGTTGATGACGTCCACCACCGGCGAGCATGCCGCGTGGTACGTGCTCGACGAGACGCTGACACCGCGGCGGCAGGAGATGCCGGCCACGATGCGTGCCGTCGTCGAGCGCATCGGCGAGAACTGCGAGCCGTCGCTCTGCAGCGTGCTGTTCCTCGGCGGTGCCGGCGGCAGCCTGCGCGCCGGCGTGACCGACAACCCGGTGCTGCTGACGCGCGCCATCAAGCAGGCGCTCGTCAACGTCACCTGCGGCGGCGCGCCGGCCTACGTGTGGCCGGGCGGCGGCATCACGGTGATGGTCGACGTGGCGCGCATGCCGGACCGTGCCTTCGGCATGGTGCCGACGCCGGCGATCGTCGCGCCGATCGAGTTCAGCCTGCGGCGGGACGACTACCGGCGACTGGGCGGCCACATGGATCACGTGCGCTCGCTCGATCGCGCGTTGCGCGCCGGTGCGTGGCACGACGACGGCGCGCCCGTCGCGCGGCGCTGGGCCGCGCAGCCGGCGTCCAATCCTTGGCCGCTCGGCCGGCCGCCGCTCCTCGGCTGAGCTGACGCGATGAGCGCGCGACGGATCCGCACCGGCGACGGGCGCTGGCACCTGCAGCACGGACCGATCGATCTCGTGATCGGCGCGGACGGCGACGGCGACGCGGTGAACGGCGCGCACGACGCCGCATGGCGGCGCTTCACGACGATCCTCGACGAGCTCGTCGCCGAGCTGCCGCTGCTCAAGCAGCCGGTCGACGATCGCTGTCGCCTGCACGGCCGCGTCGCGCGCCGCATGTGGCGGGCCTGCGCCGCGCATCGCGCGCGCTTCGTGACACCGATGGCCGCGGTCGCGGGCGCGGTGGCCGACGAGATGATCGAGGCCTATCGTGGTCGCGGCATCCGTCGCGCGTGGGTCAACAACGGCGGCGACATCGCGCTCCATCTCGCGGCCGGCGCGAGCGTGCGGGTCGGCCTCTTCGCGGACATCGCGCGCTTCGACGTGGCGCGTCATGCCGGCCGCGTCGCGATCGACGGCCGCTTCCGCGTGACGCACGGGACGGCCGTCCGCGGCGTCGCCACCAGCGGCTGGCGCGGCCGCAGCTTCTCGCTCGGCATCGCCGACGCCGTCACGGTGCTCGGCGCCACGGCGGCGCAGGCGGACGCAGCCGCCACCATCGTGGCCAACGCGGTCGACCTGCCGGCGCATCCGGGCATTGCGCGGGTCGCGGCCTGCGACCTGCAGCCCGACAG
>CALMOR010000236.1:1731-9938 GCA_937872165.1 uncultured Burkholderiales bacterium | reverse complement strand
CGACGATGCGCATGCGCTCGGCGTGCAGGACCTCGTGTTCGTCTGCCTGAAGGAACCCGCGCTCCGCGCGAGCGCGGCCGGTCTCGCCGCGCTCGTCGGACCCGACACGATCGTCGTGACGATGCAGAACGGCGTGCCGTGGTGGTTCGCCGGCGGCCTCGCCGCACTCCAGGGGCGCGCCCTGACGAGCATCGACCCCGACGGTGTCGTCGAACGCAGCCTGCCGTCCGCGCGCTGCATCGGCTGCGTGGTCTATCTCGCGTCGTCGATCGATGCGGACGGCGTCGTCGTCGCAGGACCCGCGGGTCGGCTGGTCGTCGGCGATCCGGGGGCGCGCGACAGCGAGCGCGTGCGACGCGTCGCGTCGATCCTCGAAGCCTGCGGCTTCGCGGTCGAGGTCGACGACGACATCCGTCGGGCGACGTGGATCAAGCTCCTCGGCAACGTGACGATGAACCCGCTCGGAGCGCTGACCGGGGCGACCGTCGGACAGCTGCTCGACGATGCCGCGACCCTGCGCGCGACGCGCACGATGATGGGCGAGGCCATCGCGATCGCGTCCGCACTCGGCATCGACGTCGGCATCACGATCGACCAGCGCATCGACGCGTTCGCCCGCTTGCGCGACACGAAGACGTCGATGCTGCAGGACCTCGAAGCGGGTCGCGTGCTCGAGATCGACGCGATCGTCGCGGCGGTGGCGGAGCTCGGCGTCCTCGCGCGCGTGCCGACGCCGGCGATCGAAGCGGTGCTCGGGATGATCCGGCTGCGTGCGAAGAGCGCGCGACGAGAGTCGGTGCCCGGCACGGACGCGTAGCGATTGCACGCTGCGACCACGATGCCGCCGGCATGCGGCGACGCGCGGCGCGGCACGCGGCTCGCTGTCCTCGCGGCACGACCGACTGGCCAGGAGCTTCCTTGAACGCGTTCCCTTCCCGATCCGCCCCTCCGCCACTCGCACGCATCGCGACGATCGCGAGTCGCGCGAGCTTCGTAGCCGCGTTGCTCTGCGCGACCGGCGTCGAAGCGGCGCCCGTCTACATCGCGCTCGGCGACTCCATCACGTTCGGCGAGACCGACCTCTCGTACCAGGGATCGCTCGGCGATCGCGGCTGCGTGTCCGCCTACTCGAACACGCTCGCGACGCGCAACGGCGGCGTCCGCCCGACGGTCGTCGATCTGGCGATCGACGGCGAGACCGCATCGAGTTTCATGACCGGCAGCGGGCGGACGCCCCCGGTCGTCGGAAGGACCGACGTCCCGCTCGCGCTCGAGAACCAGCACTACTCGGCCGGCAACCCGATGACACAGAGCCAGCTGTTCACGTCGGCCGTGGCGTCGCAACGGGCGGCGGACAATACGATCGAGGCGATCACCGTCGCGCTCGGCTTCAACGAACTCGCCGCGCTCGCGGCTTTCGATCCGGCTACGGCGCTCGCGCTGATCCCGCAGACGCTCGCCGCCTATCGCACCGGCTACAGCGCGGTGCTGAGCGAGATCCGCAGCCTCGCGCCCGGCGCTTGGCTGTCGTTGCCCACCACCCCACGGAGAACGAAATGCCCGAGCAACGAAAGACCGCCATCGTCACCGGATCGTCGAAAGGCATCGGCGCGGCGATCGCGACGCGGCTCGCGGACGACGGCGCCGTCGTCGTCAACTACTCGGGCGCCGCGTCGCCTGCCGACGCGCTGGTCGCCGCGATCGAAGCGAAGGGAGGCGAAGCCGTCGCGGTGAAGGCCGATGTCGGCGAAGCGTCCGCGATGGAGACGCTGTTCGACGGCGCGACCGCTGCCTTCGGCGGCGTCGACGTGTTGATCAACAACGCCGGCATCATGAAGCTCGCGCCGCTCGCTGCGTTCGAGGACGACGACTTCCATCGTCAGGTCGCGGTCAACCTGCATGGCGTGTTCTACGGGCTGAGGGCGGCCGCACGACGGATGCGCGACGGCGGCCGCGTCGTCAACTTCTCGTCCAGCGTCGTCGGCCTCTATCAACCCGCCTACGGCGTCTACGCGGCGACCAAGGCCGCGACCGAGGCGCTGACGCACATCGCCGCGAAGGAGCTCGGCAAGCGCGGCATCACCGTCAACGCGGTCGCGCCGGGGCCGGTCGCGACCGACCTCTTCCTCGGCGAAAAGACGGACGAGCAGGTCGAGCAGGTGAAGAAGATGATTCCGCTCGGCCGCCTCGGCGAACCCGACGACATCGCGCGCGTCGTCTCGTTCCTCGTCGGTCCCGACGGCGGCTGGGTCAACGGGCAGGTGCTGCGGGCCAACGGCGGTGTCGTCTGACGACAGCCGAAGACGGCAGTCGACGCCGGCAGGTGGCCGCCGCGCGATCCCGCGATCTACCGACAGCCTCAGCGACTGAGGCGGCGATACGCGCTGAAGTGCCGCAGCGCCAGCGTCTTCACGCCCTTCATCTCGTAGAGCCGCGCGAGGTTCCAGTGCGCGTCGGCGAAGCCGGGCTCGCGTTCGAGACAGGCCTGGTAGGCGGTCACCGCATCGTCGATCCGGTCGAGGTCCTCGAGGACGACCGCACGGTTGAAGCGCAGCTGCGCAGCGGACGGATGGGCGGCGATGCCGTCCTCGTAGACGGCGAGCGCTTCGTCGGGCGAGCCGCCGTCGACGAGGGCGGCGCCGCGGCGCAGGTAGTCGTCCGGTGTGGGATCGGCGTTCGTGGAAGCAAGCGAAACGTCCGGCTGCGGCGCGTTCGATGCGGACGCCAGCGACGTGAACGACAGCACGGAGCCGCCGGTCGCCGCGACCTCGAAGTCGAACAACAGTTGCCCCGTCTCGGCCGCGACCGGTTGTCCGTTGTCGCGGACCGCGATGGTGTCGCCGAGCGCCGAGATGCGCAGACCAGAGAGCGGGATCTCCGCCGGCAGCAGCGTCCTCAGCTTCGCGAGGGCGCGGCGGACGCGGGCCGCCGACATCTTCGACGCGCGCAGCGTCTGCGCGGTCCGCAGCAGCACGACGTCCTGGAAGCCGAAGCGATAGGTATTGCGGGCGCCGCGGCTGGGCGCGACCAGACCTTCCCGGACGAAGCCCATCACGTCGGCCCGCGAGACGCCGAGCATGTCCTGCAGGTTCTGCAGCGTGTAGGCCGCGTCGGCGGCGCCGTCGGTCACTTCCTGGCGCGGGCCCGGGTGGGTGCGGGTGCCACCTCTTCGACCGTCGCGGCGCGCTTGATCGGCTTGCGTGCCTTCACGGGCGCGAGATCCGAGACCGTCGCCGTCTTCTTCGGCGCGGCCTTCGCCGGCCTGCCGGTGAGACTGGCGCGCAACGCGTCCATCAGGTCGATCACGTTCGACGCCGCGCCGGCCTCCTGCCGTTCGGACGCGACGATCTGCTTGCCGGCGATCTTCCGGTCGATCTCGGCCAGCACCCGCGACTTCTCCTCGTCGACGAACTGCGACGGGTCGTATTCGTCCTGCGAGATCTGGTCGATGAGCTGCAGCGCGAGCTTCAGTTCGGACGGCGCGACGACGACCGGCTCGATGTCGAGATCCTTGATCGATCGCACCTCGTCGGCGTACAGCAGCTGCTGCAGGACCAGCCCGTCCTCGGCCACGCGCACCTGCACGACGTACTGCTTGGTCTTCCATGCCCACTTCGCGAGCGCGCAGCGACCGCTCTCGCGCATCGCCTCCATCAGCAGGGCATAGGGCTTGCCGCCGCGCTTGTCGGGCGCGAGGAAGTAGGCCTTGTCGTAGTAGAGCGGGTCGACCGCCTCGTCGGGGATGAAGGCGACGATGTCGATCGTGTGCCGCGCCCCTTCCTCGAGGGCCTTCAGCTCGTCGGCCGTGAAGACCACGAACTGGTCCTTCTCGAACTCGTATCCCTTGACCATGTCCTTCCGCTCGACCACCTTCTGGTCCTTCTCGGAGACGTACTGCTGCTTGACGCGCGAGCCGTCGGCGGCCAGCAGGTTGAAGCGGACCGTCGACGAACTCTCGGTGGCCGAGTACAGCTTGACCGGGATGGACACGAGACCGAAGCTGAGCGACAGCGATGCGATGGAACGAGCGGCCATGAAGGCTCCTCGGGACGGAAGGAAGTTCGCGACCACGAGCGGGCCCGTCGCTGCGAGCGGCCGCTTCGGGGTCGTGATCGACGCATCCTAGAGAACGGTCGGGGCGATGTCACTCGCGCTGTTGCTTTCGCACCAGGGCGTGGACCGCGGGACTCAGCGGTTGCGCCGCCAGATCGCGGCCGTCAGCACGGTCGCGAAGCAGACCCAGGCCACCAGCGGCACGCTGGCCGCGGCGGCAGGCCGGTCGACCTTGCGGACCTCGTTGACGTAGAGCGCGCCGGTCGCGAGCAGACCTGCCGCGGCGACCGTGCTCGCCGGCAGGTTGCGTCCACCGAAGAAGAGACGGCTCCATCCGCCGATGCCGACCACGTTGCCCGCGAGCAGTGCCAGCGCGCGGGTGCGGAGCGCCGACGGTCGGGCGACCAGCAGCCGGTATCCCGCGAACGCGAGGCCCGACTCGATCGCGACCCACGCGATCGGGAAGGCCGCGTCCGGCGGCTTGATCGACGGCTGGCGCAGCCATCGGTACCAGAAGAAGACCCGGGGATGATCGGGGGACGGCGTCGTCGACCGGCTGAGCAGATAGGGCACGACGTAGGCACCGCTCGCGATCGTCGCCGCGATGGCCGGATGCAGTCCGCCGTCGGTTCGATCGTGGTCGTCGTCGAGCGCGTCCCCGGTCATGGCGCGTCGCCCGGGGTCGTGTCTTCGGCCGCGACGTCGTCGACCTCGTCGTGATGCAGGTGGGGCTTCTTGCCGGGCTGCGGCGTGTGTTCCGCGCCGGGCGCCACCTCTTCGCCGTGGTGCTTCTTCTCCTGCTGGACCTTCTTGTCGTGGGCCACGTTGCGCGGATCGGTCATCGTCGTTCTCCTGGGTGAGTGGAGAGGCTGGCACCGGCCGGCGCCGCCCGCAGTCGGACGAGCGATGGTTCTGCAGCGAGGTCGGCACCGGCCGCGCCGCGGTTTCAGCCTTCGGCGAACACGATCCTCGTCGCAGTGGGCGGATGGCACACCGGAAAATACCTGCGCCCGGCCCGCAGGTCGGACGCCAGCCGCGGGCGCAAGCCCCTCGAGCCCATGGTCAGGGCCAGCGCGACGCAGAACTGGACGATCTCCATCCAGGCCAGGTTGTAGCCCAGGCAGAAGTGGGGCCCCCCGCCGAACTGCAGGGTCTCGGCTGCCTTGGTGGTTTCGCGGCGTCCGAGCCACCGGTCGGGGCGGAAGTCCTCCGGCCGCCGGTAGAGGTCCGGGTGACCGGCCCATGCGATCAGCGGCACGCAGATATTGGCCCCGGCAGGCACGGTCCGGCCTCCGAGCTCGAAGTCGACCAGGGCGCGGCGCTTGGTGAGGGTGATCGCCGGATGGTGGCGCAGGGTCTCGCGGAACACTGCCTCGGCATACGGAAATCGTGCGAGGTCCTTCGGCCCGCAGGGGATCTCGCCCACTGCCGCCGCTTCCTCGCAGAGCGAGTCCCAGACCCATGGGCGCCGGGCCAGTTCGACCACCGCCCATGCCATCGTGGCCGCGGTGGTCTCGTGGCCGGCCAGGATCATGAAGCGCAGGTTGTCGACCAGATGGGCATCCGACACCGTGCCGGCCGCGTCGGCGGCACGCACCACGTCGGCCAGGAAGCCCTCGGCGTGCGGGTCCCGGCGCGCCGCGTCGATGAAGCCGCGCAGCCGTGCGTCGATCCACGCGCGCGCGCGACGGCCGCGTGGGCGCGGCAGGCCGGGCAGGTCGACGGGCGGTGCCACCATCAGCATCGTGAATCGCAGATAGTTGCGCCGCCAGTCCGAGAAGGCGCGCTCCTCGATGCCCATGAGGCGGAAGAGGAGCGACAGCGCGAGATCACCGGTATCCGGCACGACGCGGACCTCGCCTTCGTCGGCCCAGCCCGCGAGCCTCTGGCCGATCGTTCCCGCGAAGCTTTCGCCCAGCCCCGTCGCCGTCAGCGGGCCGAACCGGAAAGGCCCTTTCATGATGGCGCGAAGGCTGCGATGCAGCTCGCCCTCCTGCGCCATGAGGACGTTGGCGAAGATGTCGGGGGCCAGGTCCTCCAGGAGCGCGAGGGTGGTGACCCTGTTCCTCAGCAGGGGCTCGGTCTCCGCCGAAAGGCAGGTGAGTTCCAGGCCCATCGTCCCGAAGTCGAGCCAGAAGTGCGACCCGAGGTCGCGGCCGGCCCGCTGCAGAAGCTTCGGCAGGTCGGTCACGATGGCCGGGATGTGTCCGACGAAGGGAAAGGCGCCGGGCGCGACAGGGAAACCCCGGTGCTCGCGGACACGACGGTCGAAGGGGTTGAGCCACATGTCAGCGCTCGGAGGCGTGGCTGCCCGGGCCTCCGAGCCTGCGGGCCACGCGCGCGGCGGCCGACTCGCCGGTGCACAGGCTGCCGTTGGTGCTGATCGACGTGAAGTAGTCTCCCGCGAGCTGGATGCGCGACGAGGGATCGAGTCCGCGCGTGAACTCCCGCAACGCCCGGTAACCGCCGGGCGGGCGCACCGAGACGCACGGGTCCCAGCGCCGCACGGACGTCATCTCCACCTCGTCGCCCAGCGTCGGCAGCACCTTCCGCGCCGCATCGACCGCCTCGCGTGCGAGGACCGCGTCGTCCTGGTCCCACCGACGGCGGCTCCAGTCGCGCATCCAGAAGGTCGTGATCATCCCGCGACCGGGCGGCACCCGGCCGGGCGCCTTGTTGTGCTCCAGCACGACGGCCGCGAGGTCGGGCGAGGCAGACCCCCGAGGCAGGTTCAGCCACATCGCCGGCTCGTCCTCGGGCGGGCGGGAGACGCCGAAGGAGACGACGACGCTGCGCGAGTAACCCGTCCGCAGGAAAGCCGTCTGAGGCGCGGTGAGGCCGCGGTGCAGGGCCGGAACGTGGACGGCCGGGACGGCCAGGACCGCGGCCGCCACGTCGTCGACGCGCGCTTCCTCGCCGGGCCGCGTCCAGTGCACGCGGACGCCGCCCGGATGCTCCTCGACGTCCTCGACCGTGGCTTCGTACTCCACGTGAAGACGCCGGGCCAGATCCTCGGTGAGGAAACCCACGCCGCGCTGCGAACTGAAGAACGACCGGCCCGCCATGACGCCCAGGAAGAACAGCAACGGCACCACCGATACCTGGTCCGGCGGCATCAGGTAGAGGCCGCGGCACATGGGCTCGATCAGGTAGTCGGACAGCTCGGCGAGCAGACGACGGTCCGCATAGGCGGCGACGCTCTCGACGTCTCGGTCGGCGGCCCCCGAAAGGTCGTCCCAGTTCGAGCGTTTCGCGCACCGTGCCACGTCGACGAGCATGCGCGACAACGCCAGCTTGGCGCGCGGACTGAAGAGCCGCGTACCCAGCAGGCTGCCGAGGCCCAGTCCGTTCAGCCGATGGATCCGGCCTTCGCGCAGCACCGCCATGATGGCGTTGGTCGGCTCGATCTGATCGCCCAGTCCCGCCTCGGCGATCAACGCGAGCATCCGGCCATAGCCTGTCGACAGCACGCTGGCGGCGGTGTCGATGCGATAGCCCAGGTGCTCGACGGTCGCCATGCGGCCGCCCGGCCGGCGGCTCCGCTCGAGCACCGTCACCGCATAGCCTCGCCGGGACAGGCGAAACCCTGCAGCGAGACCCGCTATCCCGGCGCCGACGACGATGACGCGTTCGCCACCCGCCGCGGTCACGACAGGGCCCGCCCGAAAGGCGCCGCACCGATCGCCCCGCCCCAGATGCGGCTGTCGCACCGATAACGGTCGGCCTCCACCCCCCACTCGACGTGCCCGCGCATCCAGGCGCGCAGCATCGCCACGCACGCTCCCACGACGCGCCGTTCGCCGGGCGGAAGCGCGAGACGCTCGAGCAGGGACGGCAGCGTGCGTTCGATCGCCAAGAAGTCGCTGATGCGTGTGTCCGTGAGGTCCACCACTTCGTCGATCGCCTGTTGCAGCGAACAGTCGCGGTCCTGCTTCAGGACGCAGACGAGGTTCTGTCGATCGTCGTGCGCCAGCTCCTTGTCCAGGGTCATGATGTCGTTGGTCCAGCACACCACGTCGGCCGCGGCCGTGAGCAGGGCCTGATAGGAGGCGCTGAGATACAGCGCCGACGGCAGTGCGGCGCCGGCGACCCACTCGACCAGATCGAACGAGGGCCAGATGGCGCCGGCGTCGCGCCGCATCTGGGCGAAGGTG
>CALMOR010000236.1:0-1721 GCA_937872165.1 uncultured Burkholderiales bacterium | reverse complement strand
GTGTCGAAGCGGGGCACCTGGTCCAGCGCCCGATGGGCGGCCTGCCAGGCGTTGGCGAAGAAGTAGTCGCCCACGTGGCGCGCGAACCGTCGATTCCAGGCGGGGCTCATCGCGGAGCCCAGGCGTTCGCGGATGTCGCCCAAGGCGCGGGCGCGAGGGTCGGCCATTCCGTCCGCGTCTCCGGCGAAGACCGCCCGATGGACAGCTGCCAGCGTCCGCTCGACCTCGTCGGCGCGCCGCCCGAGAACGCCCTCGTCGTTTTGGTCGTCGACGACGAACAGCCAGCTCATCCAGTCCGAGAGGACCCGCATCTGCGGCTCGGACGCCCTCGGGTGACAGTACGCCGCCAGCATCGCGGGCTTCATCGCCGACAGGCGCGCCAGCGCATCGTCGCCGTCGACGAGCCGGTGATGGCTGGCCCAGGCTTCGGTATGCGCCTGCGACGTGTCGACGAAGCCGCCGACTTCGGCGGCGACGTGCCGGAGGCTGCGAGGAAGATGCAGTCTCGGCGCCGCCTCGAAAGATCGGCTGTCGCGGGGGCCGGGCCGTGGAGTGTCGAGCGTCGCGTCCCCTTGGTAGGAACTCGGAGACGCGGTGTTGCCGTTGATGTCTGCTGGGGCGATGCCCGGTGTCGCGGAGGATCCAGTCATCGAGGACGGTTCGGGGGGTCGGGTGTTGGCGGGTCGGGACGAGGGCTCGCTCGCGAAAGACCGCTCGACGAAGCGGTCGGCCTTGTCGATGGTCCGTGTCCGAAGGGACGCACGAAACGGGAGGCGATGCGGCGTCGCTCGCAGACGGTTCGAAAATTCGCGCGGGCGGAAGGGCGGGCGTCGTCGAAGATGCCGCACGGCCGGGCCCGGGCGGCGTGGCATGCGAAGGGATCGTGCGGAAAACGAATCGCGCCGGCGCGTACCCTCGAAGTGCGCGACCGACATCGTCCTGGAAGCGCCAGCTCGATGCGAACGCCGGCAGGCATAGGTGTCATGCCGACCGGATAGGGCGGCTGCTTAACTCCGAAGCGAGTAGGCGGATCTGTGCGCACTGATCGCCGGAGCTGCTCAAAGGCACGCTAACTTTCCGACGGGGCGGATCTCCAAGCCACTCCGCGACAGCGGACCACTCCAACTTCAGTTCCGTCGAAGCCCACAGGGCTTTCAGAAACCACTCGCGGGCAATGACCTCGAAGCCGTCTTCATCAACCTTCCGCACGGCAGCTTTGCGGGCTGCCGTTGCGGCGTTCGGATCAATCGAACGATCGAGGAGGAGCCTCGCCTCCTCTCGACGCTAGCGCGCCTCCTTGAGACTCACCGTGGATAAACGCCAATGGCGAGCCGCTTCTCCTTCCCTTCGAAGTAGTGCTTCATCCGCCAATAACGACTACCTGACGGCGTTACTTCAAGGTCCAAGACACCGCCGTCGCCGTAGCGGCAGGTCTTCGCCTTCGGCGTGCATTCGAGAGGATCGCTTGCTGTGTAAGCACGTGGTGCATACGGGTATCTCCGTTTGGTTGGAGAATGTGCCCCTACAGGTGCCCCGAAGCGATTCAGGCCCGGCTTGAGCCGAGTTGGTCCGATCTGGACGTTTGACCCGTTAAGTGCCTGTCGCACAAGCATCAGTGGATGACTGAATCGACCCTAGTTTCCTAGACACCCCCGAGCCTCATAAACTGAATCGCCCCTGATTCTCTAGACACCCACGAGCGTGTTGCAGTGCTGCTGTTC
>CALMOR010000235.1:5802-14039 GCA_937872165.1 uncultured Burkholderiales bacterium | reverse complement strand
CGGACGCATCGGACGCGCCTCGTCAGCTCCCATCAAATCGCTTAACATCGGCAATCGTCCACGGACCCCGAATGCGACGCGCATGAACCCGACCTCCCGCTCCTCCATCGCCCCGTCGACGAACGCCCAGACGGCGCCGTCGTCGCACCTGATGAACACGTACGCCAACCTGCCGATCCATCTGTCGCACGGCAAGGGTGTCTGGGTGTGGGACGAAGCGGGCCGCAAGTATCTCGACGGTCTCGCCGGCATCGCGGTCAACACGCTCGGCCACGGTCATCCGCGTCTCGTGTCGGCGATCGCCGACCAGGCGTCGAAGATGATCCACTCGTCGAACGTCTACAAGGTGCGCCTGCAGGAGACGCTCGCCGACAAGCTGTGCGCGCTGTCGGGCATGGACAAGGTGTTCTTCTGCAACTCGGGCCTCGAGGCGAACGAAGCGGCGCTGAAGATCGCGCGCAAGTACGGCCACGATCGCGGCATCGAGAACCCCGAGATCATCGTCTACGACAACGCCTTCCACGGCCGCTCGATCGCGACGCTCTCCGCCACTGGCAACGCCAAGGTGCAGAAAGGCTTCGGGCCGCTCGTGCCGGGCTTCGTCCGCGTGCCGCTCAACGACCTCGCGGCCGTCGAGCGGGTCGCCGGCGAGCATCCCGACGTGGTCGCGATCTTCCTCGAGGCCATCCAGGGCGAGGGTGGCGTGACGCCGGCCCGCATCGAATATCTGAAGGGCCTGCGCGCGTTGTGCGACGAACGCGGCTGGCTGCTCATGATCGACGAGGTCCAGTGCGGCATCGGCCGCACCGGCAAGTGGTTCGCGCATCAGTGGGCCGGCATACAGCCCGACGTCATGCCGCTGGCGAAGGGCCTCGCGGGCGGTGTGCCGATCGGCGCCGTCGTCGCGCGCGGCGCGGCTGCGCAGGTCTTCGGGCCCGGCAATCACGGGACCACCTTCGGCGGCAATCCACTGGCCTGCAGAGCCGCCCTCGAGACCCTGTCGGTGATCGAGGACGAAGGCCTGCTCGCCAATGCCGAGACGGTGGGGCAGGTGTTGCGGGCGGCGTTCTCGCGGGAACTGGCTTCGGTGGCCGGCGTGCTCGAGATCCGCGGTCGCGGCCTGATGCTCGGCATCGAGCTCGCATGCCCGTGCGGCGATCTCCCCCGTCGCGCGCTCGACTACTCGCCCGGGTACGGCCTGCTGATCAACGTCACGCAGGACCGGGTGTTGCGCCTGTTGCCTTCGCTCGTGATGAACGTCGACGAAGCGGCGATGCTGGCCGAAGGCGTGGTCGCGCTGGTCCGCGATTTTCTTGCGCAGCAGGCGCAGCCCAAGGCCGCGTGACGCGGCGTTCCGTTCCCACCAGCGCGTAGTCGCGGAGCGCGCCGGCTACCGGCAGGTCGCCCGCGCCGGCCGTCCGGCGGTTCGCGATGGTCGCCGTGCGGGTTTCATGTTGAGCTTCGCGGGTCGAGCCCGATACGATGACGATTCGCCATTACCTTCAGTTCAAGGACTTGACGCGGGACGAGTACACGCATCTGTTCGAACGGATGCAGTTGATCAAGGACCGCTTCAAGCGCTACGTCGCCTACCAGCCGCTGGTCGACCGCACGCTGGCCATGGTGTTCGAGAAGGCCTCGACGCGAACGCGCGTGTCTTTCGAGGCGGGCATGTACCAGATGGGCGGCTCGGTGATCAACCTGACCACCGGCGACTCGCAGCTCGGCCGCGCGGAACCGATCGAAGACACCGCCCGCGTCATCAGCCGCATGGTCGACCTCGTCATGATCCGAACCTTCGAGCAGGCCCGCATCGAGACCTTCGCCGCGCACTCGCGCGTTCCGGTCATCAACGGGCTGACCAACGAATACCACCCGTGCCAGATCCTCGCCGACATCTTCACGTACATCGAGCGGCGCGGCGACATCCAGGGCGCGACCATCGCCTGGATCGGCGACTCGAACAACATGTGCAACACCTGGCTGCAGGCCGCCGAGACGCTGGACTTCACCGTTCACGTGTCGACACCGCCGGGCTACGAGGTCGAGCCGGAACGCGCGGGCCTGGTCGACGCGCGCCACTACCGGACCTTCGCCGACCCGGCCGAAGCCTGCCGCGACGCGGACCTCGTGACCACCGACGTGTGGACCAGCATGGGCTTCGAGGCCGAGAACGAATCGCGCAAGAAGGCCTTCGCGGCATGGCGCGTGTCGGACCGCCTGATGTGGTCGGCCAGGCCGACCGCGCTCTTCATGCACTGCCTGCCGGCCCACCGGGGCGAAGAGGTCGACGCGTCGGTGATCGACGGCCCGCAGAGCGTGGTGTGGGACGAAGCCGAGAACCGTCTCCACGCGCAGAAGGCGCTGATGGAGTTCCTCGTGATCGGACGGACCCATGCGTGACGAGCCGTTCGGGCCGCACCCGTTGATCGCGTCATGAGCGCAGGCCATCCGCCCGCGACCGCGCGTTCGCTCGACGCCACGCTCGAGGCGGCATGGCTCAACCATCCCTGTTCGCCGATCGACACCGCGGCGATGGCGGAGAGCTACCTGATCGCGCATCCGGCCGCGCCGCCTAACGACCTCGTGTTCGCGCATCTGATCGCGGCGAGCAGCAACGTGCGCGTCGCCGAGACCAGCCGCGCCCGCGCGCATCTCGCGAAGGCGCGCTCCGGACTCTCTCGGTCCACGTCGCGCAGTCCCGCGTTCCAGCGTCTGCTGCAGATCGTCCACGGCGTCCATGCGGCCCTGCACTGGGTCGAGCGCGACCTCGTCGCGTCGATGGTCTCGTTCGAGCGGGCGCTGTCGCAGCCCGACGCGCTCGAGCCGTCCGACGAGCACTACATCCGCCTGTGGCGCGCCATCACGCTGCTCGGCCTCGGCAAGCCCGAGCTCGCGTTCCGCGACCTCCTGATCGGCCTCGAATACTTCCGCTTCCACTATCCGCCCGCGCATGCGCTGATGGCCTTCAACGTCGGCGCGACGCTGCTGCACGCGGGCGACTGGGACGGCGCCGAGAGCTGCCTGCGCATGGCCCTGAGCGAGAGCGGACGCATCGGCATGCCGGGCTTCGACACGATGTGCCGGTCCAACCTCGCGTACTGCCTGATCAACACGGGTCGCGTCGAGGAAGCGACCCTCGAGATCAACCTCGCGCTCGCGCAGAACCGCCGCGAGCTGCTGCTGTTCCGGCCCGGCGACGTGATGACCACGGTGGCCGAGAACCTGATCGAGACCGGGCATCTGCAGGAAGCCACCGACTACGTGTTCGATGCTCTCGACGCCGCGATCGGTCGCGACTACTCGATGGGCGTCGGCACCGCCAAGTGGAACCAGGGCCGCATCGCGGTCGAACAGGGCAAGGTCCAGGAGGCGATCAGCGCGTGGCGGGTCGCGCTGTGGAACCTGCGGCGGCACCCGCATCTGACGCAGTTCTGGAAGACCGCGCTCGCCGTCTCGACGCTGTATGCGGCGCGGGGCGACTATCGTCGCGCGTTCCGCTGGCACCAGCGCTTCCATGCATCCCATCGACGCTGGCAGGACACGACGCGCGACGTCCGTCTCGCCTATTCGCAGGCGATGCTGCAGATGGAAGCGATCCGCCGCGAACGCGACGCGGCCGAGGCCGAACGCATCTCGCTGCTGCAGGCCAAGACCGAGCTCGAAGCGGTCAACACCGAACTGCAGACGCGCTTCACAGAGATCGAGGCGATCCACGACGAGCTGCGGGAGCAGGCCTCGCGCGATCCGCTGACGGGCCTGCTCAATCGACGCAACCTGTTGCCGACGCTGAACGCGATGCTCGAGAAGAACGCCATCGGCAAGCAGAACGTCATCGTCGCGATGCTCGACCTCGACCGCTTCAAGCAGTTCAACGACAAGCACGGCCATGTCGCGGGCGACCAGATCCTCGCGGCCGCCGGCCACCTGCTGCGCGACTTCTTCCGCGACGAGGACCGTGCCTTCCGCTATGGCGGCGACGAGTTCTGCATCTTCCTGCCGCGCACCAACCGCATGGTCGGCGAGGCCCGCCTCGAAGCCTTCGCGCAAGGCCTGCAGGACCTGTTGCCGCGCGCGCCCGACGGCAGCCGGTCCGGCGTCGCGGTCTCGTTCGGCATCGCTTGCTTTCCCGAGGACACGATGCAGGCGCACGAACTGGTCGCG
Organism: uncultured Burkholderiales bacterium; assembly: GCA_937872165.1. Lineage (GTDB taxonomy): Bacteria > Pseudomonadota > Gammaproteobacteria > Burkholderiales > Burkholderiaceae_D > CAHJXF01. Next base: position 9,875 of record CALMOR010000235.1, on the reverse strand, counting down.
CTCGCCGACGCGGCGCTCTACAAGTCGAAGCGCCGACGAAAGGAAGCCGCCGCGGTCGCGTCGGGCATCCAGCACTAGCCCTCGTCTATAATCCGCGCGCCTTCCGGATCCCGTATCCGGTTCCGCATGCACGATCCCGTTCCGCGCACGTCGCGCGGCACACGGTGACCCCCGAATCCCGGCGTACCGCGGATCCTCGCCGCATCGCATTCTCCGAGCGCACACCATGAGCGACATCAGCAAAGTCGTCCTCGCCTATTCCGGCGGGCTCGATACCTCGGTCATCCTCAAGTGGCTGCAGGACAACTACCGCGCGGAGGTGGTGACCTTCACCGCCGACATCGGCCAGGGCGAAGAGCTCGAGCCCGCGCGCGCGAAGGCGTTGAACGCCGGGATCGCGGCCGACAACATCTACATCGACGATCTGCGCGAGGAGTTCGTCCGCGACTTCGTGTTCCCGATGTTCCGCGCCAACGCGCTCTACGAAGGCGAGTACCTGCTCGGGACGTCGATCGCGCGGCCGCTGATCGCGAAGCGCCAGATCGAGATCGCGCGCCTGACCGGCGCCGAGGCGGTGTCCCACGGCGCGACCGGCAAGGGCAACGACCAGGTCCGCTTCGAGATGGGCTACTACGCGCTCGAGCCCGGCATCAAGGTCATCGCGCCGTGGCGCGAGTGGGACCTGTCGAGCCGCGAGAAGCTGCTGGCGTATGCGGAGGCGGCCGGCATCCCGATCGAGATGAAGCACAAGCAGGGCGGCGCGCCGTACTCGATGGACGCGAACCTGCTGCACATCAGCTTCGAGGGCCGCCACCTCGAGGACCCCAAGGCCGAGGCCGAGGAAGCGATGTGGCGCTGGACCGTGTCGCCCGAGGCGGCGCCCGATGCGCCGCAATACGTCGACGTCGAGTTCGCGAGGGGCGATGTCACGGCGATCGACGGACGGCCGATGAGCCCGGCCGAGGTCTTGACCAAGCTGAACGAACTCGGCGGCCGCCACGGCATCGGCCGCCTCGACCTCGTCGAGAACCGTTACGTCGGGATGAAGTCGCGCGGCTGCTACGAGACGCCCGGCGGCACCATCTTGCTGAAGGCGCATCGCGGCATCGAGTCGATCACGCTCGATCGCGAGGTCGCCCACCTGAAGGACGACCTGATGCCGCGCTATGCGAGCCTGATCTACAACGGCTACTGGTGGAGCCCCGAGCGTCGCGCGCTGCAGGTGCTGATCGACCACACGCAGCAGAACGTCAACGGCTTCGTGCGCCTCAAGCTCTACAAGGGCGGCGTCAGCGTCGTCGCGCGCGACTCGAAGGACACGCTGTTCGACCAGAACATCGCGACCTTCGACGAGGACGGCGGCGCCTACGACCAGGCCGACGCGGGCGGCTTCATCAAGCTCAATGCACTACGGATGCGGATCGCCGAAACGGCGAGACGCGGACGTTCGTGAGCCTCGGGATGCCGCATCGCCGAAACGCGGAGGCGCGGACGTCGATCCGCTTCGGGATGCGCATGGCCGGGGCGGAGAGGCGCAGACGTCCGTAAGCGGCGACGCGCGTGTCGCCCCGACATCGACGCGCCCACGCTCGCAGCGCGGATCGGCGAGCCGTCGCTGTCGGCGGACTCAGACGATCAGCGGCTCGACTTCGAGCGCGATTCCGAAGCGCTCGCCTACGTCGTGCCGGATCGCTTCGGCCAGCGCGAGGATGTCCGCACCGCTCGCGCCGCCGCGGTTGACGAGGACCAGCGCCTGACGATCGTGCACGGCCGCACGGCCACCGCCGCCTTCGAGCCCCCTGCCCTTCCATCCGCAACGATCGATCAGCCATGCGGCCGCGAGCTTGACGCGGCCGTCCGGCTGTACGCGTCCGGCGAGATCGGGCTCGTCGGCGCGCAACGCGTCGAAGGTCGTCGCATCGACGACCGGGTTCTTGAAGAAGCTTCCGGCGTTGCCGAGCACGCGCGGGTCGGGGAGCTTGTCGCGGCGGATGGCGGTGATCGCATCGGCGACGTCGGTCGCCGACGGCGATGAATTCGAGGCGAGCCGCGACGCCACGTCCGCGTAGTCGATGCGCGCCTCCCATCGCAGCGGCAGGCGGAACACGACGCGCACGATCACGATCCGCTCGCGCAGGCCACGCTTGAAGACGCTGTCGCGATAGCCGAAGCCGCAGGCTGCGGCATCCATCCGCACGATCCGTCCGCTCGACAGGTCGAGCGCCTCGAGCCATGCGAAGCGCTCGACCAGCTCGACGCCGTAGGCGCCGATGTTCTGCACCGGCGACGCGCCGACCGAGCCCGGGATCAGCGCGAGATTCTCGAGGCCGGGCCAGCCGGCCGCGAGGCTGATGCGGACCAGGCCGTCCCACGACTCGCCGGCCTCGACCTCGACGAGATGATCGTGCCCGTCGTCGCCGAGGTGACGATGGCCGCGCGTCGCGATGCGCACGACGAGACCATCGAAGTCGCGGGTGAAGAGGACGTTGCTGCCGCCGCCGACGACGAGGCGCGGCCCGTCGTCCCACTCGGGGCCGTCGCGCAGCGCCTGCAGCTCGTCGACCGACTCCACCGACACGAAGCGCCGCGCCCGCGCAGCGATGCCGAAGGTGTTGAACGGTGCGAGGCTGACGTCGCGGCGGAAGGTCGGAGGCATGCGCGCGGCGGAGTATAGCGACGCGGTGCGGCGACGCGGTGCGGCCGCGCGGCGCGTCGCTCGTCTATACTTTTCGTCCCTCCTGCGCCGCCTCCGGAAAGTCCGCATGCCTTCATTCGACGTCGTCTCGGAAGCCAATCTCGTCGAGGTGCGCAACGCGGTCGACCAGACCAACAAGGAGGTCGGCACGCGCTTCGATTTCAAGGGCTCGGACGCGAGGGTCGAGCAGAAGGAGCGCGACCTCACGCTCTACGCGGACTCGGAGTTCCAGCTCGGCCAGGTGCGGGACATCGTCAACAACAAGATGACGAAGCGCAGCGTCGACGTGCGCTTCCTCGACGTCGGCAAGGTCGAGAAGATCGGCGGCGACAAGGTCAAGCAGGTCGTCAAGATCAAGAACGGCATCGAGTCCGAAGCCGCCAAGAAGATCGTCAAGACGCTGAAGGAAGCGAAGATGAAGGTGCAGGCCGGCATCCAGGGCGATGCGGTCCGCGTCAGCGGGGCCAAGCGCGACGACCTGCAGGCGGCGATCGCGCTGCTGAAGAAGTCGGTCACCGACCTGCCGCTCGACTTCAACAACTTCCGCGACTGAGTCCGGAGCCGCGCGATGCGACGCCCCGGTCGATGGACCTTCCTCGCGTCGCTGGCGACGCTTCCTCTCGCGACGTCCGCCGCCACGATCAACGTCGTCGGCCTCTTTCCCGGCAAGGCGGTGGTCGCGATCGACAAGGCGCCGCCGCGCAGCATGAGCGTCGGCGATACGGTCGAAGGCTTCAGGCTCGTGTCGGTCGACGGCGTAGGCGCGACCTTCGTCGTCGACGGCCGCCGCCAGACCATCGCGATGGGCTCGTATCTGGCCGGCGCAAACACGCAGGGCCGGCCGACCGCGGTCCTTCCGCCGGACGGGAAGGGCCATTACGTCACGCAGGGCGCCATCAACGGCGCGACCACGCGCTTCCTCGTCGACACCGGGGCGACCCTCGTCGTGTTGTCGGCGACCGACGCCGACCGGCTTGGCATCGCCTACAAGCAGGCGCCGCGGGCCGTGGTCAACACCGCCAACGGGACGGTGCCGTTCCGGATGGTGAAGCTAGACCGGATCAAGGTCGGCGACGTCGAACTCGTCAACGTCGACGGCGGCGTGCTCGAGGGCGGTTACGACGGACCGGCGTTGCTCGGCATGAGCTTCCTGTCGCGGACCGAGGTGACCCGCGAGGGCCAGAGCATGGTGCTCACGCGCCGCTACTAGCCGACAGAGGCCTCTGCCGCCACGCGATCACCGCGGCCAGCGCGAGGACCGCCGCACTGAACGCGAACCGTTGCCGAGCCCACCCGCCGCGTCGGCCACCGCAGCGCCGGAGGCGTTCGCGCATCTGCGCAGCGGTCGCCTGCAGCAATTCGAGCCGCCGGCCACAGA
>CALMOR010000235.1:0-5792 GCA_937872165.1 uncultured Burkholderiales bacterium | reverse complement strand
AAAGCGGCGTGACGGCCGCTATGCCGCCCGGCCACGCCGAGGGCACGCGGCTGTGGCGCACGATGGCGGTGGTCGCCGCGACGACCGACAGGAAGACCGCGCCGAACAGCACGCCCGACGCGAAGACCGCGAGCGGATGCGAGCTCAGGACCGGCAACAGCGTCGCGGCCGCCAGCAAGCGTCGAGCAGAGCCATCGCTTCTGCGCCCCTGCAGCGTTGCAGGAGTCGGGACCACAGCCACGACGATGCGAACACCGCGACGCCCAGCGACAGGTAGAACACCGTGATCGTCCGGTCCGCGAGACGCCGTTCGCGCAGCAGCGTGACGACGAAGGTCCTGTAGCCGATGCACCCGAGGCCGAAGAGGAAGTACGCGACCCGCGCGAACACGAAGCGACGCACGTCGTGGGCGCTGCGGGAAGACGCGGGCCGCGGACGCGCATCGAGGTCGCCGGTCGCGGTCGCCATGATCGCGGTCGCGACGATCGCTGCCGCGCCGAGGCCGGGCCACGCGTTCTGCCACGCATGTGCCGCTATCGCGTCGACCAGCGCAGGCACGAGCAGCGCGGAGGCCACGATGCCGAGGCCAGTGCCGCCGTAGTAGATGCCGAGTGCGAGACCCGCATGCAGTCGCGGTCCGTCGTCTGGCCGTGAAGTCGATGTCGATGTCGATGTCGACACGCCGCCGAGCCGCGCCGCGAGCACGCCGCCGGTCACGAAGGTCGCCGCGCTCGCGATGCCGGTGACGAAGCGCAGCACGTACAGCGCGGCATCGCCGGTCACCATCCCGTGCGCGATCAGCGCGACACCGGCGACGCCGCTGCCCCAGGACAGTACGGTCCGCGCGGATCGACGTCGCAGCCGGCGGGCCGTGAGCAACGCGCCGACGAAGTAGCCCGCGGCGTCGACCGTATTCATCGCGCCCGCGGCCAGGTAGCTCCATCCGAGGTCGGCGCGCATCGCCGGCAGCATCAACGCGTACGAGAAGCGCGCGATGCCGAGCGATACCGCCGCGCCGAGCGACAGCGCGAACGCCGTCTTCAGTGCCCTCGACACGAGATCTCGCTCGGTCGCGACCAAAAAAAAGCCCCGCGGTCGAGGCGGGGCGGGTTCGTCGCGCACATGCGGATCACTCGGAGCGCGCGGGCGCCCGGCGTTCGATGCGCGCATAGGCGCTGTGATTGTGGATCGACTCGAAGTTCTCGACCTCGACCACGTAGCGATCGATGCGCGGCTCGTCGTTGAGCCGCTGCACGACGTCGCGGATCAGGTCCTCGACGAACTTCGGGTTGTCGTAGGCACGCTCCGTGACGTACTTCTCGTCGGGCCGCTTCAGCAGTCCGTAGACCTCGCACGACGCTTCCTCCTCGGCGATCTGCACGAGCTCCTCGACCGCGATGTCGCTGCCGGCGCCGAGACCCGCCTCGATCGTGACGTGCGAGCGCTGGTTGTGCGCGCCGTAGTCGGAAATCTCCTTCGAGCAAGGGCACAGGCTCGTGACCGGCACGACGACCGTCAACGAGACGTCGGTGCGACCCGCTTCGATGCGCCCGGTCAGCGTGACCTCGATGTCGAGCAGGCTCTCGACGCCCGACACCGGCGCGACCTTGGTGACGAAGTACGGGTAGCGCACGTCGATGCGGCCCGCCTCGGCGTTGAGCTTGACGACCATCGTCGCGAGCAGCGTGCGGAACGCCGCCACGTCGAGCACGCCGCTGCGCTCCTCGAGCAACGCGACGAACCGTGACATGTGCGTGCCCTTGACGGTCTCCGGCAGATGGACATCCATGTTCCAGGTGCCGACCGTGTGCTGCACCTCGCCGAGTTCGGCACGGACCTTCATCGGATGACGGACGCCCTTGATGCCCACCCGCTGGATCGCCAGGTGGCGCTGATCGGGAGAGCCCTGTACGTCGGGCAGGTCGAACGAGATGGACTTGATCGGGTCGGGAGCATTCATGTCGGGTGCCCGCGAACGCGCGGGTGGAAGTCGTGGGAACAGCCTGCTGCGGGCCCTGCACGGGACGGCCGGAAAGCCGGCCGTCATTCTTGCACGAGCCCTCAGCCGTTGCTTACGACGAGCCTGGGCTCGCGGAGTTCGCCGGAAGGAGGATCGTCCCGCGCGGCGTCGTGACGGGAGGCCATCTGCTGCAGGCGCCTGCGGATGGACGCGACGACGCCTTCATCGTTCAATCCGCACTCGGCCAGCAATCGGACCGGATCGCCGTGGTCGACAAATAGGTCCGGCAGTCCCAAATGCAAGAACGGCCGGACGACGGCCGCTTCGGCCAGCGCCTCGGCGCAGGCGGACCCGGCACCGCCCATCACGGCGCCTTCCTCGAGCGTCACGAGCAGGTCGTGGCGCTGCGCGAGTTCGGCGAGCAACGCGGCGTCGATCGGCTTGACGAAGCGCATGTTGGCGACGGTGGCGTCGAGCGCCTCGCCGGCCGCGAGCGCGACCGACACCATCGAGCCGAACGCGAGGATCGCGACCCGCGGTCCCGCCGACGGAGCGCGCGCGGCAGCGATCTCGCGCAGGACCACGCCCTTGCCGATCGCCAGCGGAGCGAGGCTCGCCACGCTTCCCGAGGCCGCGTGCGACGCGGCCGCGGCGCCGCGCGGGTAGCGGACTGCGGCCGGACCTTCGTACAGGAAGCCGGTCGTCAGCATCGCGCGGCACTCGGCCTCGTCGGAGGCGGCCATCACGACCATGTTCGGAATGCAGCGCAGATACGCGAGGTCGTAGTTGCCGGCATGAGTCGCGCCGTCGGCGCCGACCAGGCCCGCGCGATCGAGCGCGAACGTGACGTCGAGGTTCTGCAGCGCCACGTCGTGGATCAGCTGGTCGTAGCCGCGCTGGAGGAAGGTCGAGTAGATCGCGACCACCGGCTTCATCTTCTCGGTCGCGATGCCGGCCGCGAACGTGACCGCGTGCTGCTCGGCGATGCCGACGTCGAAGTAGCGCGTCGGGAAGCGACGCTCGAACTCGACCATGCCCGAGCCCTCGCGCATCGCGGGCGTGATCGCGACGAGGCGCTCGTCGGCGGCTGCCATGTCGCACAGCCACGTGCCGAAGACCTGCGTGTAGCTCTTCTTGACCGGCGACGTCGACGGCACCAGGCCGACGGCCGGGTCGAACTTGCTCGGCCCGTGATACGCGACCGGATCGGCTTCGGCCAGCTTGTAGCCCTGGCCCTTCCGGGTCACGACGTGCAGGAACTGCGGGCCGCCGAGTTCCTTCAGGTTCTGCAGCGTCGGGATCAGCGACTCGAGGTCGTGGCCGTCGATCGGCCCGATGTAGTTGAAGCCGAACTCCTCGAACATCGTGGCCGGCACGACCATGCCCTTCGCATGCTCCTCGAACTTCTTCGCGAGTTCGAAGAGCGGCGGCGCGACGCCGAGCACCTGGCGACCGACGTTCTTCGCGGTCGCGTAGAAGCGGCCGCTCATCAGCCGCGCGAGGTACTTGTTGAGCGCGCCGACCGGCGGCGAGATCGACATGTCGTTGTCGTTGAGGATCACCAGCAGGTCGCAGTCGTGCATGACGCCGGCGTTGTTGAGCGCCTCGTAGGCCATGCCGGCCGACATCGCGCCGTCGCCGATCACGGCGATGCTCTTGCGATGCGTCTCGCCCTTCAGCTTCGCGGCGGTCGCCATGCCGAGCGCGGCCGAGATGCTGGTCGACGAGTGCGCCGTGCCGAAGGTGTCGTACTCCGACTCGTCGCGACGCGGGAAGCCCGAGATGCCGTCCTTCTGCCGCAGCGTGTGCATGCGGTCGCGGCGACCGGTGAGGATCTTGTGCGGATAGGTCTGGTGACCGACGTCCCACACGATGCGGTCGCTCGGCGTGTCGTAGACGTAGTGCAGCGCGATCGTCAGCTCGACCGTGCCGAGGTTCGACGACAGGTGACCGCCGGTCTTCGCGACCGAGTCGAGCACGTAGGCCCGCAGCTGCTGCGCGAGCGCATGCAGCTGATGACGCTCGAGCTTCCTGAGGTCGGCCGGCGAGTCGATGAGTTGGAGCAGATCGTTCATGCGTTGGGGCCGCAGGGGATGCGGCGCGGGAAGATCGAAAGGGGCCGGCGTACGGAACGGAACACTAGAAGGATCGTCCGATGACGAATGCAGCCAGGTCGCGCAGCCGGCCCACGCCATTACCGAGTTCGTCGAGCGCGCGGTCCGCGTCGTCGCGAAGCCGGCGCGCCAGCGCCTTCGCGCCGTCGATGCCCAGCGTGGTGACGACCGTCGGCTTGTCGTTCATCGCGTCCTTGCCGGCGGTCTTGCCGAGCGTGGCGCTGTCGGTCTCGACGTCGAGGATGTCGTCGACGACCTGGAACGCCAGGCCCACCGCCGCCGCGTAACGATCGAGCGCGTCGCTCTCGCGCCGGGCCGGAGTATGCGCCGCCGTCGCGCCGAGCAGGACGGACGCGCGCAGCAACGCGCCGGTCTTGGCCCGATGCATGGCCTCGAGCTCGGGCCACGTCAGCGACTTGCCGACGCTGTCGAGATCGATCGCCTGACCGCCCGCCATGCCGATCGAGCCGCTCGCGTGCGCGAGCAGCGCAACCCGCGTCCCGATGCGCTCGACGGCCGACGAGCCGGCCAGCGCCTCGAACGCGAGAGCCTGCAGGGCATCGCCGACGAGGAGCGCGGTCGCTTCGTCGTACGCGACGTGGACGGTCGGACGGCCGCGACGCAGGTCGTCGTCGTCCATCGACGGAAGATCGTCGTGGACCAGCGAATAGGCATGGATCAGTTCGACCGCGGAAGCCGCGGCATCGAGGTCGCCCTCGTCCGCTTTCGCGCCGGCGGCCGCGGCCCACTCGGCGGCCGCGTACACCAGCATCGCCCGCACCCGCTTGCCTCCGCCGAGCGTCGCATAGCGCATCGCCGCGTGGAGTCGCGGCGGCGACGCGTCGGCGCCCGGCAGGACGCGATCGAGCGCGGCCTCCGCACGGTCGCGCATCGCCTGCATCCAGCGTTCGGCGTCGGACGGCGTCATGTCGTCGTAGGCGGCGAGCGCGCTCACGAGCGTTCCGCTCCGCGCAGGTTCACCTCTGCGAGCGGGCGCAGCAGTTCGCCGTCGAGCACGCGGACCTGCTCCTTCGCATGCTCGAGCGCGGTCTCGCAGACCTTGACGAGTTCGGCGCCGCGACGATACGACGCGAGCGACTGATCCAGCGACAGCGTCCCGTCCTCCATCTGCTGCACGATCGCTTCGAGTTCCTCGAGCGCCTGCTCGAACGGGACCGGCGGCTGCGGGACCGGAACGGCAGGTGCGTCGGCTTCGAGCGTGGCTTGCTGCGGGGAAGGGGAGGCCTTCGGCATGAATCGGGTCCGGGGTCCGGGAGCGGGCGAATCGCGCATTTTAAGCGCACGCGGCGATCCCGCGCGCTTCCGCGCACACCGGCTTCGGCCGGGGCCGGCCGTCGCACTCACGGCGCGCGGCGGCGAGGGCTTTTTGCTAGACTCCGGCCTCCCGCGCCAAGGCGTCCATCGGTCTTCGCCGACGCCGCATGCGGTCCAGCGCGACGAGGCCTCGAGGCGGCGCTCGTCGCGATCAGCAAGTCGGTCTGTAGAAGTCTCGAGCCGGGTCGCCCTCGCAAGGCCACCGGGACGGAAGCTTCTTGATTCGCTTGGGTTGGGTCGGTGCATCGCTTCCGAAGAAGGACGCGATGCCGCCACTTACCTTCGGGAGGGTTGGGATGTCCGATCTCGGTAGCGCCGATCAACTCGCACGCAGCAGCGCACAACTGCCGGTCTCCGCGTACTTCGACGAGGCGCTGCATGTC
>CALMOR010000234.1:2099-17397 GCA_937872165.1 uncultured Burkholderiales bacterium | reverse complement strand
GTCGCATGCGGCTTGCCGATCGCGCGGGCGGCCTCGGCCATCTCGCAGAACCTGTCGCGGGTGAACGAACGCAGCAGCGCGGCCTGCGAGTCGGCAGCGAGCTCGGCCTGGGGCAGGTGCACGGCCGCGCCGGCCGACGCGAGGTAGATCGCGTTGTCGCGCTGATGGGTCGTCGTCGACGCGAGCAACGGCACGAGGACGCTGGCGACGCCCGCGGTCGTCAGTTCGCTGATCGTGATCGCGCCGGCGCGGCAGATCACGAGGTCGGTGTCCGCGTAACGCGCTGCCATGTCGTCGATGAAGGGCTCGACCGATGCGGTCACGCCGACGTCGCGATAGACCGCGGCGAGCGCGTCCGCGTGCCGGGCTCCGGCCTGATGCGTGACGATCGGACGATCGGTCTCGGCGAGCGTCGCGAGCGCGAGCGGCACGTTGCGGTTGAGGGTCGCCGCGCCGAGGCTGCCGCCCAGCACCAGCACCCGGAGCGGCCCGCGGCGCGCTGCGTAGCGCGCGGTCGGCGACGGCATCGCGCCGATCGCCGCGCGTACCGGGCTGCCGGTCCAGACCGCCTTGTCCCCCTCCTCCTGCACCTTGCCGGGCAGGCCGAACATCAGCCGCGTCGCGAACGGTTTCAGCGCGCGGTTCGACAGCAGCAGCGACGAGTCGCTGTTCATCAGCGCCAGCGGCACGCGCGACAGCGCGGCCGCGAAGCCCCCGGGCACCGTCACGTAGCCGCCCATGCCGAGCACCGCGTGCGGCTTCAGTTTCGAGACGAAGCGCACGCTCTCGACGAGACCGGCGATCAGCTGACCGAGGCCGCGCAGCGCATGACCGATGCCCTTGCCGCGCAGGCCCGCGAACGCGATCGTGTCGAGCGCGATGCCGGCCTCGGGCACGAGCCGGTTCTCCATCCCGTGCGACGTGCCGAGCCAACGGATCGCCCAGCCGCGCGCACGCATCGTCTCGGCGATCGCGAGGCCCGGCATGATGTGGCCGCCGGTGCCGCCCGCCATGATCAGCAGCGTGCGGGTCATCGGGTCTTCTCCGTGGCGACCGCCTTCATACGCGACCTCCGCGCATCAGGATGCGGTTCTCGAAGTCGACGCGCAGGACCAGCGCGAGCGCGACGCAATTGACGAGGATGCCGCTGCCGCCGTAGCTCATCAGCGGCAACGTCAGTCCCTTGGTCGGCAGCAGGCCGAGGTTGACGCCCATGTTGATGAACGCCTGCACGCCGATCCAGATGCCGACACCCTTCGCGACCAGGCCCGCGTAGGTGCGCTCGAGCGCGATCGCCTGACGGCCGATCTCGAACGCGCGCTGCACGAGCCAGAAGAACAGGCCGACGACGATCGCGACGCCGACGAGGCCGAGTTCTTCCCCGATCACCGCGAGCAGGAAGTCGGTATGCGCCTCGGGCAGGTAGTGCAGCTTCTCGACGCTGCCACCTAGACCGACGCCCAGCCACTCGCCGCGCCCGAACGCGATCAGCGAATGCGTGAGCTGATAGGCCTTGCCTGCCGCATTGTCTTCCTCGAACGGATCGAGGTAGGCGAAGAAGCGCGCGCGGCGCCACGGGTTCAGCATCACCAGCAACACGAAGCCCACCGCCATCACCGCACTCAGGCCCGCGAACATGCGCGCGTTGACGCCGCCGAGGAAGAGGATGCCGAACGCGATGGCCGCGATCACCATGAAGGCGCCGAGGTCCGGCTCGAGCTGCAGCAGCGCGCCGACCAGCAGCACGACCGCGGCCATCGGCAGGAAGCTCTTCGCGAGCCGATGCATCAGGGCCTGCTTGCGAACCGTGTAGTCGGCCGCGTACAGGACCACCATCAGCTTCATCAGCTCGGACGGCTGCAGGTTCATCGCGTACAGCGAGATCCACCGCTTGGCGCCGTTGACGCCGCGACCGACGCCGGGCACGAGCACGGCGACCAGCAGCACGATCGTCGCGATGAAGAAGTACGGCGACCAGCGCTGCCACCTGGCCATCGGGATGCGGAAGGCGACCGCGCCGACGACGGCGCCGATGACGATGAAGAGCGCCTGCCGCGCGAGGAAGAAGGTGGGCGTGGGCTTGAGCCCCTTGAATTTCGGCGAGTCGGACAGCGCGATCGACGCCGAGAAGATCATCACGAGCCCGAGCAGCAGCAGCGCGACGCAGACCAGCATCAGCGGCTGGTCCCACGTCGTCATCGTCGAGCGTGCCGGCCGCAGCGGATCGACGGCGTTGCGGGCACGCGTCGGCGTACTGCCGTCGCCGCGGGCCCGGCTCGCGAAGAGGCCGTTCAGCATGTCGCACCTTCCGGCACCGGCAGGCCGCGCACCGCGGCCACGAAGACCTCGGCGCGCTCTTCGTAGTCGCGGAACATGTCGAGGCTGGCGCAGGCCGGCGACAGCAGCACCGCGTCGCCGGGTTCGGCCAGATGCGCCGCCTTGCCGACCGCCTGCTCGAGCGTGTCGCAGTCGAAGACGGCGACCCCGGTGCGCGAGAGGGCGTCGCGGACGACGGCCTTGTCGCGGCCGATCAGGAGGACCGCGCGCGCGTGACGGGCGACCGGCGCCGCGAGCGGCGAGAAGTCCTGGCCCTTGCCGAGGCCGCCCGCGATCAGCACGACCTTGCGGCCGAGCCCCCGCAGCGCGGCCACGGTCGCGCCGACGTTGGTGCCCTTGCTGTCGGCGATCCACTCGACGCCGGCGCGTTCGAGCACGAACGCGACGCGATGCGGTTCGCCGCGATACGAGCCCGCGGCGCGCAGCATCGCCGCCATCGGCAGGCCGACCGCGCGGCCGAGCGCGAGCGCGGCCAGCACGTTGGCGACGTTGTGGTCGCCGCGGACGTACAACGCATCGACCGGCATCAGGCGCCGGACGATCACCGGCGCGGTCGCGACCGGCTTAACGCCGCGACGCTTGCCGACGGGCCTGCCGCCGCGGGCCTCCGCGTCGGGGTCGTCGCCCTCGGCCAGCGCCAGCCAGCGAAGGCCGTCCGCATCGTCGCGATCGCGCGTCACGCCGACGTCGCCTGCGAGCGTCGGAGCGTCGAGACCGAAGCGCACCGACCGCGCATCGTCGCGATCCATCGCGAGGACACCCGCGTCGTCGCGGTTGAGCACGCGCACGGTCGACGGCCCGAAGATGCGCGCCTTGGCCTTCGCGTAGGCGGCCATGTCCCCGTGCCAGTCGAGATGGTCCTGCGTGACGTTGAGGACGGTGGCGCCGTCGGCGACGAGACTCGTCGTGGTCTCGAGCTGGAAGCTCGACAGCTCCAGCACCCACAGCTCGGGCAGCGCGTCCGCGTCGAGCGCCGCGGCCAGCGCCTCCAGCGCGCTCGGCGAGATGTTGCCCGCGACCGCGACGCGACGACCCGCGCTCGCACCCATCCGTCCGACGAGACGCGTGACGGTGGTCTTGCCGTTGGTGCCGGTGATCGCGACGACGCGTGGCGCGTAGCCGCGTGCGGTCTTCAGTTCGGCGAGCTCGCGCGCGAAGAGCTCGATCTCGCCGACGACCTCGATGCCGCGGCGCTTCGCATCCGCGAGCAGCGCGGACTGCGGCGGCGCGAGCGGGGACAGGCCCGGGCTGATCGCGATCAGGTCGATGCCGTCGAGCAGGTCGTCGGCGAACGGCCCGAGCCTGACGTCGACATCGAGGTCGCCGACGAGCTCGTCGCGGTTCGGCGGAGCATCGCGCGTGGCGCCCACCCGCCGGCGCGCGCCTGCGCGCAGGCACCAGCGCGCCATCGCGAGGCCGGACTCCCCGAGTCCGAGCACGACGACGGAACGACGGGACAGGTCGGTGCTCATCGCAGCTTCAGCGTGGACAGGCCGACCAGCACCAGCATCATCGTGATGATCCAGAAGCGGACCACGACCTGCGTCTCCTTCCAGCCGCCTTCCTCGAAGTGGTGATGCAGCGGCGCCATGCGGAAGATGCGCCGGCCCGCGCCGTAGCGGCGCTTCGTGTACTTGAAGTACAGCACCTGCATCATCACGGACACCGTCTCCGCGACGAACACGCCGCCCATGATGAAGAGCACGATCTCCTGCCGCACGATGACCGCGATCGTGCCGAGCGCGCCGCCGAGCGCCAGTGCGCCGACGTCGCCCATGAAGACCTGGGCCGGATAGGTGTTGAACCACAGGAAGGCGAGCCCCGCGCCGGTGATCGCCGCGCAGAACACCATCAGCTCGGAGGCGCCGGGAATGTGCGGGAAGAGCAGGTAGCGCGAATAGTCGGCGCGGCCGGTGACGTACGCGAAGATGCCGAGGGCCGCACCGACCAGGATCGTCGGCATGATCGCGAGGCCGTCGAGCCCGTCGGTGAAGTTGACCGCGTTGCTGGTACCCACGATCACGCAGTACGTGATGACCATGAAGCCGAAGGCGCCCAGCGGATACGCGACGTTCTTGAAGAACGGCACGATGAAGTCGGCCTTCGGCGGCAACGCCATGTCGAAGCCGCTGCGGATCCAGCCGAAGAACAGGTGCGCGACGTCCGCGTTGCTCTGCGCGGAGACCGCGAACGCGAGATACATCGACGCGACCAGGCCGATCAGCGACTGCCAGAAATACTTCTCCTTCGCGCTCATGCCTTTCGGATCGCGCCGGACCACCTTTCGATAGTCGTCGACCCAGCCGATCCAGCCGAAGCCGAAGGTCACGACCAGCACCACCCACATGAAGCGGTTGCTGAGGTCGGACCACAGCAGCGTCGCGACGCCGATCGACAGCAGGATCAACGCGCCGCCCATCGTCGGCGTGCCGGACTTGACGAGGTGGCTCTGCGGACCGTCGTCGCGGACCGCCTGGCCGATCTTCATCGACGCGAGACGGCGGATCACCAGCGGCCCGAAGAGGAGGCCGATGGTCAGCGAGGTCAGCGTCGCCAGCACCGCGCGCAACGTGATGTACGTGAAGACGTTGAAGAAGCGGACGTCCTGTCCGAGCCACTGGGCGAGCGCGAGCAGCATCAGTGCGTCGCCTCGGCGACCGTGCCGTCGAGCGCGGCGACGACGCGTTCCATCCGCATGAAGCGCGAGCCCTTGACGGCGATCGCGCCGCGTCGCGACGGGTCGCGCGCATCGAGCCATCCTCGCACCGCCGCGATCAACGGCTCGACGGCGTCGAAGTGACGGCCTCCGGCACCGAACGCGTCGACGCTCGCGCGGCTCGCGTCGCCGAGCGCGTACAGCGACTCGATGCCGCGCACGCGCGCATGGGCACCGATCTCGGCATGGAAGCGAGGTCCCTCGTCGCCGACCTCGCCCATGTCGCCCATCACGATCAGTCGCGGCGCGGCCTCGGCCGCGAGCAGGTCGATCGCCGCGCGCATCGAGTCGGGGTTGGCGTTGTAGCTGTCGTCGATCACGACCGTGCCGTCGTCGAGCACGCGACGCTGCGAGCGGCCACGCCCCGGACGGAAGGCCTCGAGGCCGACGCGGACCGCATCCAGCGGGATGCCGGCGGCGATGCAGGCGGCGGCCGCGGCCGTGGCGTTGCGGGCGTTGTGGAGGCCCGCGACCGCGAGCCGTGCCGTGACCGCTTGGCCGTCCGCCGCGAGGTGCAGCACGATGCCCGCGACTTCGAGATATGCGCGACCTGTCACCGCTGCCCCGGAGCCCGTGGACGGATCGGCCTCCTGCGCCGCTGCGCACGCGAAGTCCACGACGCGACGGCCGTCGGCGGCGCGTCGCCACACGCCGGCATGAGGTTCGTCGGCGGGGAAGACGGCGACGCCGTCGGCCTGCAACGCCGCGATCGCCAGCGCATGCTCGTCGGCGACCGCATCGACGCTCTGCATGAACTCCTGATGCTCGCGCTGCGCGTTGACGACGAGCGTCACGTCGGGCCGTGCCATGTCGGCCAGTCGCGCGGTCTCGCCCGGGTGGTTCATGCCGACCTCGACGACCGCGGCGCGATGGCGGGCCCGCAGGCGGAACAGCGTGAGCGGGACGCCGATGTCGTTGTTGAGGTTGCCGCGCGTCGCGAGGCAGTCCGGCTCTCCGAAGGCCGCGACGAGGATGGACGCGATCATCTCCTTCGTCGTCGTCTTGCCGTTGCTGCCGGTCACGACCACGAGCGGCATCGTGAAGCGCCGACGCCAGCCGGCCGCGAGGTCGCCGAGGGCGCGGCGGGTGTCGGCGACCGTCACGGCGGCCAGCGGTCCCGCGGCACGACCCGCGTCGACGAGCACCGCGCGGGCGCCTCTGGCCGCGACCTCGTCGACGAAGGCATGACCGTCGAAGCGTTCGCCGGTCAGCGCGACGAACAGGGCGCCGTCGGACGCGTGCCGGCTGTCGGTCGTGACGGCGTCGATCTCGATCGCGTCCGCATCGACCGGGTCGATGCCGCGGGCGGCGACGACCTCGCCGCGCGTGAGCGTCGCCACTTCACGCAGCGTCAGCATGCGCGCGGCTCCGCGTCGCGGGACGCCCGGCGGCGCTCGCGGCGCAAGGCCTCCATCGCGACCGCGACATCCGAGAACGGATGGCGGACGCCGCCGATCTCCTGGTAGCTCTCGTGACCCTTCCCCGCGATGACGACGACGTCGGCGGCCTGCGCGCGCGCGATCGCTTCGTAGATCGCCGCGCGGCGATCGGACTGGACCTCGACCCGCTCGTCGAGCGACGGGCCGGTGTAGCCGGAGTTGAGCGGATTGAAGCCGAGGTTGCCGATGCCGGCGACGATCTGGTCGATGATCGCCGAGGGCCCTTCGGTGCGCGGGTTGTCGCTGGTGACGACGACGCGATCGGCGAGCCGCGCCGCGATCTCGCCCATGATCGGGCGCTTGCCGGCGTCGCGGTCGCCGCCGCATCCGAAGACGACGATCAGTTCGCCGCCGCGCGCCTCGACGATCGGCCGACACGCGGTGAGCGCCTTCTCGAGCGCGTCGGGTTTGTGCGCGTAGTCGACCAGCACCATCGGCGCCGCGATGCCGCCGGGTCGCTCGCTCGACGCGATGTCGACGCGCTCGAGGCGGCCGGGCACCGGCTGCAATGCCGGCAACACGTTCAGCGCCGCGTCGATCGGCACGCCTACCGACAGCAGCACGCCGACCACCGCGAGCAGGTTCGACACGTTGAAGTTGCCGATGAAATTCGTGTAGACCTGCCGCACGCCGAACGCGCCGAAGATCTCGAACGCGAGACCGTCGGCGCGGACCGAGACCTTGCGGGCCCGCAGCTCGGCCTCGGCGCCGCCGCTGGCCGAGAAGCGCAGGACCTCGGCGCCGTTCGACGATGCGACCGCCGCGAAGCGCTCTCCCACCGCGTCGTCGACGTTGACGATCGCATGGCCGAGGCCGGGCCAGCGGAAGAGGCGCTGCTTGGCGGCCTCGTAGCCGGCCATCGTGCCGTGATAATCGAGATGGTCGCGCGTGAGATTGGTGAACACCGCGACGTCGAACTGCATGTCGGCGACGCGTCCTTCCTCGAGCCCGATCGACGAGACCTCGATCGCGAGCGCGTCCGCGCCCTGGTCCACCAGCGCACGCAGCCGACGCTGCAGCATCACGGCGTCGGGCGTGGTCATGCCGCTGTCGACGAGCTCGTCGGGAAAGCCGATGCCGAGCGTGCCGACCATCACGGTGCGGTGAACGAGCGCGCCGAGCGCCTGCGCGAGCCACAGCGCGGTGGACGTCTTGCCGCTGGTGCCGGTGATGCCGATCGTCATCAGTCCGTCCGCGGGACGGCGGTACCAGTCGGCGGCGATGGTGCCGGCGTGGCGCTTCAACTCGCGCTCGGGTCGATTGGGCACCTTCCACTCGTCGCGCCACGCGAACGCGGTCGCGTCGTAGACGATGGCCGCCGCCCCGCGGGCGATCGCGTCGCCGATGAAGTGGCGACCGTCGAACTGCGCGCCCTTGATCGCGAAGAAGACGTCGCCGCGCCCGACGGCCCGCGAGTCGGACGTGAGCTGCGCGTCGGCCGCGACGACGCGCGACAGCCAGGCCGCGGCGGGATGCGGCGTACGCACCGGCGCACGCTTCGCTCGCGTGAAGGCGGGACCGCGATGGAGCGCCATCACAGCGCTTCCTTCGGCGACTCGGCCGGAATGATCAGCGACTTCATCGGCGCATCGGGCTCGACGTTGAGCGTGCGCAACGCGCCGCCGACGACCGCCGAGAACACCGGCGCGGCGACGTCGCCACCGTAGTACACGCCGGCACCCGGCTCGTCGATCATCACCGCGACGACGATGCGCGGGTTCGATACCGGCGCGAAGCCGACGAACGAGCCGACATAGCGGTTGGCGCTGTAGAGATGGTTGTCGCCGAGCTTGTGGGCGGTGCCGGTCTTGCCCGCGACGCGATAACCCATGACCTGCGCCTTCGGCGCGGTGCCGCCGGGGCCGGCCGCCATCTCGAGCATGCGACGCATCGCGCGGGCGGTCGCGGGCGAGATCACCTGCGTCCCCTTGACCGCCGGCACCGGCCCGTTGGAGGGTGCGCTCCTGAAGAACGTCAACGGCACGATCTCGCCGTCGCGAGCGAACATCGTGTAGGCCCGCGCGATCTGGATCAGCGAGACCGACAGCCCGTAGCCGTAGCCCATCGTGGCCTGGTCGATCGTGACCCACTTCGCGAACGGACGGACCCGCCCGGCCGCGGCGCCGGGGAAGCCCCATTTGGGCGCCTGGCCGAGTCCGGTCGCCGTGTACATCTCCCACATCTCCTTCGGCTGCATGCGCAGCGCGATCTTCGCGGCGCCGATGTTGGACGAGAACTTGATGACTTCCTCGACCGTGATGTTGCCGTGCGCGTGCGTGTCGCTGATGGTGTTCGGTCCGAGCGCGAACTTGCCGCCGCCGGTCTGGATGATCGAGTCGGGCTTGACGATCCCGTGCTCGAGCGCGAGAGCGACCGTGAACGGCTTCAGCGTCGAGCCGGGCTCGTAGGTGTCGGTCAGCACGCGGTTGCGCAGCTGCTCGCCGGAGAGCTTGCGCCGATCGTTCGGATCGTAGGTCGGCAGGTTCGCCAGCGCGAGAACCTCGCCGGTCCTGACGTCGAGGACGACGATGGCCCCGGCCTTCGCGTGCTGCGCGTCGATCGCCTTCTTCAGCTCGGTGAACGCGAGGAACTGCAGGCGGCTGTCGATCGACAGCGTCAGGTCGGTCCCGTCGTGCGGCACGCGGATGCTCGCGACGTCCTCGATCGGCTGGCCGAGGCGGTTGCGGATCACGCGACGACTGCCGTCCTGCCCGGCGAGCGACTTCTGCCACGCGAGCTCGATCCCTTCCTGGCCCTTGTCGTCGACGTTCGTGTAGCCGACGACGTGGGCCATCATCTCGCCCTGCGGGTACTCGCGATGGAACTCCTTCTGCAGCCGGATCCCCGGCAGGTCGAGCCTGCCGATGGTCTGGGCCGCGAGCGGCGAGACCTGACGCTTCAGGTAGACGAACTTGTGGACCGGGTCGGCGACCCTCTTCTGCACTTCGACGAGCGGCATCTCGAGCGCGGCCGCGAGGTCCTTCCATTCGGCCGGCGTGACGTCGAGATCGTCGATCTCGGCGCCGACCGAGAAGGCCGGGATCGACGACGCGAGCACGTCGCCGTTGCGGTCGGTGATCTTGCCGCGCGTCGCGGGCATCTCGAGGTTGGCCGCGTAGCGCTGTTCGCCCTGGCTCTGCAGGAATCCGGTCGAGAAGGCCTGCAGGTAGATGGCACGGACCAGCAGCGACAGGAACGCCAGGAACAACAGGCACAGCACCGCGCGCGAACGCCACGCCGGCAGCTTGACGGCCAGCACGGGGCTCGCATGGAAGCGCACGCTCTTCATGGCGCCCCCTTCGCCGTGTCGAGCTTCGGCGTGCCCTGCAGGTCGCGCGGTCCGCTCGTGCGCTCCGGCAACGTGATGACGCGCAGATGCTGCGCATCGAGGCGGATCATGCGCAGGTCGCGTTCCGCGGCCGTCTGGATCAGGCTGTGCTTCGAATAGTTGGTCTGGTCGAGCTGCAGCGTCCGCCACTCGACGTCGAGCTTGCGCGCAGCGGCGCGGGCGCGGTCGAGGTCGATGAAGAGCTGGCGCGCACGATACTGGGACGACACCAGCATCAGGCCCGACAGCACGAGGAGAGCCGCGAAGACGATCGACAGGCGCGTCATCGACGCCCTCCGCCGCCAGGCGCGAGACGCGGTGCGGTCGTCCGGCGCGCGATCCTCAGCACGGCCGAGCGCGAACGCGTGTTGCCCGTCATCTCGTCTGGGCCGGGCTTGATGCGAGCGATCGATTCGAGCGCGGGCAGCGGCAGCTCGCTGGCCCGCAGCGGCAGACGGCGCGCCGCCGGGCCGAGCGCCGCCTCGGGCCGCGCCTGGCCGGCGATGAAGCGCTTGACGATGCGATCCTCGAGCGAATGGAAGGCGATGACGGCGAGGCGGCCGTCCGGGGCGAGCAGATCCATGGCCTGGCTCAAGCCTTCCTCGAGCTCTTCAAGCTCTTGGTTGACGTGAATCCGGACAGCCTGAAAGGTCCGCGTGGCAGGGTCCTGCGCCGCGTCCTTGCGACTGCCCTTCCGCCCATGACCCGGTATGGCGGCTGCCACGAGATCGGCAAGCTCGCGTGTGCGCGAAAGAGGTCGCTCTGCGCGGCGAGACACAACCGCCTGTGCAATCTGAAAAGCAAACCGTTCTTCCCCATGGTCGCGGACTACCCTTTCGATTTCTTCGGCGGGCGCCGAGTTGAGCCAGTCGGCCGCGGAGACGCCGCGCGAGGGGTCCATGCGCATGTCGAGCGGGCCGTCGTGACGGAACGAGAAGCCGCGGGCCGCGTCGTCGATCTGCGGAGACGAGATGCCGAGGTCGAAGAGGATGCCGTCGACCCGCTCCCATCCGATGCGCCGCGCATGCTCGCGGAGGCCGGTGAAGCGCTCGTGGACGATCGCGAAGCGCGGGTCGTCGATGCCTGCCGCCGACGCGACGGCGTCGGGATCGCGGTCGAACGCCAGCAGCCGTCCGTCCGCGGACAGGTGCCGAAGGATGAGGCCGCTGTGGCCGCCGCGCCCGAAGGTGCAGTCGACGTAGCGGCCGTCCCGTCGCGGACCGTCGATCGCGAGCCCCCCGACGGCGGCGTCGCGCAGGGCGGGGGGCTGGGCGCAGCCCTCCGGTGCCGCGGCGGGGGCCGCACCTGGTAGTGGGCGCTTGAGAGAAACCAAGATGCGGGAAGCGCGTCGTTGAGTGGCGCGAAGGGCCGGTCCGCGTTCGCGAACCCGTGGTTGATGGAAGGCATCGGCGTCAGCGGAGCCTGAATCCCTTGAGCTCGTCCGGAAGGCCCGCGCTCATCGCCTTTTCCTGGTTGGCTTCGTGCGCTGCGGCGTCCCAGATCTCGAAATGGCTACCCATCCCGACCAGCATGACCTTGGTCTCGGGCCGGATGCCGGCCGCGTTGCGCAGTTCCGGCGAGATCAGCAGCCGACCGTTCCCGTCCATCTCGACGTCCGTCGCGTTGCCGAGAACGATCCGCTGCACCGGTTTGGCGGAAAGCGGCCATTCCATGATCTCCGCGCGGGTGGTCTCCCACGCCGGGCGGGGAAACATCCACAGGCACCTCTCCAGGCTGAGCGTCAATGTCAGTCTGCCCTCACTTAGCAGATTGAGCGCGTCGCGATGCCTGGTAGGGACGACCATGCGTCCCTTCCCGTCCAGGCTCAGCTGGGAAGACCCTTGAAACACCGTTTTTTTCCGCCCCGAGAAAGTCGCGTCAGACGGAAGATTATCCCCTTATCCCCACAATCTGACACTAGGTCCCACTTTAAAAGCGTCCGATGTCGTCGTCAAGGACACAGTGCAAAAAAGCACGCTAGAACAATAACTTGCAAAATATTCAGCGACCGTTAGAATGGAAATAACGCGTCGAAATAAGGGCTTAGCGTGGTGACCCGATGTGGGTTGTGAACAATTCTGTCCACAGGCGCGTTCGCGATCTTGCGCCCCCGGCGTCGCTCGACCGCGACGCCGAAGGTTCCAGTCCGACGTTCCATGAGGCGTCCGTGGTGGGGTGCGCGCCCGCTTTCCGCTGCACGATGGAGTTTTTCGAGGAAGTGTCATGCCCCAACCTCATGCAGCCCGTACGCCCGACCCGGGTTCCGCCAGCGACGACGGAACAGCCCTGCCGGCCGATCGTGACGAACATCCGCACGCCCCGAAGGAGGATGGACAGCATCGGGCGAACCGCGACGTGATCGGACAGGCGCGCCGGGATGTCGAGTCCGGCATCCAGGACACCGAGCGCATCGGCACGCCGAGCGACGTGCCGCCTTCGGATCGCAACGGCGGGTAGCGCTAGCGGTCAGCGGAGGCGCTGCAGCAAGTCCAGGGCGTGGGCGACGCCCGCCAGCAGGAGGAACGCCCCGATCGAGGCCGTCCCGGCGCCGTGGATCGCCGCTCGCAGCGCGAGCACGAGCAGCAAGCCCGCGGCCAGATTCGGCAGCAGCGGCCGCATGCCGGGCCAGCGCTCGAGGCGGCGGCCCAGACGAGCGAGCAGCACGAACTCGACGACGAACGCCGCGAGGACGACGTCGACGACCGTCGCTACCGTCATCGGGCCGCTCTCATCGACCCGGGAACGGAGCGTTCAGCACGACGATCGTCAGGTTGAGGAACGACGCGAACGAGACCCACGCCAGGTAGGGCAGCATCAGCAGCCCTCCGCCGCGGTCGCGCCGGAGGAGGACGACGGTCAGCGCCAGCACCGAAGACCACAGCACGCCGACCTCGAGCAGTGCCCAGTCGGGCCGATGCAGGCGAAAGAAGAGCAGGCTCCACAGCACGTTGACGAACGCGTTGCCGGCGAAGAGGACGGTCAGCCACTCCTTCTCGACCGTATCGTTCGCGCGTCGCCAGCTCCGGACGCCGGCGATCACGACCAGCGCGTAGATGGTCGTCCAGACCGGACCGAACAACCAGTCCGGCGGCTGCCACGACGGCTTGTGCAGATCGCGATACCAGGGGCCGATGTCGGTCGCGAGCCCACCCAGGGTGGCCACGGCGACGGCTGCGACGATCCCGACGACGACCGGCGTCCAGCGCTTCGTCATCACGCGTTCACACGCGTGCCATGCCCAGCAGGTGCGCCATGTCCTTGAAGAAGATGCGAACGTGCGCCATCGGCCTGGCACGCACCAGTTCCTTGTTCATGTACGCGTCGAAGGTCAGTTGCTGAACGTCCTTGTCGCGGCAGATGGACACGAAGCGTTCGCGGCGCTTGTCGCTCGAATACCAGAAACGCTGCAGCATCCCGAGAACCCAGAACACCTTGCCGTGGGCGCGCATGAAGCGTTTGCGAGCCTGCTTCAGCGCGCGGACATCGCCGGTGGCGAGGAACAGCGCGACACTTTGGGCGGCGAAACGTCCGCCGGCCATCGCGTAATAGATCCCCTCGCCCGACGCGGGCGCGACGACGCCGGCGGCATCGCCGGCGAGCACGGTCTCGCGTCCGTTGTCCCAGCGCGGCAACGGCTTCATCGGGATCGGCGCGCCCTCGCGCCGCAGCGTCTCGGCATCCCGAAGTCCGGACTTCTCGCGCAACGCCGCCGTGGCGGTCCGCAGCGAAAAACCTTTGTCGGCACTGCCGGTGCCGATGCTCAAGGTCTCCCCGTGCGGGAAGACCCAGCCGTAGAAGTCGGGCGACAGCGTCCCCTGATAGACCACGTCGCACCGGCTGCCGTCGTAGCCCGCGGGCCTGACCTGCGGCGTCTTCACGATCTCGTGATACGCGAACACGCAACGAGTCCGCTCGGCGCGCGGCACGCCGGCCTCGCGGGCGACGCCCGAGCGGGCGCCGTCCGCGCCGATGACGGCGCGGGCTCGCACCGTGCGCTCGTGCGGCCCGTCGTCGTCCGCGGCACGGTACGTCACGCAGGCCACTCCGTCGGCGTCACGGGTCAGCTTCGAGAAGCTCCCCGTCAGCCGGACCGCGCCGCCTTCGGCCGCACGCGCGCGCAGCCATTCGTCGAACGCTTCGCGATCGACCATGCCGACGAAACCGCCGTGGATCGGGATGTCCACCCGCCGATCGCTCGGCGCGATCATCCGCGCCGAGGTCGCGCGCGCGACCAGCAGCGCGTCGGGGATCGCGAAGTCCTTGACGAGCCGCGGCGGGATCGCGCCGCCGCAGGGCTTGATGCGACCCGCACGATCGAGCAGCACGACCGCATGCCCGGCCCGGGCGAGGTCGTTCGCCGCCGTCGCTCCCGCGGGACCGCCGCCGACCACCACGACGTCGAAGATCTGTTGCGTATCCATGGCGAACCTCACGAGTTGAACCGGACGCCGACCGGATCGATGCGGCGCGCCAGTGCCGAAGGGCTGGCCGCAGCGGCTCGCGGCGTCGCGCCGACGCCCGCTGCGAGCCAGGCGGCCGCGACGAAGACCAACGCTTCGAACGCGAAGACCGATGCATACGAGAGGTCGGCGGCGCCGAGCAGGCGATGCGCGATGTCGCTCGCGCCGGTACCCACGAGGCCGCCGAGGCCGAAGGCGACCGCCTGCGCGGCGCCCCAGAGCCCCATCCGCATTCCTTCGCGCGACGCCTGTCCGTGACTCGCCAGACGCATCATCGAACCGATGGCCGCGATCGAGAACACGCCGTTGGCGGCCCCGAGCAGCGACACCGTGAGACGGAACGGCCACGCCGGCCCGATCAGGCTCGCGGCGACGAGGCCCGCGAGCGCGCAGGCCGACAGGGCGCATCCGACGATGGTCCACCCCCGCAGCGATCCCGTCGACCGGCCCCGCCACCGCCGGCCCGCGATCGTGGCGACCAGCATGCCGACCAGTACCCCGCCGTGCTGCACGCCGGACAGCGATGTCGACTCGCCGGGCGTGAAGCGGAAGACCGTGCCGGCGAACGGTTCGAGGATCAGGTCCTGCGCGCTGTAGGCGAGCATCGACACGAAGATGAAGATCGTGAAGCGGCGCGCCTCGGCTTCGCGCCAGACCTGTTTCAACGCGGCCGCGAAGTCGCCTTCGGCGCGTCCCACCGTCGTCGCCGTGGCCGGTCCGCCGGTCCGCCCTTCGAGACCGAACAGGGCGAGTACCGTGACGACGACGGTGACCAGCGAGACACCCGACGAGACGGCGACCAGGCGCGACGGCGAATAAGGATCGAGCAGGCGTCCGGCGACGCCCGCCGTGACGGCGAAACCGACGATCATCATCAGCCACACGACCGTGGCCGACGCCGCGCGGCGCTGCGGCGCCACGCGCTTGGCCAGCAGCACCAGAAGCGACGTGCCGCTGGCGCTGACGCCGAGGCCGATCATCGCGAAGCCGACGAACGCGAGCGCGATCCCGGCATCGC
>CALMOR010000234.1:0-2089 GCA_937872165.1 uncultured Burkholderiales bacterium | reverse complement strand
TGCGTCGGGACGAGGGTCACGGCTACCGCGGCGACGACGCCGCCGGTCGCGAGCAGCGCGATGCCGCCGACGATCCACGGGGTGCGCCGACCTCCGACGTCGGAGCCGTGCCCCATCCGCGGTCGCATGACCTGCACCAGGTAGTGGAAGGCGACGAGCGCGCCGGGCAGCAGCGCGGGCAGCGCGAGCTCGACGACCATGATGCGGTTGAGCGTCGACGTCGTCAGCACGACCACCGCTCCGATGCAGGCCTGCACGAGCCCGAGCCGCACGACCGACGGCCAGCCGAACGACCCGTCACGCACCTGCGCCTCCGAGGCCGCGCAGCGCGAACGCGCTGACCAGCATGCCGATCACGTAGAGCGGCACGCCGAAACCGCTGTACCAGCGCGCCCGCTCGCTCGGCGCGTCGAGGAAGCGGTCCATCATCAATAGTTGCAGCAGCAGCAACGCACCGACACTCATCGCGTGCAGCGGACGGTTCCACGCGGCCAGGCAGAGGATCACGACGAACTGCGGCGCGATCATCACCGCGCAGGCGACCTGCGCGGCCGGCCGTACGCCGAGGCGCACCGGCAGCGAGCCGATCCCCATGCGGCGGTCGCCTTCGACGGACTTGAAGTCGTTCAGCGTCATGATGCCGTGCGCGCCGGCGCTGTAGAGCAGGGCCAGCGCGATGCTGCGTCCCCCGGGAAACTGCCCGGCGGACATGACGGCCGCGCCGGTGATCCACGCCAGTCCCTCGTAGCAGAGCGCGCAGGCGCTGTTGCCCCACCATCCGTTCTGCTTCAGGCGCACCGGAGGCGCGCTGTAGGCCCAGGCCAGCAGCAGGCCGAGAGCGGCGGCGACGAATCCCCACGGACCGAGCGCCAGCGCGACCAACAGCGAAAGTGCCGTCCATGCGGCCGCGAGGTTGATCCCCCATCGCCCCGGCATGCGACCGGAAGGGATCGGGCGTCCCGGCTCGTTGATCGCGTCGACGTCGCGATCGAACCAGTCGTTGACGGCCTGGCTCGTCGCGCAGACCAGCGGACCTGCGAGCACGATGCCGATCAACGCGATCGGCCAGCGATCGGCGAGGGAGAGGCCGGATGCGACGACGCCGCACGCGAACGCCCACATCGGCGGAAACCAGGTGACCGGCTTGAAGAGTTCGGCGACGGCCGAGATCCGGGGTCTTGACATGGGACCAGTCTCTCACTTGACAAACTCATGTGTCAATGTAGATTGACACTATCGCCCAGCCAATCGCTTCGATGGTCGTTCAGCTAGGATGCCGATCCACACAGATTCCGAATTTGCCCCGGTCGAGCGTCTCTCCATGTCGAATCTTTCCGCAATCGTCTACCGAAGTCGCGCGGTGTTCGCGCTGTCCGACGTGGACCTCTTCTATCTGCTGGCCCACGCCCGGCAGCGGAACCGGGAGGACGGGCTGAGCGGGGTGATCCTGTACGACCGCGGCTACTTCTTCCAGTGGATCGAGGGAAGCAATCAGGTGCTCGGCAACACCTGGAACCGCATCCGGTCCGACCAGCGCCACACCGACATCCGCGTGCTCGCGGATCAGCAGATCCCGGTGCGGCTCTTCGAAGGATGGAGCATGCAGCTCGCGCATCGTGACCGCGAGCACGAGAGCATCGTCGACGGCTTCGTCGTCGCCGACGCGTCGCTGCTGGACGACCTCCATCTGAATCCGAGCAAGGTCCCGAACATCCTCGCGTCGTTCGGCAAGCTCGGCGGCTCGTTCAAGCCGGTCCGCGCCTGACGCCGCCGCAATCCGTCACTTCGGCTCTTCGGAACCGGCCTCGAGCATCTTGTAGCGCCGCAGCTTGACGTAGAGGCTCTGCCGCGACAGGCCCAGCAGATCGGCCGCGGCGACGCGATTGTCGCGGGTCAGCTCGAGTGCGGCGCGAATGCACATCTGCTCGATCAGGTCCGCCGTGTTGCCGACGATGTCCTTCATCGGCAGGCGCCCCACCAGTTCGGTCAGCTGGCTGACCGACTTCGGAAGATCGTCGCGGACCGAAGTGCCCGTCGACAGGCGGCGGCCGACGTCGCGGATCGCGAAACCGAGGAGGCCTTCATCGCC
>CALMOR010000233.1:7454-18972 GCA_937872165.1 uncultured Burkholderiales bacterium | reverse complement strand
GTCGATGGCGTCCACGTCCGGCACGCCGCACTGATCGATCAGTCGACGCGCGTACGGCGCGACCGACTCGAAGTAGCGGCGCTGCGCTTCCGCGTAGAGGGTGCCGAACGCGAGCGACGACTTGCCCGAACCCGAGACGCCGGTGAACACGACCAGCGCATCGCGCGGCAGGTCGACGTCAACGTTGCGCAGGTTGTGTTCGCGCGCGCCGCGCACGCGGACGAAGCCGGGCCGGCCGGCGGCGTCGGCGTCGGCGTCGGCCTCGGCCCCGGCGTCGACGGCGGCCGTGGCCTCGACATCGACGGCGGCGGTGTCCGTCTCGAGCGGGCGCGAGCCGCGGCGGCGGGTGGTGGAACGAGGAATGGGAAGCGATCGACGGTTGCGGGGCGAAGCGCGAGTTTCGTCGGTCCAGCGCATGCCGCGGCGTCGGCGCTCGACTGAACCGTCGTCGCTAGCGGAGGAAGCCGGCGACGATGTCGAGCGACCGGACGGGCGCCTCTTCCTGCGGCAGGTGGCCGACGCCGGGCAGCGACACCAGCCTCGCGTCGGGGATCGCGGCGACGTAGTCGGCTGCGTTGGCGAACGGGATCATGCGGTCCTCCTCGCCCCACAGGACCAGCGTCGGCGCGCGGATCGTGCGCAGCCGCGGCACCGGGTCGTAGCGGATCGACTGTTCCATCCGCGCGATCATCGCGTCGCGCACGCCGGGCGCGCGCATCAGGTCGTAGTAGCGCGTGGTCAGCGCGTCGGTCATCGCCGACCGGTCGGCATAGGCGGGCGCGAGGCTCATCTTCACGAGCGGCTTCGGCAGCACGTAGCGCATCAGCTTGACGGTCGACGGGATGTCGGGCTTGCGGCCGTACTCGAAGCCCGGGCTCGCGAAGCCGTCGGGCGAGATCAGCACCAGCCGGTCGACGCGCTCGGGGTGCTCGGCCGCGAAGGTCCACGCGATACGGCCGCCCATCGAGTTGCCGATCACGCTGGCCTTCGCGATGCCGAGCCGATCCATCAGCGCGATCACGACCGCGACGCTGCGTTCGTCGCGGTAGTCGCCGCTCGGATCGGGCGGGCTGAGCCCGCAGCCGGGCAGGTCGAAGCGGACCACGCGATGGTCGGCCTCGAGCGTCGCGGCCCACGTCTGCCAGGTGTGCAGGCTCGACCCGAAGCCGTGGAGCAGGACGATGGCGGGCGCGTCCTTCGGCCCGTCGTCGCGCACGTCGAGGCGTGTGCCGGCGACCTCGATCATGTCGGACGGCGAGCGCAGGTACAAGGCCTCGAGCGCGGCGCGATCGCGGTCGGGCGTCCACAGCAGGAAGGCGACGAGGACGAGGATCAGCACGAGGCAGGCGACGGCGAACGGCAGCTTCATCGACGCGTTTCGGGCGGGCGCATCAGAAACTCGCCTGTCCGGACAGGTACAGCCCGTCCTGCCGCTTCCGGTCGGCGACGGTGCCGAGCCGCGCGTACGCACCGGTGAGCGCGAGGCGCTTGCTGGGCAGCCACGCGACGAAGACGTCCTGGTACGCCTCTTCGCGGAAGGCCCCGAGGTTGTTGGGCTTCTGGCGGTACTCGTAGCCGACACCGAGCCGGTCGGTGACGAACAAGGCCATCGAGCCCTCGAAGACGACGCGATAGCGATCGGACAGGTCGCCGCCGAAGCCGAGCAGCCCGAGCTGGTTGGCCCTGGTCGCGCGGAGCGTGCCGTCGACGAGCACGTTGCGTCCCGCGAGCCCGGCGAGGAAGAGCTTGGTCGCGGCCACGTAGACATCGGTGCCGCCGGCGTGCTTCGCACCGAGCGCCTTCGGCACGAGGTCGAAGTCCTCGTTGCGCTTGTACTGCACGCCGAGCGCGACCTGCGGCAGCCACAGGTCCTGGTCGTAGACGGCGTCGCCGACCACGCGCAGCTTCGCGCCCACGACGTCCTGCCGGACGGAGCGGCCCGGCACCGTGCTGCCGAGGTCGAAGCGCTGGCGGGCGAACGAGAGCTCGACACGGTCGCCGATGCCGACCGCGATCGCGGCCGCCCGCAGGCGGAAGTCGTCGAGGTCGAGATCGGTGTACGACACCGTCGCGCCGATCTCGTCCCGGGTGCCGTAGCCCGCGATGAACGCCCACGGGACGATGCCGCCGCCGGCGGCGCCTTCGATCTCGGTCACCCCGCCGGTCGCGAGGATGCGCCCCTGCGCGCGGCCGGCCTCGCAGCAGCCGAGGGCGATGCCGAGCGCGAGGACCGGAACGACCGTCTTCGAGCGGAGGACGTAGGTCTTCAAGAAGTCTCCTGTGCTGTCGTCACGCGGTCCGGGAGGCGATGCGATTCGCCGGACCGGCCATCAAGTTCCGCGCCCCCTTGCCGATGCAGTGCTGGGATCGTGCACGTCGCGGAAACGCTCCCCTTCCGCCGAAACGATCCGTCCGCAACCCGAAGGTCGACGAATTATGAAGTCCCGCATCCCCCTGCTGGCGATCGTGGTCCTGCTCCGGGCAGGACCGGTCGCGGCAGCCGTCGCAGAACCGAGCCTCTTCGAACGACTGGGCGGCGAGCCGGTGATGGGCGCGGTGATCGAGGAGATGGTCTCGGCCGTCGCCGCCGACCCGGCCGTCAATCATTCGTTCGAAGGCGTCAACCTGACGAAGCTCGAAGCCAAGCTCGTCCAGCACGTCTGCTCCGTCACGGGCGGCGGCTGCATCTACACGGGCGACGACATGAAGCTCGCGCACCAGGGGCTCGGGATCGGCGAGCGCGAGTTCTACGCGATGGTCGAGCAGCTGCGCATCGCGCTCGCGGACCACCATGTCGGCGAGCGCGAGAAGAACGAACTGCTGCGCCTGCTCGCCCCGATGAAACGCGACGTCGTCTCGCGCTGAGCGCATGGGTCCGATCCTCCGTGGTCTTCTCGTCGCCCTGCCTTCGCTGGCGATCGGACTCGAGGCCGCCGAGGCCGCGGCGCTGACCGTCCAGGTCGTCGATCGGGCGGCGATGCCGGTCGTGGACGCGGTGGTGTACGCGGTGCCGGCCGTGCCGGTCGCCGCGACGAAGGCGGCCGTCATGGCGGAGATCGCGCAGGAACATCTCGCCTTCACGCCGCTCGTGACCGTGGTGGAGACCGGCGGCTCGGTGTCCTTCCCCAATCGCGACACGGTCCGTCATCAGGTCTATTCGTTCTCGCCGGCGAAGGTATTCGAATTGAAGCTCTACGCCGGGCTGCCGGCGACGCCGGTCGTCTTCGACAAGGCCGGCCTCGTGGCGCTCGGCTGCAACATCCACGACCGCATGGTCGCCTATGTCCTGGTGGTCGACACGCCGTTCTACGGCAAGACGGTCGCAGGCGGTCGCGTCAGGCTCGACGGTCTGCCGCCCGGGGAATACAAGGTGTCCGTGTGGAGTCCGCGGATGAGCGCCCAGGCGACACCGACGCCGGTCGCAGTGACCACGGACACGTCCCTCGACACGATCGTCGACCTGAAGCCGGCGTCATGAAGCTCGCGGCCCTCCGGTCGAAGCTGGACGACGTCTTCCATGCGCGCGGACTGCAGACCCGCATCGTCGTCGCGTTCGTCGCGCTGTTGTGCGCGGTCCAGGTCGCGTCGCTGTTCATCGTCGACCTCTCGGGCGAGACCACCACCGAGGACCACCTCGCGAAGGAACTCGTCGTCGGCGAGCGCATCTTCAACCGGGTCCTCGACCAGAACGCCCAGCAACTGGCCCAGGGCGCGCGCATCCTGTCGTCGGACTTCGCGTTCCGCGAGGCGGTCGGCACCCGCGACGGCGCGACCATCATGTCGGCCCTCGCCAATCATGGATCGCGCATCAGGGCCGACCTGATGCTGCTGATCGGTCTCGACCAGAAGGTCGTCGTCGACACGCTGACCGACACCATGGCCGGTCGCACCTTCGCGTTCGGCGGACTGATCTCGGTGGCCGAGGCCAAGGGCTCCGCGTCGGCGATGGCGAGGATGGACGGCGGCCTCTATCAGATCGTGGTCGTGCCGGTCCTCGCTCCGCTGCCGATCGCCTGGGTCGCGATGGGATTCCGGATCGACGACGAGGATGCCCGCGACCTGCAGACCCTGACCGGCCTGCAGGTCTCGTTCGTCAGCCGGCGCGACGATGCGGGCTGGCGGCTCGAAGGCACGACGCTGCCCGAAGCGCTGCAACCCCGCCTGCTCGACACGATCGCCAGCCGCGAGCTCGACCAGTCGACGTCCACGCACATCGTCTCGCTCGACGGCACCGACTTCATGACGCTGGTCTCCACCGAGGGAACCGCCGGCGACGGGCGCGTCGTGGCGATCCTGCAGCGGCCGCTCGCGGAGGCGCTGAAGCCGTTCAAGGCGCTGCGGCAGCAGCTGTTGACCGTGTCCGCCTTCGCGTTCGTGCTCGCCTTCGCGAGCAGCCTCCTGATCGCGCGCGGCATCGCCAAGCCGATGCAGCGTCTCGCGGCCTTCGCCCGGCGTATCGCCAGCGGCGAATACGACGGGCCGCTCGACATCCGTCAGAACGACGAGATCGGCGAGCTCGCCCTCGCCTTCGACAACATGCGCGAACGCATCACGGATCGCGAGCGTCGCATCCTCGACCTCGCGTATCGCGACGCGTTGACCGGCCTGCCGAATCGCGTGCTGTTCTCCGATCGGCTGCAGCAGGCGATCGCGACGTCGCGCCGGCTGCAACGACCGCTGACGGTCGTCATGATGGACCTCGACCGCTTCAAGTACGTCAACGACTCGCTCGGCCATCACGGCGGCGACCTGCTGCTCGTCGAGGTCGGCAAGCGCCTGCAGGAAGTGATCCGGCGCCAGTCGGACACGATCGCCCGCATGGGCGGCGACGAGTTCGCCGTGTTGCTCCCGACCGAGGACGCGCGCGACGTGATGGGCGTGATCCGCAAGCTGCAGACCTGTCTCGAACGGCCGATCCCGATCGACGGCCACCTCGTGGACACGAGTGCGAGCTTCGGCATCGCGACCTATCCGGAACACGGCGACGACATGGTGACGCTGCTGCGCCATGCCGACTCCGCGATGTATCTCGCCAAGCGCGCCAACACCGGCCATGCGATCTACGACCCGCGGTTCGACCGCGATTCCCTCGAGCGGCTTTCGTTGATGACCGAGTTGCGCCAGGCCGTCGAGCACGACGAACTCGTCCTCTACTACCAGCCGAAGATCGACCTCGTCTCGCCGGGCGCGTTGCATCTCGAATGCCTGGTGCGCTGGATCCACGCGACGCGCGGCTTCGTCGCTCCCGACCAGTTCATCCCCTTCGCCGAGCAGACCGGCTACATCTCGGTCATCACCGAATGGGTCCTCCGGCATGCGCTGGTACAACTGAAGCTGTGGCGCGACGCGGGCCTCGCCGTCGACGTCTCGGTCAACATCTCGACGCGCGACCTGATGAACCCGAACTTCCCCGGCCTCGTCGCGCGGCTGCTCGATCTCCATCGCTGCGAGGCCGGCTGGATCGTGCTCGAGATCACCGAGACCTCGCTCCTCGACGACCCGGGCCACGCGCAGCAGAACGTCGATCGACTGCACGCGCAGGGCTGTCGCATCTCGATCGACGACTTCGGCACCGGCTACTCGTCGCTCGCCTATCTGCGACGGCTGAAGGTCGACGAGCTGAAGATCGACAAGTCGTTCGTGATGGGCATGGCCCTGGACCCGAGCGACGCGACGATCATCCGCTCGACCATCGATCTCGGCCACAACATGGGTCTGAACGTGGTGGCCGAAGGCGTCGAGACCGAAGCGTCCCTGCTGCAGCTGCGGGCGATGGGCTGCGATCTCGCGCAGGGATACCTGATGAGCCGACCGCTGCCGGCCGATCAGGTGACCCGCTGGATGGTGGAGTCGACCTGGGTCCGCCCGCAGCAGCCCTGCGTCGTCCCCCCGCTCGCCGAGCTGGTCGGCTGACCCGCCGCCCAGTCGGCGAAGTGGCGATGCAATCGGTCGAGGCCCTCGCCGAGCGCGGCCGGTCCGGGCTGCAGGATGTCGCACGACGGGATCGCATGGAGGCGTCCTTCGCGCACGGCCGGGATCGCGTCCCACCCGTCGCGGGCGATCATTCGCTCGGGCCTGAACTTCTTGCCGCACCACGACGCGACGATCACGTCGGGCGCGCGCCGTACCGGCTCCATCGGGTCGGCGATCACGCGGTCGCGGCCGAGCGACCGCAGGCCGAGCTCCGCGAAGACGTCCTCGCCGCCGGCCATCGCGATCAGCTCCGAGACCAGCGGATCGCGCTGATCATCGGCTCGTCCCACTCCTCGAAGTAGACGCGCGGTCGTCGCGGCCAGCCCGATGCGTTCGCGGCGATGGCGGCCCAGCGGGCCTCGCAGCCGGCGATCCACCGCTCCGCGACTTCCTCGGCCTGCACGAGCGCCGCCACCATCCGCATCGTCGCGACGATCTCGGCCACGCTGCGCTGGTTCGTGACCAGCACCGGCAGCCCGGCACGGATCAGGCGGGCGGCGAGATCGGCCTGCAGGTCCGAGAACCCGACGACGAGGTCGGGCTCGAGCGCGACGATGCGATCGACGCGGCCGTCGAGGAAGGACGCGATGCGCGGCTTCTCGTCGCGTGCACGACGCGGCCTCACGGTGTAGCCGGAGATGCCGACGATGCGGTCCTCCTCGCCGAGCAGATAGAGCCACTCGGTGGTCTCCTCGGTCAGGCAGACGATGCGGCGCGGACCGCGCTTCATCGCGCGGCGGCCAGCGACGGCGTCTCGAAGACCAGTTCGGTCGGCGACAGCGGCGGCTTCGAACGCTCACGCCGCTGCGGACCGCGCGCGACGACGAGCGGCCGATCGAAGCCCGGGGCGTCCCACACGAAGCTGTGGAATTCGCCGCCCTCGCCGACCGGGCAGACACCGGCGGGCAGCGAGGCGACGAAGGCGTCGTCGTAGTCGAGCCCGCAGCGGCTCGCGTCGAGCCAGCGCGTGTCGACGCAGACGATGCGGGCCCGGATGCCGCGATCGATCACCTGTCGCGAGACGTCCTCGCGTCGCATCCCCCACAACGGGAAGACCGCGTCGAGCCCGGCACGTCGACACATCGGTTCGAGCCAGTCGCGATGCGCGGCGAGGTCGATGTCCCCGAACACCATGTGCCCATGCCCGTCGTCACGCAGCGCGTCGAGCGTCGCCGCGAAGACGGTCGCGTAGTCGCGCGACGCGGCTTCGACCGGCAGCCAGCGACCGCCGAGAGCGCGGACCTGCGCATCGATCAGCGCCCGCGGCAAGCGATGGCTGCGGCTCGGCCCGTCCTCCTCCATCATCGTCACGAAGGTCGACACGTCGAGTCCCGCTTCACGGGCGAGGACGAGCGCGAGGCACGAGTCCTTGCCGGCGCTCCAGCTGATCGCGGCGCGCGGACTCACGGGCCTTCGGGCGGCGTCGATCGCAGGCGGGCGCGCAGGCGCGGCACCGCGAAGTCGAGGAACGCGCGCAGCTTCAGCGGCAGCCGTTCCGGCCTCGCGTAGACGAGGCTGACCGGTACCGGAGCCGGCTCGAAGGCGGGCAACAAGGTCTCGAGACGGCCGGCCGCGACATCGGCGTCGACCTGATACGACAGGACGCGCGTCGGACCGACGCCCGCGAGTGCCGCTTCGATCGCCGCGTCCGCCGTGTTGACGACCAGCCGCGAGCGGACCGCTACCGTCTCGTCCGCGAAGCGCCAGGCGTCGGACGAGCCCATCGCTTCGAAGCTCACGCAGCGATGCGCCGCGAGATCGGCCGGCACGAGCGGCCGGCCCATGCGAGCCAGATAGGCGGGACTCGCGCAGACGACGCGACGGATCGCGCCGACGCGCGTCGCGACGAGGCTGCTGTCCGGCAGCTCGCCGATGCGCACCGCGCAGTCGAGGTGCTCTTCGAGCAGCGGCACGATGCGGTCACCGAGCGCCATGCTCACGTCGACGTCGGGATAGATCTCGAGGAACGCCGCGACCACCGGCACGACGTGCAGCCGACCGAACACGATCGGCGCCGTGACGACGAGCCGGCCGGTGGGCGCGTCGTATTCGCCGGCCGCCTCCCGCTCGGCCTCGGTGACGTCGTCGAGGATGCGTCGACACGCCGCGACGTAGTTGCGACCCGCGTCGGTCAGCTCGAGCCGTCGCGGCGAGCGGTTGAGGAGTTGCGCCTTCAGGCGGGCTTCGAGGTCCGACACGTTGCGGCTCACGGTCGCGAGCGGCATGTCGAGCTTGCGGCCTGCGGCCGACAGGCTGCCGGTCTCCACCACGGTCAGCAGAACGGCCATCGCGTCGAACCGGTCCATCGCCACCTTCCGGAAAATGAATGGTCATCTCTCGCCGCGAGCTCTGGCGCGCTCGGTCGACGGAGTCCATCCTCGCGGCCTCGTCACCATTGGAGCATCCCATGTCGATCATCCCCACCCCCGCCACGATAGCCGCATCGCCGGAAGCCTCGCACGCGCTGCTGAACGCGGTCCAGCAGCAACTCGGCTCGGTCCCGAACCTCTTCCGCCTCGTGGCGAACAGCCCCGCCGCGCTCGAAGGCTACCTCGGCATGATGGGCGCACTCGGCAAGGGCGCGTTGCCGGCGGCCATCGGCGAGCGCATCGCGCTCGCGGTGGCCCAGGTCAACGGCTGCGAATACTGCCTCGCCGCGCATACCTATCTGGGCAAGCACGTGGCCCATCTCGACGACGCGGAGATGGCGGCCAATCGCGGCGGCGGGTCGAACGACGCGAAGGCCGAAGCCGCGGTCCGCTTCGCGGTGAAGCTCGCCGAGGCACGCGGACACGTCGACGCCGGCGCGGTCGACGCGGTACGCGCGGCCGGCTACAGCGATGCGCAGGTGATCGAGATCGTGCAGCATGTCGCCCTCAACACGTGGACCAACTACATCAACGTCGTCGCCGCGACCGAGATCGACTTCCCGCGCGTCGAGCTGCGCGAGGCGGCCTGACGACCGCGCCCTCAAACTTTCGCGAGTGCCCGGCATGTCCCGACCTCCCCTTCCTCCGTTCACGTCCGAGACCGCCGCGCAGAAGGCGCGCATGGCCGAGGACGCCTGGAACTCGCGCGACCCCGCGCGCGTCGCGCTGGCCTACACGACCGACAGTCGCTGGCGCAACCGGTCCGAGTTCATCGAGGGCCGCGACGCGATCGAGGCCTTCCTCGTGCGCAAGTGGGCGCGCGAACTCGACTACCGGTTGATCAAGGAAGTCTGGGCGTTCCGCGACGACCGCATCGCGGTCCGCTTCGCCTACGAGTGGCACGACGAGGCCGGGCAGTGGTATCGCAGCTACGGCAACGAGAACTGGGAGTTCGACGGCGAAGGCCTGATGCGCGTGCGCATCGCGTCGATCAACGATCTCCCGATCACCGACGGCGAGCGCAAGTACCACTGGCCGCTCGGCCGCCGGCCCGACGACCATCCGTCGCTGACCGACCTCGGGCTCTGAACGAGCGATCGCTCGCCGGCTTCGTGCCCGCGTGCGCTCAGGCCGTGGTCGGCCTCG
Source organism: uncultured Burkholderiales bacterium (assembly GCA_937872165.1). Classification (GTDB taxonomy): domain Bacteria; phylum Pseudomonadota; class Gammaproteobacteria; order Burkholderiales; family Burkholderiaceae_D; genus CAHJXF01. Next base: position 9,484 of record CALMOR010000233.1, on the reverse strand, counting down.
TGCCCACGCGCGCTTTCGGCAGGACGAGCTGCACCGCCGTCGCCACGATCACGTTGACGACCAGCGCCAGCAGCCCCGTGTAGACGGTGTAGTGGCCGCCGCCGAAGTCGATCGTGTGCACCGGCTTCACGCCGTCCATGAACGCGAGCGTGGTGCCGGTGACGAGGCCGACGGCCCAGCCGGTCAGCAGCGCCGGTGCGCGATGGAAGCCGAAGAAGAGGCCGAACACGACCGCCGGGAAGGTCTGGAGGATCCACACGCCGCCGAGCAGCTGCAGGTCGAGCGCGAACTGCGTGGGCAGGAACAGGATGATGACGAGCGCCCCGACCTTGACGACCAGCGACACGATCTTCGCGACCTTCGCCTCGCCGGGCGGCGTGATCGAAGGATCGACGTAGGCCTTCCAGAAATTCCGCGTGAAGAGGTTGGCCGCTCCGATCGACATCACCGCCGCCGGGACCAGCGCCCCGATCGCGATCGCCGCGAACGCGAAGCCCGAGAACCACGACGGGAACAGCGCATGGAAGAGGGCCGGCACGACGTCGTTGTTGGTCTTGACGGTGAGCTTCGCCGCATAGGCCATGTAGCCGAGCAGCGCGATCAGCCCGAGCAGGACCGTGTAGGCCGGCAGGAAGACCGCGTTCTTGCGGATCGTGTCGGCGCTCTTGGCCGCGAAGATGCCGGTCAGCGTGTGCGGGTACATGAAGGCCGCGAGTGCCGAGCCGAGCGCGAGCGTCGCATACGGAAGGATCTGCTGCGCCTTCAGCGTGAGGCCGGTCGCGCCGCCCTTCGCCGCGAACGCGTCGCCGGCGGCCGCGAACACGGCCGGATACCCGCCGAGCCTGATCGGCACCAGCACCACCGCGACGAGTACCACGATGTAGATCATCAGGTCCTTCACGAACGCGATCAGCGCGGGCGCGCGCAGGCCGGCCGAATACGTGTAGAGCGCGAGGATGACGAAGGCGGCTGCCAGCGGCAGCTCGCCGGTCAGGCCGAGCGCCTTGATGACGACCTCCATGCCGACCAGTTGCAGCGCGATGTAAGGCATCGTCGCGACGACCGCCGTCACCGCGACGGCGAGCTCGAGCGGACGCGAGCCGTAGCGTCCGAATACGACGTCGGCGGCCGTGACGTGGCCGGCCGCGTGCGCGGCATGCCACAGCCTCGGCATGATCACGAAGACGATCGGATAGACCAGGATCGTGTACGGCAGCGCGAAGAAGCCGTAGGCGCCGACGGCATACACCAGCGCCGGCACCGCGATCACGGTGTAGGCCGTGTAGAAGTCGCCGCCGACGAGGAACCACGTGATCCAGGTGCCGAAGTTGCGGCCTCCCAGCCCCCATTCGTCGAGGTGAGCTTCCTTCGCTTCGGGTCGCTGCCAGCGCGACGCGTAGAAACCCATCACGGTCACGAGGAGGAAGAAGAACACGAAGACCGACAGCGCGGTCCAGTCGATGGTGGCCTCCATCATTTGACTCCGTGCTTCCGGCCGTTGCGATACACCACCCAGATCAGCAGCGCGGTGAGCGGGACCCACAGCAGCTGATACCAGTAGAAGAACGGGAAGCCGAAGAGGGCGGGCAACTCATGGTTGTAGAACGGCAACCAGAGCAGGCCGACGAAGGGCAGCAGCAGGATCCACACGGCGATGTCCTTGCGAGAGGGCCGCTCGGCGACCGAGCGGTAGTGTCGGAGGGGGCGGGCGGAACGGACCGCGGGGACGGCTTCGGAAGCGCACCGTCCACGAGCCCGTTGATGGTCGGCGCAACGCGCGACGATCGCCGTCAGCGCTCGACGGATTCCCCGGGAGCGCCGAGCGGGCAGCCGGGACCCGGCCTTCGCCGCCCCGACGAGGCCGGCACGACGAAGAAGAGAGCGGCACCGGCGCGACGGATCGGGATCGTCGCCGCGACCCGGGCGCTCACGACGCGCTTCGATCGGCGCCGACGAGCTTCAACCGCAGCCCGCTGGCCGCCGCCCGACGTACGCCCTCGTGCCAGGCGACGAAGGCGTCCGCGTCCAGC
>CALMOR010000233.1:5195-7444 GCA_937872165.1 uncultured Burkholderiales bacterium | reverse complement strand
ATGAAGCTGCGATCGATCTTGATGCGATCGACCGGGAAGCGGGTGAGATAGGTGAGGCTCGAATAGCCGGTCCCGAAGTCGTCGACCGAGACCGAGACGCCGAGCTTCTTCAGCGCTCGCAGTTGCGCGAGCGTCGCATCGAGTCCGTCCATCAGCGTCGACTCGGTCAGCTCGAGCTCGATCACCGACGGCGCGACGCCATGCAGATGCAGCGCCTCGCGAAAGACGTCGACGAATCCGCCGTCCCGCAACTGGACCGCGGAGACGTTGATCGAGATCGGGATCTCGCCGTGTCCTTCGGCCTTCCAGCGCGCGTGCTGCCGCATCGCCTCGTTCAGGACCCAGGCGCCGATCGGCATGATCAGCCGCGATTCCTCGGCGATCGCGATGAAGTCGGCCGGCGACACCGAGCCGAGTTCGGCCGAGGTCCAGCGCAGCAGCGCCTCGACGCCGACGAGTGTCCGATCGGAGGACCGTATCTTCGGCTGGTAGCGCAGATGCAGCTCGGACCGCTCCACCGCATGACGCAGCTGCGACTGCAGACTCGACCTGCGGCGGGCGCGATCGTCGAGTTCGATCGTGAACAGCTGGGCCGAGTCGCGTCCCATCGTCTTGGCCTGGTACATCGCCACGTCCGCATGGCGCAGCAGCTCGTCGGTGTCGCTCGCGTCGTCGGGGAAGATCGCGATGCCGACGCTGCACGAGACCTGCAGTTCGGCCTCGCCGACGACGTGCGGCTCGCGGATCGACGGCACGAGCCGGCTCTCGACGGTGTCGAGCACGTCTTCCTTGCCCGCCACGCCGCGCAGGATGACGATGAACTCGTCGCCGCCGAGCCGGCACACCGTGTCGCCCGCGCGCACCCCTTCGAGCAGGCGCATCGCGACCGAGCGCAGGAGGCCGTCGCCGACGTGGTGGCCGAGCGAGTCGTTGATGGTCTTGAAGTGGTCGAGGTCGATGAACAGCACCGCGATCCTCTCGCCCGTGTCCTTCGCTTCGTCGGTCGCCTCGCGCAGCCGTTCGATGCACAGCGAGCGGTTGGGCAACGCGGTCAGCGGATCGTGCTGCGCGAGGAAGCTGATGCGGACCTCGCTCGCCTTTCGTTCGCTGATGTCGAGCGAGGCGCAGATGTAATGCGTGGTGACGCCGGCCGCGTCGCGGACCGCGTTGATCACCATCCAGGCCGGATAACGGGTGCGGTCGCGACGACGGATCGAGACCTCGCCCTGCCACGATCCGCGCATCTCCGCGACCGCGAACAGATCGACGAACGAGCGGGTCCCGAACTCGTCCAGCAGGATGTCCGGCGAACCACCGATTACGTCGCGCAGGTCGTGCGCGGTGCTGCGGCTGAACGCGCGGTTGACGCTGACGATGCGCCGCCCGGTGTCGACGATCATGATGTTCTCGGACGAGGCCTCGAACACCTTGGCCCACAGGCCCAGGCGCTGTTCGAGCATCTTCATGCGATTGATCGGCGTGAACGCGGTGACCACCGCTTCCTGCCCCTGATAGAGCAGCCGGCGTGCCGACAGCACGGCCCAGGCCGGCGGCATGCTGCCGTGCCAGCGCACCTCGTATTCGTCGACCGCGTCCTGGTCGGCCAGGCGCTGGAAGAACCGCGAACGCGTCGTCGGGTCCAGTCCCTTCGCCCACGGGTCGAGCTGCTTGCCGTCGAGCCACGCCTGCGCGGGCCCGTTGGCGTGCAGCACCTCGTGCGTCGGGATCGCGGTCACGACCATCGGGATCGGCACGGCCTCGATCAGCTCGCGCTGCGCGATCGCGGCCCGTGCGCTGGCCGCCAGCTCCTTCTCGGAGCTGCGTACGACGGCGAGCTGATCGAGCATCTCGTTGAAGCCCTTCACGAGACGACCGATCTCGTCGCTGCTGTCCCACGCGGCGCGGACGCCGCGGTCGCCGCCCCGTCCCACCGCCTGGGCGACGTTCGACAGCCGCCGCAACGGGACGGCGATGTGGCGGGCCACGGTGAACACCGCGAGCAAAATCATGCAGAGCAGGAAGAGCGCGGTGCCCAGATGCAGCCACATGCGGTGGAAGAAGCCGTCGATGCGGGCCTCGATCAGACGATCGAGCTCGGAGCCGGAGCGCAGCCACACCCGATCGAGTCGCCGCAGCAGGTCGTCGCCGGTGGCGAGCACGGCCGCGAGCTCGCCGCGCGCCGAGCCCGGTTCGAGCATCGCCCGCGTGGCGGCGCGGAAGGTGTCGATGCCGGCGAGGAGGCGCACCCG
>CALMOR010000233.1:0-5185 GCA_937872165.1 uncultured Burkholderiales bacterium | reverse complement strand
TCACGAGCAGCGCCGCGTCGCTCGCGCCCGAGAACGCCTCGTCGAAATCGCTCTCGATGCTCTTGGCGACCGCGTCGAGCCGGCCCTCGAGGATGAAGTAGCGGGTCGTCATCTCGGTCGTCATCGGCCTGCCCGACGCGACGAAGATCTGCAGATGGGTCGTGATGTCGCGCGCGGTCTCGAGCAGCTCCGGATAGCGCAGCAGCACCAGCGACATCGTGTAGTAGCTGTCGAGGTCGGGATCGAGGATGAGGTTCGACTTGTTGCCGACCCGCGTGACGAGTTCGCGGCCGATCGACAGCGGGCTCGCCGACGGAGGTTCGCGCGGCGTGCGGGGAGAGCCGGCCTCGAGCGCCGAGGCGAAGGCCTCGTCCAGCGCAGCGCTGTCCATCCCGGACCCGTAGCGGCTCTCGCTGGCGCGGACCATCGCGGCGAACCCACCGACGACCGGGCTCGCCGAGCGGCCGGCCTCCTCGTCGGCGGCCGCGATCAGCGGCTGGCGCAGCGCCATGATGTAGGCGTTGCCGACGAGCTCCTTCCGCGAGAAGTCGATCGCGATGAACTTCTCGTTGATGAGGATGCCGCTGACGAAGATGACCGCGCTCAGGTCGAGCAGATAGATCAGCAGCAGCTTGCGTCCGACGCTCAGGCGCGACAGGAGCTTCGAGAACGGATTGGACATGGCGATCCGGCGACGCGGGAAGCCGACGAGGGTACCGCGCTGCCGCGGCGTGCGGCGGAATGCCTCGTTGTCGGCCGCGGCGGCGTCCGCTTTAGCCGCGACGGAAGCCGGCCTACGGCCTCGAGGATTCGCTCGCCGCCGCGGACCGGGTCGACGCGAAGTGCGAGACGCCGAAGACCCACGGCGCAGGCTCCGACGCGGCGACCAGCACCCGTCGATGGCGCCGCGTCTCCGGCGGTAGCGCCAGCATCGCGAGGCCGGCCGCCATCGCCGCGGATTCGGCCGCTCCGAGCAGCGCCGCGACCTGGAAGCGTGAAGCGACGACGATCGGCAGATGCAGCGCCACGACCCACGTCGCGATCCAGGGTCGAAGCGATCAATGCGGCGGGACGCCGCGTCCGCAGCCACGGCAACGAGAGCCCGGAAGCGAGCAGGATGGTCCCCGACAGCAGCGCGACCGGCAGGCGCCAGGTCGCATCCTTCGGGGCGGGCTGCCATTGCAGGAGCAGATCGCGACAGACGAGCGACGACAGGCCGAGCGCCGCGAGAGCGGTCGCGGCCGCGACGGTCGCCGCCTTGCGGTCGACGGGCGCGCTGCGCATGGGAAGAGGACGGGAGCGCGACAGGACGCTCGGTCGAGCGGACTGCCGATGATCCGGGAACGGCGCGCCCGGTATCAACGAGCCCGGCGGGGCGCCCGCGACCGTGACGCGAGAACGGGACGGTCCACGAAGACGAAGGGCGCCGGCCTCGCGATCGACGCCCTCCGAAGGTGACGCGGGACGCGTGGAACGCCGCTCATCCGTCGGCGAGCGGCGCCTCGCCGCGGGTCTGCACCAGCAGCGAGTCGACGATCATCTGCGCGCGGATCGCCTGGAAGCGCTCCGCCGAGATCGTCACCGACACCGGATCGAGGCGGATGACTTCGACCGGCCGTGCGACCGTGGCCGGTTCGAGGGCCGGCCGGGTCGTCACGATGACGACCGCGCAGACCAGCGCGAGGCCGATGCCGAAGCCCACGACGAAGCGGGCGACGACCGTTGCGAGTCTTTCGACGATGTTCATCTTCATTCCTTCCATGTTGCGGCGAACGTCGTGTCGCCTCTCTTCCATCGGTACGGTTTGCATCGTCGTGCCGCGCGCCGCGACGAGACGCAGACGCGGCGCCGAGGAGCCGCGCGCCGCCGTCGTCGAAGCCGCGCAATGCAGGCCCGTGGTGTTGTATTCGTCGTCGCTCATCACGCACCTCCTTCCTTCGTGGTCCATCCCATCGAGGTTGTGCTCGAACGCGAGTGCAACGAATTGCCCAGCGTCCTCGCTGCACGGTCCGGTGAAGGCACGCACATTCCCGGTCGTCCCTCGCTGACGGCTCGACGACCGTGGTGTTCGAACACACCCGCGATGAGACGGGTCCCGCCCGCCCGCGACGCGGACCGCCAAAAGCAAAAAGCCCGGATTCCTCTGCGGAGATCCGGGCCTCGAACATCGAGTGCGAAGGCGTCAGGTGGCGCCTTCTCCCGGATCGACCGCATTCGCGACCTCCGCACGCATCGCCGGTCGCGAGACGGTGATCGTCGCGAACGCATGCGCCGTCCATCCCTGGACGGGTAGAGAGCAATGCGTGAGATGACGAAGACGTTTCACGATGAAAGGGCGATGGCGTGGTCTGCAGGTCGCGAGGGAATCGGATCTGGCGCATGCGGCATTCGCGCCCAGGGAACGAAGCGTAAAGACTCTTCACATTCTCGTCAAGGAAATGCTTCGCGCCTTTTCACCGTTCGTGTCGAAGTCGCAACGGACGCGGCCGCTCGCCGCGTAAAGAGTCTTCACCCGGGCGATTCCGGCGATGCGACAATCCGGCCTGCCCACCCGCAGCCACGAGGGACCGTGCCGAATCTCACCGTCGTCCGTCGAACCAACGTCCTGACGCTCTTCCAGCGATATGCCGAGGAGCGGATGCGCGCCGGTACCGCGCCGAAGGGACTCGAGCAGGCCTTCGCGCAGCGGCTGCAGGTCAGCCCGAGCATGTGGAGCCAGATCAAGAGCAGCCGGCCGATCGGCGACAAGCTGGCGCGGCAGATCGAGTCGGCGTGCCGACAGCCCCGCGAATGGCTCGACGAGGAACGCGCGAGCGACGGACTGACCGCGGGCGAGCAGCGCTTCCTCGCGCTGGCGCTGACGACGTGGCGCGGCACGAACGCCGAGGGCCGCAAGCGGCTGAAGGCCGCGATCAAGGCCGCGGCCGAGGGGCCTTAAGATCGGGACCCGATCCATCGACGCGAAGGGCCCGACGATGTCCGCGACCCCCGAGAACCGCCTCACCGGCCGACTGTCTCCGACGCCCGGGGGCTCCACCTACATCGACCCGGCCGCGATGGAGTGGCGACCGAGCCAGTTCGAGAAGATCGCGATGAAGGTGCTGTATCGCGACGAGGCCAAGGGCGAGATGACGGTGCTGCTGAAGTGGGAACCGGGCGCGACGCTGCCGTTCCACCGGCATCCCGAGATCGAACAGAGCTACGTGATCGAAGGCTCGTTCCACGACCACGACGGCATCTGCCGGGCCGGGCAGTTCGTCTGGCGGAAGCCCGGCTCGCTGCACGAGACGAAGTCGGACGAAGGCTGCGTGCTGCTCGCGATCTATCGCAGGCCCAACGTGTTCTTCCATACCGAAGGCTTCCGCGCGGCCGACGGCGCGGACGCTCGATGAGCGAACCACGGGCGCGTCGGCGACGCTTCCTCGCCGGCAGCGCCGGTCTGCTGCTGCCGCTGCTGCAGCTCCGGTCGCCGCGGGCCGCGTCGACCTTGGAGCGTCCGCTGATCGTCGGGACGTCGACGCCCGGCGGCGGCTTCGCGCTCTACGGCGAGACGGTCGAGCGCATCGTCAATCGCCGCGCGGGCCGGACGCTGGTGCGTGCGCGGCCTTCGCGCGGCACCGCGGAGAACATCGGGCTGCTGAAGGACGGCACGATCGACGCCGCCCTGATCCAGGGCACCTCGGCGAGCGAGCTGTTCGAGGAAGGACCGGCGAGCGGCCTCCGCATCCTCTTCGCGATGTACCCGAGCCCCGGCATGCTCGCGGTGCCGGCCGCTTCGCCGGCGTCGCGGCTCGAGGACCTGCGCGGCTCGGCGGTCGTCTTCGGCGTGCGGACGAGCGGGCTCGTGACGCTGGCGCGTCAGGTCCATGCCGGCATCGGCCTCGACATCGATCGCGACTTCGAAGCCCTCTACGTCGAGCAGGCCGCCGAGTCGCCGCGCCTCGTGCGCTCGGGCCGTGCGGCGGGCCTGTGGGGCGCCGGCGAAGGATGGCCGGGCTTCACCGAACTCGCGCGATCGCCGGGGGGCGCCCGCTTCATCGGTCCTTCGCCCGAACAGATCCCGCGCATCGTCGCGGCCTTCCCGTTGTTGAAGGCGATGCAGGTCCCGAAGGGTGCCTACCCGGGAATCGACGAGCCGTTGCCCACCGTCGGCTCGGTCAACTGGATCCTCGCGCGCGACGATCTCGACGACGCGCGGGCGGCGGCCTTCGTCGAAGCGATGGACGGTGCCGCGCGGGAACTCGCCGCGGCGTTGCCGCAGGCGGCGTTCGGCACGCTGGCCAACACGCTGGCCAGCGCGCCTTCACGAGACCTGCTTCATCGCGTGGTGGCAGCCAGGGCCTGATCGTCGAGCCGTTCGACGTCGACCCGGACCGCGTCGCCGACGCGCAGCACGCCGCCCTTCACGACGCGGGCCGTCACGCCGCCGTGGCCGCGCAACGCGTTGTAGCCGCCGGGGCCGAGCGCGTCCTCCATCTTCGAGCACGGCGCGCAGTCTCCGCTGACGACGACGACGACCGACGGTCCGATGCGGACCCGGAAGACCTGGTCGCCGAACGGCGACCGCGCGGCGAGCAGGTTGATCCCCGACACGACCAGGTTGCGCCGCAGGACCGCGGCGTCGAGCGAATGCCGGCCGGTCCATGCCGCGATCAGCGGCAGGTGCTCGGCCTGCAGCAACGTCACCTGCCTCCGGTCGTCGGCGCCGACGGCGCGGTGTCGCTCCGCGCCGCGATCGCCGATCAGGCCCCGTCCCGCGACGGCTTCGACCTCGTCGACCGGTCGCGCCGGCACGCCGCGCTCCGGCCGCAGATGGATCGCTTCGAGCACGCCGGCCGCCGGGAAGCGGCGCGTCAGGTCCCTGAGGTCGAGCATCGCGTCGCCGCCGCTTCAGGCGGCCGCACGAAAGGTCGACGCGAACGGCGACGGCGGCAGCCGCGGCAGACCGTACTCGTCCGTCAGCGCGACGAACGCGGGATGATCGCGATAGGGGGCGAAGCTCGGGCCGGCCGGCACGCTGACGAACAGCAGCTCGTGCGCCGCGGCGGTCCGCCGCAGGGTCGCGCACAAGCCGTCGAGGTCACCGAGATAGGCCTAGGCCATCGCGCGGTTGTAGACCTGATAGTGATGGCCATAGAGGCGCGCGAGCAGATCGTCCAGCATAGCGCGGACGCACTCGCGGTCG
>CALMOR010000232.1:1592-1955 GCA_937872165.1 uncultured Burkholderiales bacterium | reverse complement strand
GGGCGGGGTCGTGAGAGACACTTCGGCTGCGGCGGCGAGGCTGGCGGATGCGGTCATGGCAAGGATGAGGACACTCTCGATGAGGCGATGCATGTGACTCGTGGGAGGAGGACGTCGGAAGGGCCGGCGCCGGCCGGTCGATGGGGTCAGAGGACCGGTTCGTCGACCCCGGCTTCGCCGCGCGTCCGCCCTGGGGGGCGCCCCTCGCGCGGGGCCCCCCCGCGGCAGCGCCGCGTGGCCGGCTCCTGGCGCGTCGACGCCGCGCCCCAGCACGGGGCGCGCGATCGGCGAGGCGTGGGCGGTGCCGCGGGGCATGGTGAGGGCCGCGCGGCCGGAGATGTCCCCCCGCTGCGGGAAGTTTCG
>CALMOR010000232.1:0-1582 GCA_937872165.1 uncultured Burkholderiales bacterium | reverse complement strand
GCACGGCCGGCCGCACCGTCATGCCGAGCGCCGCGTGCACGTCGGCGCTGCGGAACCACAGCGTCCCGCGAGCCTCGACGATGCGGACCTGACGATCGTCGAATGCGTAGTAGCGGCCCTGCCATCGCCCCCAGACGCGGTGCTCGACCCATTCGACATAGGCCGGGAAGAGCGCGATGAGGGCCGGCGCGATCAGCACCGCCGCGACCGGCGCGGCGAGCAGCACGCCGATCATGCCGCGCTCGTCGCCGGCCTCGAAGCCGCGACGCGCCAGCAGCGCGAAGCCGGTCGTCACGACGACGATGATCGCGATCGACGGCACCAGTCCCATCGACGGACGCATCGAGATCCGGTCGCGCCAGGCGTTGTGGCGGAGGCGGCGCATGGCAGCGGTCTCGATCCTCGTGGTTCGGTTCAGCGCGTCTGCGGCAGACCCGGCCCGGTCATCGGTTCGACCGGCATCGCGGACGGGGCCGTCGACATGCCGAGGCTGTCGAAGAGGAACGCGAAGACGTCGGTGTCGAGCTCGATCGACGACGACAGCGAGCGGCCCTGGCCATGACCCGCATCGCCCGCGACCCGCAGCAGCACCGGCGCGCCCTTCGGGTTCGCGGCCTGCAGTCGCGCGGTCATCTTGAGGCTCTGCCACGGATCGACGCGGCCGTCGTTGATGCCGGTCGTCAGCAGCACCGGCGGATAGGCCCTGCCGTCCTCGACATGATGGAGCGGCGAGTACGCGTACAGCGCATCGAACTGCGCGGGGTCGGTCACGGTCCCGAACTCGGGCACGTTGAAGGCGCCGTTCGGCGTCAGCTCGACGCGCAGCATGTCGTAGATGCCGACGTGGGAGACCACCGCGCCGAAGAGCTCCGGATGCTGGACCAGCTCGGCGCCCATCAGCAGGCCGCCGTTGCTGCCGCCTTCGATCGCGAGCCGCTTCGGCGTCGTGTAGCCGCGCTCGACCATCGTCGTCGCCGCGGCGGCGAAGTCGTCGAACACGTTCTGCTTCCTCGTCAGGTTGCCGTCGCGATGCCAGTCGTCGCCGAACTCCGCGCCGCCGCGGACGTTGGCCTGCGCGAACACGCCGCCGTGCCGCAGCCAGAAAAGGATGCGACGCGCGTAGCGCGGCCGCTGCGACAGGCCGTAGCCGCCGTAGGCCGTGAGCAGCACGGGGTTGCGACCATCGAGCTTCACGTCCTTCCGCGCGACGACGGTGATCGGCACCCGCGTGCCGTCCTTCGACGTCGCAGTCACGCGCGTCACCGCGATGTCGTCGATGACGACGTCGTCGGGCCGTGCGGACAACGCGGTCTTGACGGGCTTGCCGCCGTCCTTCGTCGGATCGAGGCGATACCACGCGAACGGCGTGACGAAGCTCTGCGTGCCGTAGAGGATCGCGTCGCCGTCGAGCCGCGCAGCCAGCGACACGGCCGACACCGGCTCGCTCGCGGGCGCGGGCAGCGGCCTGCCGGCGAGCGTGTAGACGCGGAGCTCCGAAGGACCGCCGACGGTGACCGTCGCGTAGAGCCGGGTCGCGGTCGGCCCGCTCTCGTCGATCGTCGCCGCCGACTGCGCAACGACG
>CALMOR010000231.1 GCA_937872165.1 uncultured Burkholderiales bacterium | reverse complement strand
CGTCTCGTCGGCGAGACCGTCGCCGAGATGGCCGGCGACGACCGGCTGCGCATCGATGCGGACCTCGAGCCGACCGCGCGCGTGCGCGCGCATCCCACCGAGATCAGGCGCGTGCTGTTCAATCTCGTCGAGAACGCACGTCGCTACGGGCAGACCGTCGGCAGCGACCTCGTCGAGCTCACGATCTCGACGCGCGACCAGCCGGTCCGTTTCGAGGTCGCGGACCGCGGCCCCGGCATTCCGGCCGAAGCCATCAAGCGCATGAAGCAACCGTTCACGCGACTCGACGGCGCGCGCGGCCAGGCCAGCGGTGCGGGCCTCGGCCTCGCGATCGTCGAACGCATCGCGCAACGGCATCGGGCGCGCTTCGAGTTGAGCGCCCGCGCCGGAGGAGGACTGTCTGCGCAATTCATCTTCGCGCGAAAGGGCTGATCCCGACCGTGCGCGACCGCTCAGCGACGATGCAGCATCGCGATGGCTTCGGCGGCGATGCCCTCGCCGCGTCCGGTGAACCCGAGGCGTTCGGTGGTCTTGGCCTTGACGTTCACGCGATCGACCGGAAGCTGCAGGTCGGCCGCGATGTTGTCGACCATCGCAGCGATGTGCGGCGCCATCTTCGGCGCCTGCGCGATGATGGTCGCGTCGACATTGCCCACCGCATAGCCGGCGGCGCTCACGAGTTCGAAGGTCCGGCGCAGCAGCGCGCGCGAATCGGCGCCGGCATAGGCGTCCGACGTGTCGGGGAAGTGTCGGCCGATGTCGCCGAGTGCGGCGGCACCGAGCAACGCATCGGTGATGGCGTGCAGCAGAACGTCCGCATCGGAGTGACCGAGCAGTCCCTTTTCGTGAGGGACGACGACGCCACCGATGATCAGCGGACGACCGGTGACTAGGGCGTGGACGTCGAAGCCCTGCCCGACTCTCGAATCCCCCACCGGCTAGACCGGTACGCCCTGGAGGTGCGGCGCGGCCTGCGCATGCGCCCGTCCTTCGCAATTGATCTTGGTACAGACGCCGTACATCGACAGCGCGTGCTCCTGGAGGACGAAGCCGCGCTCCTTCGCGATCCGCTGCTGGCGCTTCTCTATCTCCGCATCGTAGAACTCCTCGACCTTGCCGCAGGTGAGGCAGACCAGATGATCGTGGTGCGTTCCCTGGTTGAGTTCGAACACCGCCTTGCCGTTGTCGAAATGGTTGCGGGCGAGAAGCCCGGCCTGCTCGAACTGGGTCAGCACCCGATACACCGTCGCTAGTCCGATGTCCATGTTGGCCGTCAGCAGCTGCTTGTAGACGTCCTCCGCGCTCATGTGACGATGGCCGCTGGTCTGGAAGATCTCGAGGATCTTGAGGCGCGGCAACGTGGCCTTGAGGCCGATCGTCTTCAGCTCGTTCGGATTGGACATGGCGTTCCTTCGTGATGCGGTCGAACCGGTTCGCGTGCGAACGTCCGGACATGCAGTGGGTTGCGGCTATCATAGCGCCTCCGTGTCGATCGGCCCCGTTGCCCGACGCGCTCCCGTCTTCCGATCGCGAGTCCCGTCCCGCTCGCCCTCCGCATGAATCCTGGCTCCCAGAAACGCGTGCCCTCGCGCATCGCCTCGTCGTCCGACGGTCGCCTCGCCCGGCCCCTCGTCGGCCTCTACGTCGTCGTCGCCCTTTCGCTCGGCGGATGCGCGAACCCGTTCTCGCGCGACAGTCTCGACGCGTGGAGCATCACCTACAAGATCGACATCCAGCAGGGCGTCGTCGTCACGCAGGAGATGGCCGATCAGCTGAAGGTCGGCATGACGCGGGACCAGGTGCGTTTCGTCCTGGGCACGCCGATCCTGACCGACCCGTTCCACGCTGACCGCTGGGACTATCCGTTTCGCTTCCAGCCCGGCCGCGGACGCATCGAGGAGCGCCGCTTCACCGTCTATTTCGATGGCGACAAGATGGCCCGATACAACGGCGACTCGCTGCCCACCGAGGAGGAGTTCGCCGCGAGCCGCAACTTCGCGGTGACGCGCATCGTGCGGGCGCCGCTGCTCTCGAGGCCGTTGCCGCAGACTCCGGGGTCCACCGCGCCCGAGATCGGCGGCACCACCGTCACGCCGGGACGCAACCCGACGCCGGATCGGCCGTCGACGCCGAACGACCAGACGCCGCCCTCGCCCACCTCCAGCAACAACGAACCGCAGTAGTCGTCCGGCCCCGTGAGCCCGTTTCGACCGTCATGCTGCGGATAGCCGTCGCGGGCGCGTCCGGCCGCATGGGCCGGATGCTGATCGACGCGGTGCTGGACGCGCCCGACCTCGTCCTCGGCGCCGCGCTCGACCGCCCGGATTCGGCCGCGCTGGGGACGGTCGCATCGGGTGATACCGGCAAGTCCTCCGGTATCACGGTCGGCAGCGACCTCGATGCGGCGCTCGGCGCCAGCGACGTGCTCATCGACTTCACGCGGCCGGAAGGCTCGCTGGTCCATCTGGCGGCCTGCGCCGACCGTGGCAAGCGGCTCGTGATCGGCACGACCGGATTCGACGCGTCCGCTCGCGCCGCCATCGCGAGCGCGGCCGAGCGGACCGCGATCGTCTTCGCGCCCAACATGAGCGTCGGCGTCAACGTGCTCTTCAAGCTGATCGCCGATGCGACGAAGGCGCTCGCGACCGGCTACGACATCGAGATCATCGAAGCCCACCATCATCACAAGGTCGACGCGCCGTCGGGCACCGCGATGCAGCTCGGTGCGATCGCCGCCGCTGCGCTGGGTCGCGATCTCGAGACGGTGGCGGTGCAGGGTCGACAGGGGCACACCGGACCGCGCGATCCGTCGACGATCGGCTTCTCCGCGATCCGCGGCGGCGACATCGTCGGCGACCACACGGTGCTGTATGCCGGCATCGGCGAGCGCATCGAGATCACGCACCGCGCGAGCAGTCGCGCGGGCTATGCCGCCGGCAGCCTGATGGCCGCACGCTTCCTCTCCACCCGCGAGCGGGGCCTCTTCGACATGCAGGACGTCCTCGGCCTGCGCTGATCCCGCTAGCTTTCGTCGGCGGCGTCGACGATGCGGCCGCCGGCCAGCGTGATGCGCCGGCCGCAGCGCGCGGCGATGGCGCTGTCGTGCGTGACCATCACGAGCGTCGAACCATGCGTGCGGTTCAACGCGAAGATCAGGTTCATCACGCCTTCGCCGGTGGCCGCGTCGAGACTGCCGGTGGGCTCGTCGGCGAACAGGATCGCGGGCTCGCCGACGAACGCACGCGCGAGCGCGACGCGCTGCTGCTCGCCGCCCGACAAGGTCTTCGGATAGTGGCGCGCCCGCGACGACAGGCCGACCTGGTCGAGCATCGCGGCCGCCTTCGCGCGCGCCTGGTCGGAGCCCGCCAGTTCCAGCGGCAGCATGACGTTCTCGAGCGCATCGAGATGGCCGAGTAACTGGAACGACTGGAAGACGAAGCCCACGCGTTGCGCGCGCAGGCGGGCACGACCGTCCTCGTCGAGCGACGCGAGGTCCTGGCCCAGCAACGCGATGCGACCGCTGGTCGCGCGGTCGAGTCCGGCGAGCAGGCCGAGCAACGTGGACTTCCCCGAACCCGATGCGCCCACGACCGCGACCGTCTGCCTGGCCGCGATCTTCAGCGTGATATCGTCCAGGATCGTCAGCGTCCCTATCGAGTCGGCCACGCTCTTGGTCAACTTCTCCGTCTCGATCACGGTGTCCGGTCCGCCGCTCGACGTCGCCTCGTCGCCGCTCGCGGCGACGGACTGCCTTTCCAACGGACCGACTTCGATCATCGCCTGCCTTCCTTGTATACCCACGTCCTGGCCCGCCTCGACCGCGCACTGCTTCGCTCGCCGACGCGCGGATCGTTCCTGTTCCTGCTCGTCGCGCTGCTCTGCATCGGCAGCCCATCGACCACCGCGGCCGGCGGGAGTTCGTCGGTCGCAGCGCAGGCGAGCGGACCTCCGGTCGTCCTCGTGCTCGGCGACAGCCTGTCTGCCGAGTACGGCCTCGAGCGCAGCAGCGGCTGGGTGGGCCTGCTCGCTGCGCGTCTGCAGGCCGAGCGCTACGACTACCGCATCGTCAACGCCAGCATCAGCGGCGAGACGACCAGCGGCGGACTGGCCCGCATCGACGAACTGCTGACCCGTGAAAGGCCGGCGATCGTGATCGTCGAACTGGGAGGCAACGACGCGCTGAGAGGTCTTCCGATCGCCGCGGCCCAGCACAACCTCGAGAGCATCGTCGAGCGGTCGCGGAGGGTCCCAGCGGCCGTGCTGCTGATCGGCATGCAGGTCCCGCCCAACTACGGCAAGGCCTACGCCGATCGCTTCGCCGCGATGTATGCGGACACCGCTAAGAAATATCGCACGGCGCTCACGCCGTTCTTCTTCGAGGGCTTCGCGGAACGCCTCGAGTTGTTCCAGCCGGACCGCATCCATCCGACCGCAGCCGCGCAGGGCCGTCTTCTCGACAACGCATGGCCCGCCCTCGCGCCGCTGCTCAAGCGGCGCTGACGCGCATCAGAAGTTGTTGGTCCCGATGTCGGTCGACGGTCCCGCGTCGATCGGGAACACCTTCGCCGCGTCCAGCAGGTCGCGTTGGAGCACCGCGTTGAAGACGATCGCGTCGTCCTGATCGCGGTCGCACAGCAACGAACGGAGCAACTCCAGCCCCGACTGCTTGCCCCACGAGGCCTCGACCCGGCGGTCGATCTCCGGCAGGGCCGACAACGGCGTCTGCGGCACGCGATCGGCGAGACTCTCGTCCCATCCAATCATCGGCCGGTTGTAGCGACGGGCGAAGTGCTCGGCCAGCGCGACATAGACCGGCTTCTTGTCGACGACCCGATAGAGCTCGAACAGACGCAGCCACAGCAGCGTGGGAATGTGCTCGTCACGCAGCACGTACTGGCGAAGATGTGTGATGGCCCCGAGCGGATCGCCGGGCGCCACCTCGTCGACCTGGTTCATCAGGTCCGCGAAGCGCGCCATCCGATAACGTGTCGACGACTGCTGCGCCTCGTCGCCCTCTCCTTCGACCGCCGTGGCCGTGAGCCCGTCGACCTCGGTGGTGCTCAACGTACCGGCATCGGTCTCGTCGAGGTTCAGGATCGTGTCGACGCCCGGGCCCGTCGCCGATGGCGAGAAGAGGTCGTCGAGCGCCGTGGCGCCGTGGCGGGGAGCAGCGGCGAGACCCGCGTCGGACGCGCGGAGCGGCGTGATGCCGGTCGTCGACGGCAGTTCGAAGTCGAGCGGCGTCGGCGCGCTCGGCAGCTCGAAGTCGACCGACGTCACGGCCGGATCCTGGCGATCGACGACGGTGGTCTTCATGCTGTCGGTCGCGAGCGGATCGAAGGCGTGCGGGATGTCGAGCTTGAAGTCGAGCGCTGCGGGCTCGACCGGCGGCGGTGCGAAGCGCATGGCCGGCGCCGAGGTCGGGACCGGCGCGCGACCGGGCGGCGGCACCGGCGGGATGGCGAGATCGACGAACTTGCCGATGTCGTCGCCGTCGCGCTCGACGACCTTGCTCGAGCGTGGCGGGGGCGGCGGTGGTTCGGTGAACGGCGAAGGCATCGTCTGGCCGCCGAGCGGGGCGAAGTCTGAGTCGTCGAGCGGCGCCGGCCGCGAGGACTCGCGCGGCGGCGACACGGTCCGCACCGTCGCCATAGCCGCCTCGATGTCGGACACCGTGAAGTCGGTTTCGATGGCCGCCGGATAGCGGGCATCGCGCAACCCCGGGCGCGCCCGTTCGCCGCCCGAAACGGCCGACACCGGCGGCCCGCTTCCCTTCGCATCGGTCGAGGTCCCGGACCGCGACGTGGCCGACCGGTTGTCGGTCGCCCTCGTCGCCGGTGCGCGCGCGGCGACCCGCGGGTTCGCCGGCGCCGGCACGAGCTGCGTGCTGCCGTCGAGCGGGACGAAGCCATCGTGCGTCCCCGGGCCGCCGACGGTCTCGCCGCCCGACGTGGAGCGCATCGTGTTGCCGGTCCACCAGGCGGAGCCTTCGACCGTGCGCCGCAGTTGCAGGTAGCGCCAGGCCATCCATCCGGCCACGACGATCGCGAGCGCCGCGAGCGCGATCAGCATCCACACCACCGTCGGCGAGAAGCTCGAGTCCTGCAGCACCTGGTTGCGGTCGACGAGGCCCTTGGTCTGGACGCGGAGCGCCGCGATCTGGTCGCCCATCTGCCTGATCTGTCGCTGCAGGTCGGCCTGCTGCTGGAGCAGCGTCTGCTCGCGCGCGGCGACGGCGGCCGCATCGGGT
>CALMOR010000230.1:22490-23373 GCA_937872165.1 uncultured Burkholderiales bacterium | reverse complement strand
TCGCGCTGGAGCTCGGCGCCTCCGCCGCGTCGTCGGGGTGGCAGGCGGCGGAGGCGCCGAGCTCCAGGCCATCGGGTCGGCACTCAGCGGATGCAGCAGTCGCAGGCGCCACGCGTGCAGCGCCTGGCGATCGAACGGCACCCGGGCTCGTACGCCGCCGTAGGTCGCGTCGCCGACCAGCGGATGGCCGATCGCCTGCATGTGGACGCGGATCTGGTGCGTGCGTCCGGTCTCGAGCCGGCAGACCACGAGCGAGGTCGTCGCCCCGCGCGGCGCGTCGACCGTGGCCAGCGTCTGGAAGCGCGTGGCGGCGGCCTTCGTGCCGGGTCGCATGCCGGCCTCGTCGGGGGGCGGCCTGAAGGCGGCCATGCGCATGCGATCGCGCGGGTCGCGCCCGATCGGCCACGCGACCCTTCCTCTGCGCGGCGGGCTGCCGTGGACGATCGCCAGATAGGTACGGCCCACCGTGCGCGCCTGGAGCTGACGCACGAGGTCGGTCTGCGCGGCCAGCGTCTTCGCGACGACCATCAGCCCGCTCGTGTCCTTGTCGAGCCGATGGACGATGCCGGCGCGCGGAACACGGGCCAGCGACGGCGCGCGATGCAGGAGGCCGTTCAGGACCGTGCCGCTCCAGTTGCCGCTGGCGGGATGGACCACGAGGCCCGCGCGCTTGTCCAGCACGATCAGCGCCTCGTCCTCGAAGACGATGTCGAGCGCGACGTCCTCCGCGAGGAAGGCGTTGTCGTCGTCGCCCGGTTGCGGCTCGACTTCGACACGGTCGCCGTTCCACACCGGATCGCGGGTCGACGCGACGCGGCCGTCGATGCGGACATGGCCGTCGACGATCCAGCGCTGGATGCGGCTTCGCGAGTGGGACGGCATG
>CALMOR010000230.1:0-22480 GCA_937872165.1 uncultured Burkholderiales bacterium | reverse complement strand
CGAGCCACTTGTCGAGACGGCCGCCGTCGGCTTCGTCCGCCGCGACCAGGACCGACGGCGAGAGGACCGGCGCGCCGGGCTCGCTGTCCGCGGCCGCCTCGCCTTCGAGCGGGCCCGGGTCGGGGTCGTCCTCGTCCCATCGGCTATACTCGTTCGCTTCGATCGAGGCGGGTAGCGGCATGAAAGAGAACGACTTTTCGGGTGTGGCGTCGGCGTGGAAGACGGCCGACGGGGCGCATCGCGGGACCGCCACGTCGCGCATCGGGTCGGTCGGCAGCGGATTGCTGAAGGCCATCGTGTCGGTCGCGATGGTCGCCGCGCTCGGCGCCTGCGGACTCTTCAGCGGCCTGACGAGCGACAAGACCGCGACCTGGAGTGCGCAACGATTATATGCAGAGGCCGAGGACGAACTGTCCGCCGGCGGCTATACCGCGGCCATCAAGCTCTTCGAGACGCTGCAGTCGCGCTACCCGTTCGGCCGCTACGCGCAGCAGGCGCTGATGGAGGTCGCATACGCGCAATGGAAGGACGGCGAGAAGGACCTCTCGCTGGCCGCCGCGGACCGCTTCCTGAAGACCTATCCGAACAGTCCCAACGCGGACTACGTCTGGTATCTGAAGGGGCTCGTCAACTTCAACGACAACCTCGGCCTGCTCGGCTCGCTCGCGCAGCAGGACCTCACCGAGCGCGATCCGAAGGCCTTGCGCGACGCCTTCGACGCCTTCCGCGAACTCGTCATCCGCTATCCCGAGAGCAAGTACACGCCGGATGCGGTCGTGCGTCTGAAGTACCTCGTCAATGCGATGGCCGCGCACGAGGTCCACGTGGCGCGCTATTACCTGCGCCGCGGCGCTTACGTAGCGGCGGTCAACCGGGCGGAGATCGTGGTCCAGCAATACCAGCAGGCCCCGGCGGTGCGGGATGCGTTGCAGATCATGGTGGCCGCCTACGACGGGCTGTCGATGCCCCAGTTGCGCGATGACACCCGGCGCATCCTCGACAGCAACTTCCCCGCGTCCGACGCGGTGGTCAAGGAAAAGAATCCGTGGTGGAAGTTCTGGTGACCGCCGGCTCCGCGTCGGGCTGATCGAAGAAGGCCGTCGCGACGACCTCGTCGCGCGTGCGCCTGAACGGCGGCAGGCTCTGCCAGATGCGGCGCCCGTAGGGTTTGGTCACGAGCCGCGGGTCGCAGATCATCAGCACGCCGCGATCGGTCTCGTCGCGGATCAACCGACCCGCTCCCTGCTTGAGGCTGATCACCGCGGTCGGCAGCTGATGGTCCATGAACGGATTGCCGCCGCGCTTCGCCAGCGCGTCGAGGCGGGCCGCGAGCACCGGGTCGTCGGGCGGCGCGAACGGCAGCTTGTCGATGACCACCAACGACAGCGCGCGGCCGCGCACGTCGATGCCCTCCCAGAAGCTCTGGCTGCCGACCAGCACCGCGTTGCCCGCCCTCCGGAACCTCTCCAGCAGTTCGCTGCGACTGCCCTCCCCCTGCAGCAGCAGCGGAAAGTCCCGACCTTCGGCCTCGATGCGGCCACGCACCAGGTCGCCGGCGGCCCGTACCGCACGCAGCGTCGTGCAGAGCACGAAGGTCCTGCCGCCCGCGGCGCGGATCAGCGGCCATGCGGCATCGACGACAGCCGCGGTGTAGTGCGACGACAGCGGATCGGGCAGGCCTTCGGGCAGATACAGCAATCCCTGCTTCGAGTAGTCGAACGGGCTCGGCCAGCTCCTCGCATCGCGGGACGACAGACCGAGCTGCGCGGTGAAGTGATCGAAGTCGTCCTTCACGGCGAGCGTGGCCGACGTGAAGATCCACGCGCGCGGCGTCCCCTCGCGCTCGCGATTGAAGACCTCTGCGACCGACAGCGGCGTGCGGTGCAGCTGCAGCGCGCTCGTGAAGGCTTCGAGCCAGCGGATGGTCGGCGCGGCGGTCTCGTCGTCGCCCTGCCGCCAGCGGGCGATGCGCTCGGACAACTGCAGCGCCCGTCGCCAGCACTGCTCGAGCGTCTCGGCCCGCTCGGCCTGTCGCTCCAGGATCGCGGTGAGCGTGGACAGCGCGCGCTCGACGTCGACAAGCGCCGCGTGGAACGGCGCCGACGGCGGCAACTGGCCGACGTTGATCCGCTGGACCTGCATTCCGAGCGACAGCCGCAGATCCCTCGCCGCCTTCTCGAGCGGCGAGGTCGCGTCGACCCAGGTCATCGCGTCGCGCGCGTGCGCATGACCCTCGGCCAGCACGTCGCGTGCGAGCTCCATCAGCTGCGCGGTCGACACCGTCTCGCCGAAGAAGAGCGTGGCCGTCTCGGGCAGTTGATGGGCCTCGTCGAAGACGACCGTGTTCGCGGTGGGCAGGAGATCGGTGATGCCTTCGTCGCGCAGCACGAGGTCGGCGAAGAAGAGATGGTGGTTGACGACGACGACGTCGGCTTCCTGCGCCGCGCGGCGCGCCTTCATCACGAAGCATTCGCGGTAGTGCGCGCACTCGACGCCGAGGCAGTTGTCGCGGGTCGACGTGACGAGGTTCCAGATCGGCGCCTGCTCGGGCACTTCGGCGAGCTCCGCGCGGTCGCCGCTGCCGGTCGACTGCGCGAAGCGCACGATCGATCGCAGATGCACCGCGTCCTGCCGCGACGTCAGCCGTCCGTTCTCCTGCGTGCGCCCGAGGTACTCGTGGCACACGTAGTTGGCACGGCCCTTCAGCAACGCGACCGTGACCGGCGCCTGGAGCACCGCGCGCACGGTCGGGATGTCCTTGCGGAAGAGCTGGTCCTGCAGGGTCTTCGTGCCGGTCGAGACGATCACCTTGCCGCCCCACAGCAGCGCGGGCACGAGGTAGGCGAAGGTCTTGCCGGTCCCGGTGCCCGCTTCGGCGATCAGCGTGCGGCAACCGTCGATCGCATCGGCCACGGCCTCGGCCATCTCGATCTGGCCGTCGCGCGGCCGATAGCCGGACACGTGCGCGGCGAGCGCACCGCGGTCGGAGAAGATGCCGGCCAGCGCGGCACGGCGATCGGAGGCGATGGAGGACAACGCGAGGCGGGCGCGAGGCGCGGTGGAACGACGGGAGGCCGGGCCGCTCAGGCCGGGATGTCGGGGACGAGCTGGATCTGCAACTGCAGGATCTGGTCCTTGATCTGGAGCTTCTTTTTCTTCAGCCGGCGCAACTGGAGCTCATCGTGACCGGGCAACGCGGTCAGCCGGGCGATCACGTCGTCGAGGTCGCGGTGCTCGACCTGCAGCTCGACGATCCGACGATTGATGACCTGGTCTTCCATGCAGAGAGCAGTTTCGAGGTACGTGCATAATGCGACGGGACCCTATTGTAAAGCCGCATCGGTGACCCCAGAGCGCCCACAACCCGGAAGCATTACGCCCGCGAGCGCCGTTTCGACCGCTCTGCGCATCACCGCCTGCACCGGCCAGCACATCGGCGATCGGCCCGAACAGCAGGACCGGGTCGGCATCTTCACGTCGCGACGACTCCCCGACTCGGCCCTCTTCGTCGTCGCCGACGGCATGGGTGGCAAGACCGGCGGCGCGATGGCCGCCCAGCAGGTCATGAGCACCGCGAAGAACATCTTCGCCGAGTACTCCCTCGGCGATTCGATCGAATCGCTGCTGACCGAGATCGTCAACGAAGCGCATCTCGTGATCCGCCTCTCGGCCCTGTCGACCGAGAAGGAGCCGCACAGCACGCTGGCCGCGCTGGTCGTGCAGCCGCATCGCGCCGACTGGGCTCACGTCGGCGACAGCCGCATCTACCGCTTCAGCGAAGGCAAGCTGGTCGGGCGGACCATCGATCACTCGTACGTGGAGCAGCTCGTCAACGAAGGCAAGCTCGACCGCCACGGCGCCAGCTCGCATCGGCTGTCCAACCTGCTCACGCATGCGCTCGGGACCAACAAGCAGCCGTCGATCGACTTCGGCAGCATCGACATCCTTTCTCCGGGCGACACCTTCTTCCTCTGCAGCGACGGGCTGTGGCACTACTTCAGCGACAACGAACTCGCCGTCATGCTGTCGACCTATCCCCCGCGCAAGGCTTCGGAACGTCTGATCCACGTCGCCCGCGAGCGCGCCGACGGAGGAGGCGACAACTGCACGCTGGCGATCGTGCGGATGGAGCCGGTCGATCAGCGACATGGCCGGGCTTCGCTGGGCTCGACCAGCGACAGCACCTTCCCGTGAGGTCGGGGCCGGCCGGCCTCGCTCAGGACCGTGTCGCCGCGGATGCCGTGGTCCGTGCGGCCTCCTTCGCCTCCTTGGCTTTCTTCTCGGCGGCGCGCTTCTGCCGGTCCGCGGTCCTGGTCGCGACGCGGCGCTCGATGTCGAGCCGGTGCGCCTCGGCCTCGCGCAGCTTGGTCTCGTGATCCACGGCGTTCTTCGCGCGCTGCTCTGCATCGCGCGCGGCTTCGGGCACCGGCGCGACCTTGATCGCGGGCTTCCGCTTCGACGAGGCCGCGCGTGCGCGCGCGGCCTCGGTCCGGTCGCGTGACGCCATCATCGCGGGCGGCCTGCGCCTGCCGCTCCTCGAACGCCTGACGGTTGCGTGCGCGGAGCGCCGCATCGGCTTCCGCATTGGCGGCACGTTCGGCTTCGCGCTTCTTGCGATCCGCTTCGAGACGATCGGACTTGTCGCGCCGCTTGAAGCGGTTCGCATCGAGCTCCACCGCGTCGAGGTCTTCGAGACGCTGGCGCCGGAGCGCGCGCGCGCGCTCGATGCAGGCGTTGACCAGCAGGGTGTCCACGCAGTCGCGTGCCGAAGAACTGTATTCGGCCTCGATATGGGCCTTCGCGCCGCTCGTCATCGAGAGCGCCGCGTCGGCCCGGGCGTCCGAGTCGATCGAGCCGGCGGGGAATTGCTCGCGCAGCGATCCCGGGACCGGTGCGGCGCTTCCGTCGAGCGAGGCGAGCGCGAGCAACGACGCGAGGACCAGCGTCCAGCGCGGAAGGGTCGTGCGTCGAGGCAGATCGGACATCGCGCGATTATCGACGATCACAGATCGACCCGGGCCTTGCGTCGCTCGGAGCGCAGGTACTCGACCGACTGCATCTCGCGGAGGCGACTGGCCGTGCGCAGGAACTCGGCGGCGAGGGTGCCCGTCGTGTAGAGCTCGTCGGCCGGTACCTCGGCCGACAGGATCAGCTTGACGCGACGGTCGTAGCAGACGTCCACCAGCCACGTGAAGCGCCTCGCTTCGGACGACGACGACGCGCCCATGCGCGGCACGTCCGACAGGATCACCGTGTGGAAGCGGTTGGCGATCTCGAGGTAATCGTTCTGCGAGCGCGGTCCGCCGCACAGCGTCGCGAAATCGAACCACACGACGCCGCCCGCACGGCGCAACGCGCGGATGACCCGCATCTCGATCGTCATGCGCGGATCCTCGTCGCCCGCTTCGGCGAGAGACTCGAAGGCGCTCCGCAGCGCATGGTCGGCCGCCGCACCCAGCGGCACGAGATAGGTCGTCGTCTGCTCGAGCGTGCGGGTGCGATAGTCGGTGCCGCCGTCGACGGCGACGATGTCGAGGTTCTCCTCGAGCAGCTCGATGGCCGGCAGGATGCGATCGCGATGCAGTCCCTCGGGATAGAGGGTGTCCGGTCGATAGTTCGACGTCATCACGAACACGACACCGAGCTCGAACAGGGGCGACAGCAATCGGTGCAGGATCATCGCGTCGGCGATGTCGCTGACGTGGAACTCGTCGAAGCACACGAGCCGATATTTCCTCGCGATCCGGTTCGCGACCTCGTCGAGCGGATCGCTCATGCCCTTCAGGGTATCGAGTTCGTGATGCACGCCGCGCATGAATTCGTGGAAGTGGATGCGCGTCTTGCGGCGCACTTCCACCACCGAATAGAAGCTGTCCATCAGGAAGCTCTTGCCGCGCCCGACGCCGCCCCACAGGTAGACCCCGCGCGGCGGCGGCGTCCGCGTCAGCGCCTTCATCAGCGCATTGGAGCGCTTCTTCCTGAATTCGACGAAGTCGTCGTAGAGGCGCTGCAGTCGATCGACGGCCGCGCGCTGCGCGTCGTCGGGCTCTAAGCCGCGACGCGTCAGCGCGTCGTCGTAGGACTCACGGACGTTCACGACGCGACCGCGGGGCCGACGGCCGCATCAGAAATTGAGTGCGCGCTTCTCGACCGCGAGGGCCGCTTCCTTGGTCGCTTCGGACAGCGACGGATGCGCATGGCAGATGCGGCCGATGTCCTCGGACGACGCCTTGAACTCCATCGCGACGACCGCCTCCGCGATCAGCTCGGAGACGCCCGGTCCCACCATGTGCACGCCGAGGATCTCGTCGGTCGTCGCATCGGCGATCACCTTGACGAGGCCGGTCGTGTCGCCGAGCGCGCGCGCCCGTCCGTTGGCCAGGAACGGGAAGGTGCCCGCCTTGTACGCGCGGCCCGACGTCTTCAGCGCCTGCTCGGTCTGCCCGACCCACGCGATCTCGGGATGCGTGTAGATCACCCATGGCACGGTGTTGAAGTCGACGTGCGGCTTCTGGCCGACGATGCGCTCGGCCACCGCCGAGCCTTCCTCTTCGGCCTTGTGCGCGAGCATCGGCCCGCGGACGACGTCGCCGATGCCCCACACGTTCTCGAGGTTGGTCCGGCAGTCGCCGTCCACGACGACGAAGCCGCGCTCGTCGAGCGCGAGTCCCACCGCGTCGGCCGCGAGACCGTCTGTGTTGGGCACGCGACCGATCGACACGATCAGGCGTTCGAACGTGCGCTTCTGCGGCTTGCCTTCGGCGTCGTCGTACTCGACCGTGACGTCGGCGTCGCCGGTCGCGACCTTCGTGATCTTCACGCCGAGCGTGATCGCGAGGCCCTGCTTGTCGAAGGCCTTGCGCGCCTCCTTCGCCACCTGCTCGTCGACCGCGCCGAGGAACGCGGGCAGGGCTTCGAGCACCGTGACCTCGGCGCCGAGCCTGCGCCACACGCTCCCCATCTCGAGGCCGATGACGCCGGCGCCGATCAGGCACAGGGTCTTCGGCACGTCGCCGATCGCGAGAGCTCCGGTGTTCGACAGCACCCGCTTCTCGTCGAACGGCGCGTTCGGCAACGCGCGCGGATTGGAACCGGTCGCCACGACGACGTGCTTGCCGACGACGGTCTCGTCGGCCGCGCCGCTCCTCGACACCTTGATCTCGTAGCCGCCGTCGACCTTGCCGACGAACGAGCCGAGTCCGAGGAAGGACGTGACCTTGTTCTTCTTGAACAGGTAGGTGATGCCGTCGTTGTTCTGCTGGACCACCTTGTCCTTCCGCTTCAGCATCGTCGCGAGATCGAGCTTCAGTCCCTCGACGCCGATGCCGTGTTCGGCGAAGCCGTGGCCCGCCATCTCGAAGTGCTCGGACGATTGCAGCAGGGCCTTCGACGGGATGCAGCCGACGTTGGTGCAGGTGCCGCCGAGGGCGGAGCCGCCCTTCGCGTTCTGCCAGGCGTCGATGCAGGCGACCGACAGGCCGAGCTGGCCGGCCCGGATCGCGGCGATGTAGCCGCCGGGGCCACCGCCGATGACGACGACGTCGAAGTTCTTGCTCATGATGGGTTGTTTTTCAGCGAGGTGGAAGGTCGCCGCGCGGTTGCGGGCGACCGGGGGAACATGCGATCGAAGGTCGCGGATGCAAGCGTCGGGCGGGACGGGACGAGCAGGATCAGCGCTCCGGCGGAACGAAGATCCACAGCAGCACGTAGGGCAGCAGCCCGAAGCCGGCGAAGAGGAGGCACAGCACGAACAGCAGCCGGATGATCCAGCTGTCGATGCCGGTCGTCTTCGCGAGACCGCCGCAGACGCCGCCGATCCAGCGATCGGCGACGGACCTGCGCAGGTCGTTGATCGACGAGTACTCGCGGCCCGGACCCGCCACCGCGGGAGGCGGGGCGAGGAGCCTCGCCTTCGCCGCCTCGAACTCGGCCTCCGTCAGGCGGCCCGCATCGCGCTGGGCGGCCAGCCGGTCGATCTCGTCGGCGAGGGACATGGATGCGTCGACCCGCTCAGAGATCGAGGAGGATGCGCGCCGGGTCCTCCAGCGCCTCCTTCATCGCGACCAGCGCGAGCACCGCCTCGCGGCCGTCGATGATGCGATGGTCGTACGACATCGCGAGATAGTTGACGGGACGGATCACGACCTGGCCGTTCTCGACCCATGGGCGGTCCTTGGTCGCATGCACGCCGAGGATCGCGGACTGCGGCGGGTTGATGATCGGCGTCGACAGCATCGAGCCGAAGGTCCCGCCGTTGGAGATCGAGAAGGTGCCGCCGGTGAGGTCCTCGATGGCGAGCTTGCCCTCCTTCGCCTTGTTGGCGAATTCGCCGATGGCCTTCTCGATGTCCGCGAAGCTCATCTGGTCGACGTTGCGCAGGATCGGCACCACGAGGCCGCGCGGCGAGCTCACCGCGATGCCGATGTCGAAGTAGCCGTGGTAGACGATGTCGGTGCCGTCGACCGACGCGTTGACGATCGGATACTTCTTCAGCGCGTACAGCGCCGCCTTGACGAAGAACGACATGAAGCCGAGCTTGACGCCGTGCTCCTTCTCGAAGCGGTCCTTGTAGCGGTTGCGCATCTCCATCACCGGCGCCATGTTGACCTCGTTGAAGGTCGTCAGGATGGCGGCGGTGGACTGCGACTGGATCAGGCGCTCGGCCACGCGCTGGCGCAGCCGCGACATCGGCACGCGCTGGTCGGTGCGGCCGTCCAGCATCGCGTCGGCGGTCAGGTTGGCCGGCACGTTCGGCGACGCGGGCGCGGGCGCGCGGGTCGGCGTGAGGTTGGCCGGTTGCGGCCGCGCGGCCGCGGAGGCGACGGCCCCGAGCGCATCGCCCTTCGTGATGCGGCCGTCCTTGCCGGTGCCCGCGACCTGCTCGCCCGACACGTCGTTCTCGGCCATGATCTTCGCGGCCGACGGCATCGCGATCGGCGCCGACGCCGAAGGTGCAGGAGCGGCGGCCGATGGCGCCGGCGCCTGTGCGGGGGGAGCGGCCTCGGCAGCCGCCGCTGCGGCCGGCGCCGGGGCGGACGCGGTCGCCGTCGCGCCGGTCTTGCCGTCGGTGTCGATCTTCGCGATCAGCTGGTCCGACGTCACCGTGCTGCCGTCCTGCATGACGATCTCGCCCATCACGCCGGCCGCCGAGGCGGGCACTTCGAGCACCACCTTGTCGGTCTCGATCTCGACCAGCACTTCGTCGCGTGCCACGGCGTCTCCCGTCTTCTTCTTCCATTGAAGGAGGGTCGCTTCCGAGACCGACTCGGACAGCTGCGGGACTTTCACTTCGACGAGCGCCATGCATGACTCCGTTGTAGTTGATGAAGCGACGCTGGCAGTTCGTCGTTCCCCCGGTCGAGGGAACCCAGCGTCGTCGAATGCGGAAGGGTCGGGCGTGAACGTCGCCCGATCCCCGCTCGCGCGGGGACGTCGGGCGACTACTTGCTCAGCACGAGGCCGCGTGCGCGACCGAAGGCCGACTGGATCAGCGCCTTCTGCTGCTCGTTGTGCTTCGCGTAGTAACCGACCGCGGGCGACGCCGAGGCCGGCCGGCCGGCATACGACAGCTTCTGGGTGTCGTCGAGGTTCTCGAGCAGGTTGTGCTGGATCTGGAACCACGCGCCCTGGTTCTGCGGCTCGTCCTGGCACCAGACGATCTCGGTCGCGTGCGGATACTTCTTGAGCTCGTTCGAGAACGCCTTGTGCGGGAACGGATAGAGCTGCTCGAGCCGCAGGATGGCCGTGTCCTCGCGATCGCCGCGCGCGGTGCGCAGCTCGTAGTAGACCTTGCCCGAGCAGACGATGACGCGCTTGATCTTCTTCGGATCGAGGTCGCTCGCGGTCTCGGGGATCACGGTCTGGAAGCCGCCGCGCGCGAGCTCGTGCAGGTCCGACACCGCCTCCTTGTGACGCAGCAGCGACTTCGGCGTCAGGATCACGAGCGGCTTGCGGAAGAGGCGGATCATCTGCCGGCGCAGCAGGTGGAACACCTGCGCCGGCGTCGTCGGCTGCACGACCTGCATGTTGTTGTCGGCGCAGAGCTGCAGGAAGCGCTCGGGGCGCGCCGACGAATGCTCGGGCCCCTGCCCTTCGTAGCCGTGCGGCAGCATCATCGTGAGGCCCGAGACGCGGCCCCACTTGACCTCGCCCGACGAGATGAACTGATCGATCACGACCTGCGCGCCGTTGACGAAGTCGCCGAACTGCGCCTCCCAGATCACGAGCGTGTTCGGCTCGGCCGACGAATAGCCGTACTCGAAGCCGAGCACGGCTTCCTCGGACAGCACCGAGTCGATCACGGTGAACGGCGCCTGTCCGTCCGAGACGTTCTGCAGCGGGATGTAGGTACCGGCGTCGAAGCGCTCGCGGTTCTGGTCGTGCAAGACCGAGTGGCGATGCGTGAACGTGCCGCGTCCCGAGTCCTGTCCGGTGATGCGCACGCCGAAGCCGGATGCGACCAGCGACGCGAACGCGAGATGCTCGCCCATGCCCCAGTCGAGCAACTGCTCGCCCTTCGCCATCTTCGAGCGATCGGCGATCACCTTCTCGACCAGCGGATGCGGCTTGAAGTTGGCCGGCAGCGCGGTGATCCGCGCGCCGAGCCGCTTCAGCTCGGTCATCGGCACCGCCGTGTCGGCCGAGTCGGTCCACTTGCGGTTGAGGAACGGCATCCAGTCGACGGCGTACTTGCTCTTGAAGTTCGAGAGCACCGGGTCGACGGTGAGCTTGCCCGCGTCCATCGCGGTCCGGAAGTCGGTGACGAACTGCTCGGTCTCGGGCTCCGAAAGGACGCCCTGCTTGACGAGGCGATCGGCATACAGCTTCCGCGTGCCGGGATGCTGCGCGATCTTCTTGTACATCAGCGGCTGCGTCAGCGCCGGCGTGTCCTGTTCGTTGTGGCCGAGCTTGCGGAAGCAGACGATGTCGATCACGACGTCGCGCTTGAACTTCTCGCGGTAGTCGCAGGCGATCTGCGTCGCGAGCACGACCGCGTCCGGGTCGTCGCCGTTCACGTGCAGGACCGGCGCCTCGATCATCTTGACGACGTCGGTGCAGTACAGCGTCGAGCGCGAGTCGCGCGGGTCCGACGTGGTGAAGCCGATCTGGTTGTTGATGACGATGTGGATCGTGCCGTGCGTGCCGTAGCCGCGGGTCTGCGCGAGGTTGAGCGTCTCCATCACGACGCCCTGGCCCGCGAAGGCCGCGTCGCCGTGGACGAGGATCGGCAGGACCTGGCTGCCGTCGTGGTCGCCGCGCCGTTCCATGCGCGCCTTGGCCGAGCCCTCGACGACCGGGTTGACGATCTCGAGGTGCGAGGGATTGAACGCGAGCGACAGGTGCACCGGTCCTCCCGGCGTCGACACGTCGCTCGAGAAGCCCTTGTGATACTTGACGTCGCCCGACGGGAGGTCGTCGACGTGCTTGCCCTCGAACTCGGCGAAGAGCTCGGCCGGCATCTTGCCGAGCACGTTGACGAGCAGGTTGAGGCGGCCGCGGTGGGCCATGCCGATGACGATCTCCTGCACGCCCTGACTGCCGGCGCGCTGCACGACCTCGTCGATCGACACGATGAAGCTCTCGCCGCCCTCGAGCGAGAAACGCTTCTGGCCGACGTAGCGCGTCGCGAGGTAGCGCTCGAGTCCTTCGGCGGCGGTCAGGCGATCGAGGATGTGGCGACGCTCGGCGGCGCCGTAGCTCGGGTTCGCGCGGATCGACTCGAGCCGCTCCTGCATCCAGCGCTTCTCCTGCGGATCGCTGACGTACATGAACTCGGCACCGATCGACCCGCAGTAGGTCTCGCGCAGCGCCTTGACGATCTCGCGCAGCGACGCCTCCTCGAAGCCGAAATAGGTGTTCGGCGCCGGATAGATCGTCGCCATGTCGGCTTCGGTGAAGTCGTAGAAGGCCGGCTCGAGTTCGGGGATGGTCGGGCGTTCCTGGCGCTTCAGCGGATCGAGGTTGGCCCAGCGCGCGCCGAGGAAGCGATAGGCGGCGATCAGCTGCTGGACGTAGACCTGCTTGGTCGCGAGGACGTCGTTGGCCGCATTGGGCGGCGTGAGCCGGCGGTCCTTCGAGCGTTGCGCGAGCGACGTGACGATCGGCGCGTGCGAAACGTCGATGGCGTTGCTGCCGTCGGGCGCGGGCACGTGCTGCAGCTGGTCGAAGTATTCGCGCCAGTGCTCGGCGACCGAGCCGGGGTTGTTCAGGTAGCTCTCGTAGAGCTCCTCGACGTACGGGGCGTTGCCGCCGAAGAGATAGGAATCGAGACGCGACTCTTGCATCATGGTGCTGCACCTTTCCCCGGGCAACCCGAGTGTGAGTGGGTGATCCCCGGAGGGACCAACCTCCGCTTCGCGGCCATGCCGCTCTGCGGATTGCGACGATCGCGCACTTCGTGAGGACGAGGCGCGAACAGGGGCGAGAGGATAGCACCGCGGGTCCGGCTTGACCACCGGGGGCAGCGGTCCGTCACGGAAGGCCGCGCCGACCGGCGGTCGTCGGTGCGGTGAGCGGCGACCGCGCGAGCGGCCGCATCGAGCGCCGCCGCGCGTCGCTCAGCGCTCGCCGATCGGCTTGACGTCGCGCCGCGGCGCGCCGACGTACAGCTGGCGCGGCCGGCCGATCTTCTGCTCCGGGTCCGAGATCATCTCGTTCCACTGCGCGATCCAGCCGACG
Organism: uncultured Burkholderiales bacterium; assembly: GCA_937872165.1. GTDB lineage: Bacteria > Pseudomonadota > Gammaproteobacteria > Burkholderiales > Burkholderiaceae_D > CAHJXF01. The sequence continues at coordinate 9,802 of CALMOR010000230.1, read as the reverse complement.
GTGCGCGCGAGCGCGAAGATCGCGGTGAACAGCGTGGTGGGGATGCCGAGCGCGCTCTGCACGATGCCCGAATAGAAGTCCACGTTCGGATAGAGCTTGCGCGACACGAAGTACTCGTCTTCCAGCGCGACCTTCTCCAGCGCCATCGCGAGCTTGAACAGCGGGTCGTCGTGCAGGCCGAGCTCGTCGAGCACCTCGTGGCAGGTCTCGCGCATCAGCTTCGCGCGCGGGTCGTAGTTCTTGTAGACGCGATGGCCGAAGCCCATCAGCTTGACGTTCGAGTTCTTGTCCTTGACCTTGTCGATGAACTCGCCGAGCCTGGCCTCGCCGCCCTGCGCCTGCAGGTCCTTCAGCATGTTGAGCGCGGCCTCGTTGGCGCCGCCGTGCGCGGGGCCCCAAAGGCACGCGATGCCCGCGGCGATGCAGGCGAACGGATTCGCGCCCGACGACCCCGCGAGACGCACCGTCGACGTCGACGCGTTCTGCTCGTGGTCGGCATGCAGGATCAGGATGCGGTCGAACGCACGCACCAGCACGTCGTTCGGCACGTATTCCTCGGCCGGCACCGCGAACATCATGCGCAGGAAGTTGGCGCTGTACGAGAGGTCGTTCCGCGGATACACGAACGGCTGCCCGATCACGTACTTGTAGGCCATCGCGACCAGCGTCGGCAGCTTCGCGATCAGGCGGATCGCCGATACCTCGCGGTGACGCGGATCGTTGATGTCGAGCGAATCGTGATAGAAGGCCGACAGCGCGCCGACGGTGCCGACCAGGACCGCCATCGGGTGCGAGTCGCGGCGGAAACCGCGATAGAAGAAGGTCATCTGCTCGTGGACCATCGTGTGCTGGGTCACGAGGTGCGTGAACTCCTTCTTCTGCGTCGCGTTCGGCAGCTCGCCGTTGAGCAGCAGGTAGCAGGTCTCGAGGAAGTCGCCGCCGGTCGCGAGCTGTTCGATCGGATAGCCGCGATACAGCAGCTCTCCCTTGTCGCCGTCGATGTACGTGATCGTCGAGTTGCACGACGCGGTCGACATGAAGCCGGGGTCGTACGTGAACATGCCGGTCGCGCCGTAGAGCTTGCGGATGTCGATGACCTCGGGGCCGAGGGTGCCCTTGAACACGGGCAGGTCGAGGTCCTTTGAGCCGTTCGACAGGGTCAGCTTCGCCTTGATTTCTGAGGCATCCATTCTTGAGTCCTTCTTGTCGGGTGAACTGCGTGCGTGCATGCGTTACCGGTCGTCGCGGCGGCGACCCGGCCGGCCGTGCGCCCCGCACACGCGTCGCGAGGTGCATCGTTGAAGCGTCGTGCACCGGACCCCTCCCGGGGTGCGGCCGTCCGGATCGACGTCAGGCGCCGCGCAGCAGCGCGAGGAGCCGGTCGCTCGACGGCCCCGAGAGCTCGGCCGGCAACTCGCTCCGGGCGAGGATCAGGTCCATCAGGTCGTTGTCCGACAGCTCGAGCAATCGCGTCAGCGCGCCGACGTCGTCGTCGCCGAGCACCGCCTCGTACCGGTCGAGGAAACGCGTGAGGATCAGGTCGTTCTCGAGCAGGCCGCGCCGCGAGCGCCAGCGCAGCCGCGCCCGACGCAGCGGATCGGCCTGATGGGACGTCGCTTCCAAGGCGGTCCGATCAGACGGCGCGACGCACCATCAATTCCTTGATCTTCCCGATCGCCTTCGCGGGGTTCAGTCCCTTCGGACAGACGTCGACGCAGTTCATGATGGTGTGGCAACGGAACAGGCGATACGGATCCTGCAGGTCGTCGAGGCGTTCGCCGGTCGCCTGGTCGCGACTGTCGGCGATGAATCGATAGGCCTGCAGCAGCCCGGCCGGACCGACGAACTTGTCGGGGTTCCACCAGAAGCTCGGGCACGACGTCGAGCAGCAGGCGCACAGGATGCACTCGTAGAGGCCGTCGAGTTCCTCGCGCTCCGCGGGCGACTGGTAGCGCTCCTTCTCGGGCGGGATCTCGTCGTTGATGAGGAACGGCTTGATCGAGTGGTATTGCTTGAAGAACTGCGACATGTCGACGATCAGGTCGCGGATCACCGGCAGGCCGGGCAGCGGCTTAAGGACGATGGGCTGCTTCAGGTCGCGCAGGTTGGTCGTGCACGCGAGGCCGTTCTTACCGTTGATGTTCATCGCGTCCGAGCCGCACACACCCTCGCGGCACGAGCGCCGGATCGACAGCGAGTCGTCGACGTCGGCCTTGATGCGCAGGATCGCGTCGAGGAGCATCTTGTCGGTGTCGTACAGCTCGACCTCGCGCTTCTGCATGTACGGCGCCTTGCCGGTGTCGGGATCGTAGCGATAGATCTCGAACTTCATGACCCGCGTCGGATGCTCGGCGGTGCCGTGGCCGCCGAACGCGACGGTCTTCTCGACGGCGTGGACTTCAGCAGGGTGGTTTGCGGTCATGCGTTGCCTCGGTATCGGTCGGTGATGCCTGGGTAGCGGTGCGGCGTCGTGCGGATCAGAACGTGCGCTTCTTCGGCTGGAAGGTCTCGACCGTGAGCGGCTTCAGGTTCACCGGCTTGTAGTCGAGCCGGTTGCCTTCGGTATAGAACAGCGAGTGGCGAATCCAGTCGGCGTCGTTGCGGTCGGGGAAATCCTCGCGCGCATGCGCGCCGCGCGACTCCTTGCGAGCCTCGGCCGCGACAATGGTCGCCTTCGCCACCTCGACCAGGTTGTCGAGCTCGAGCGCCTCGATGCGGGCGGTGTTGAAGACCTTCGACTTGTCCTGGACGGCCACGTCCTTCGCGCGCTCGGCGAGCGCCATGATCTTGCTCACGCCCTCGCCCAGCAGCGCCTGCGTGCGGAACACGCCGCAATGCGCCTGCATGTTCGAACGGATGTCGTTGGCGACGTCCTGCGTCTTCTCGCCGCTGCCGCGCGACTCGAGCGCCGCGAGCCGCGCCGTGGTGGCCTCCGCCGCATCGGCCGGCAGCGTCTTCCACGGCTTGTCCTTCAGGCCCGACGCGACGATGTGGTTGCCGGCCGAGCGGCCGAACACCAGCAGGTCGAGCAGCGAGTTGGTGCCGAGCCGGTTGGCGCCGTGCACCGAGACGCAGGCGCACTCGCCGATCGCGTAGAGCCCGTTGACGATCTCGTTCGGGTTGCCGTTCTTCGGGACCACCACCTGCCCGAGGTAGTTGGTGGGGATGCCGCCCATCTGGTAGTGGATGGTCGGCACGACCGGGATCGGCTCCTTGATCGGATCGACGTTCGCGAACTTGATCGCGATCTCGCGGATCGACGGCAGCCGCTTCATGATCGTGTCGGCGCCCAGGTGGTCGAGCTTGAGCAGCACGTAGTCCTTCTTCGGACCGCAGCCGCGGCCTTCCTTGATTTCCTGGTCCATCGAACGCGACACGAAGTCGCGCGCCGCAAGGTCCTTCAGCGTCGGCGCGTAACGCTCCATGAACCGTTCGCCGTTGCTGTTGAGCAGGATGCCGCCCTCGCCGCGGACGCCTTCGGTGATCAGCACCCCGGCGCCGGCGACGCCGGTCGGATGGAACTGCCAGAACTCCATGTCCTCGAGCGGGATGCCCGCCCGCGCGGCCATGCCCATGCCGTCGCCGGTGTTGATGAACGCGTTGGTGGACGCGGCCCAGATGCGGCCCGCGCCGCCGGTCGCGAGCAGCGTCGTCTTGGCCTCGAGGATCATCGCGTCGCCGGTCTCCATCTCGAGCGCGACCACGCCGACGACGTCGCCGTCGGCATCGCGGATCAGGTCGAGCGCCATCCACTCGACGAAGAACTGCGTGCGCGCCCGCACGTTGCGCTGGTACAGCGTGTGCAGCATCGCGTGGCCGGTGCGGTCGGCCGCCGCGCAGGCGCGCGCCACGGGCTTCTCGCCGAAGTTGGCCGAGTGCCCGCCGAACGGACGCTGGTAGATCGTGCCGTCGGGGTTGCGGTCGAACGGCATGCCGAAGTGTTCGAGCTCGTAGACGACGTTGGGCGCCTCGCGGCACATGAACTCGATCGCGTCCTGGTCGCCGAGGTAGTCGGAACCCTTGACGGTGTCGAACATGTGCCAGTACCAGTTGTCCTCGCTCATGTTGCCGAGCGACGCGCCGATGCCGCCCTGCGCCGCGACCGTGTGCGAGCGCGTCGGGAAGACCTTCGACAGCACCGCGACCGAAAGGCCGGCCTCGGCCAGTTGCAGCGACGCGCGCATGCCGGAACCGCCGGCCCCGACGATCACCGCGTCGAAGCGCCGGCGTGGCAGCTTGCTGTGGATCGAGAAGACCGGCGCGGACGCGGACGGATTGGACGGATCGATCGGATCGGCCATGTCAGACCCTCCAGAGCACGATGACGGCATAGGCGACGCAGGCGAAGAGCCAGACGATCGTGCCGAACTGCAGAAGCATGCGGATGCCGGTCGGCTTGACGTAGTCCATCCAGATGTCGCGCATGCCGACCCAGACGTGATAGGCCAGCGCACCCAGCGTGACGACGGTGGCGACCTTCATCCACGCGTGCGCGAAGAGTCCGGCCCAACCGCCGTAAGAGAAGTCGCGGCCGCCGAAGAACGCGACCATCAGGATGATCGTGTAGACGACCATCACGATCGCGGTGAAGCGCTGCGCGAGCCAGTCGCCCATCCCGTAATGGGCGCCGACGACGAGGCGCTTGGGTCCGATGCGTTCGGTCGAGGCGGCCATCAGAAGGCTCCGAAGGTCTTCAGCGCGAACGCCAGCCACAGCACGAGGCTGACGACGAACACGGCGACGGCCGTCTGACGTCCGGTGTCCTTCTCGACGCCGACGTGGACATCCATCGCGAGATGGCGGATGCCGGCCACGAAGTGATGCAGGTAGGCCCAGATCAACGCGAGGATGACGAGCTTGACGAAGAAGTTCGACGTGACGCTCTTGAAGGTCTCGAAGCTGATCTGCGACGTGATGCTCTTGTCGAACAGATAGAGCACGAACGGCAGCAGCAGGAACATCAACGCGCCGCTGATGCGATGGAGGATCGACACGATCCCCGATGCCGGCAGTCGGTAGGCGACGATCTGACCGATGTTGATGTTGCGGTGGATCGGCCTCGCGGGCCTCGTCAGATCGGTCATGCTTCGCCTCTTGGATCCGTTGTAGATGGGGCTTCCCGGCGGCCCTGCAACCCGTCGGCCAGGCTGACGACAGCGCGCCATTTTCGCCGATTTCGCGGGCCGCACCAAACGGGGTTCATCGGAGCGTGTTCCGGTAATGATGATGCGCGGTCGAGTAGAGGCCGCGCCGCAGCTCGACGGGCCGGTCGTCGTAGGTCATCGACACGCGTTCGACCATCAGCAGCGGCGCACCGGTCGCGACCTCGAGGATGCCGGCCGACGCCGCGTCGGCCGGCACCGCGCGGATGCGTTCCTCGGCCCGCGTCATCGGCGTCGCGAACTCCGATTCGAAGAGACCGTAGAGCGGTCCGTGGTAGGCGGCGATGCGTTCGGCGGTCAGACCCTTGAAGACCGACCCGTTCAGCCAGATGTCGTCGAGCACGGTCGGTGCGCCGTCGAACGACAGCACCCGGCGGATCGCGACGATGCCGTCGCCGGCCTTCAGCCGCAGCAGATGCGCGAGGTCGGCCGAGGCGCGCATGCGCCGGCAGTCGAGGATGCGGCTCTCCGAATGCTCGTCGCGATCGTCGTCCGGCGCGAGCCGGAGGAAACGGAACTGCGCGCGCGGTTCGTGGTGCGTGGCGACGAAGGTGCCCTTGCCCTGGCGGCGCACCAGCAGGTTCTCCGTTGCCATCGCGTCGATCGCCTTGCGCACCGTGCCCTGGCTGACACCGTAGCGGCGGGCGAGGTCGCCTTCGCTCGGAATGGTCTCGCCGGGTTTCCATTCCCCGCCCTGCAGCCCCCGGGTGATGAGCGCCTTGATCTGCAGATAGAGCGGGCTGAAGGTCGCGCCGGGCGAAGCCACGCCCGGCGTCGCCGCGCGGACACCGCTCGGGACACCGATGCCGGAGTGGCGGGTGACTGCGGACGAGCGCCCTTCATGGACCGATTTCATCGGGGACGGCCGCGCGGGCCGGGTAAGTCGTTTCGTACGAATCCGTATCTTATATAAGAGAACGAATCCGTTCTCGAACGAGGCCTTTCCCGGGGAGAGCCGTTTCCGGACCACCGCCGATCGGCGTAGACTCTGCGCCCGCGATCGACGGCGTTCGGGCGTGGACGCAGCGCGGATCGCTGCGGACCGGATCCCACCGCGCTCGTCGACGGCCTCGCGAAGCCGGCGATCGGCCTCGGCCGTTCTGCCCGACGCGGCCGCCTCCGCGTCGTTCCCGAGCTTCACTCAACAGCAAACATCCGGAGATCCCATGACCCAAGCCGCCAAGCGTGTCGCCGTCACCGGCGCCGCAGGCCAGATCGGCTACGCGCTCCTGTTCCGCATCGCCAACGGCGACCTGCTCGGTCCCGACCAGCCGGTCGTCCTGCAGCTGCTCGAGATTCCCGACGAGAAGGCCCAGAAGGCTCTCGCCGGCGTCATCATGGAACTCGAGGACTGCGCCTTCCCGCTTCTGCAGGGCGTGATTCCGACCGGCGATCCGATGGTCGCGTTCGAGGACGCCGACGTGGCGCTGCTGGTCGGCGCGCGGCCGCGCGGTCCCGGCATGGAACGCAAGGACCTGCTGTCGGCGAACGCGCAGATCTTCACGGCGCAGGGCAAGGCGCTGAACGCGGTCGCGAGCCGCGACGTCAAGGTGCTGGTGGTCGGCAATCCGGCCAACACCAACGCGTACATCGCGATGAAGTCGGCGCCCGATCTGCCGAAGGAGAATTTCACGGCGATGCTGCGGCTCGACCACAACCGTGCGCTGTCGCAGCTCGCGACGAAGACCGGGACGGCGGTCGGCGACATCGAGAAGCTGGTCGTCTGGGGCAACCATTCGCCGACCATGTATCCGGACTTCCGCTTCGCGACGGTCGGCGGCGGCGATCTGAAGGACCTCGTGAACGACGACGTCTGGAACAGGGACACCTTCATCCCCAAGGTCGGCAAGCGCGGCGCCGCGATCATCGAGGCGCGCGGCCTGTCGTCGGCCGCGTCGGCGGCCAATGCGGCGATCGACCACGTGCACGACTGGCTCCTCGGCAGCGACGGCAAGTGGGTGACGATGGGCGTGCCGTCCGACGGCAGCTACGACATCCCGGTCGACGTGATCTACGGCTTCCCGGTCGTCACGAAGGACGGCCGCTACGAGATCGTCAAGGGCCTCGAGATCGACGCCTTCAGCCGCGAGAGGATGGACCTCACGCTGAAGGAGCTGACCGAGGAACAGGACGGTGTGAAGCACCTGCTCGCCTGAGGCCGACGATGAGCGTCTCGATGGGTGCGCGGTTCCGCCGCGCCGTGGCCGACGAGAAGCCGTTGTCGGTGATCGGCGCCATCAACGCGTACACCGCGCGGATGGCCGAGGCCACCGGCTTCAAGGCGCTGTACCTGTCCGGTGGCGGGGTCGCGGCCAATTCGCTCGGCATGCCCGACCTCGGCATCAGCACGATGGAGGACGTGCTGATCGACGCGCGCCGCATCACCGACGCGTCGACGCTGCCGCTGCTGGTCGACATCGACGTGGGCTGGGGCGGGGCGTTCAACATCGCGCGCACCATCCGCCAGTTCGAAAGGATCGGCGTCGCCGCGGTCCACATGGAGGACCAGGTCGGCACCAAGCGCTGCGGACACCGGCCCGGGAAAGAGGTCGTCTCGAAGGACGAGATGGTCGACCGCATCAAGGCGGCCGTCGATGCGCGCACCGACGAGGGCTTCGTGATCATGGCGCGCACCGACGCGCTCGCGATCGAAGGCATCGACGCGGCGCTCGAGCGCGCGGTCGCGTACGTGGAGGCCGGCGCCGACATGATCTTTCCCGAGGCGATGACCGAGCTCGCGATGTACGACCGCTTCAGGAAGGCGGTCGGCGTCCCGATCCTGGCCAACATCACCGAGTTCGGCTTCACGCCGCTGTTCACCACGACCGAGCTCGCATCGGTCGACGTCGACATCGTGCTGTTCTGCTGCTCGGCCTATCGCGCGATGAACGCGGCGGCGCTGAAGGTGTACGAGGCGATCCGTGCCGACGGCACGCAGAAGAACGTCGTCGACACGATGCAGACCCGCTCCGATCTCTACCGCTATCTCGGCTATCACGCGTACGAGGAAAAGCTCGACGCGCTGTTCGCGACGAAGAAGAGCTGACACCACCCCGTCGTCACTCCGGGGCGACGTTCAAGGAGCCTTTCGATGGCCCAGGCAACGACCGAAACCGCCGCCTCCGCGGCCAAGCCCAAGAAGTCCGTCGCGCTTTCCGGCATCGCCGCGGGCAACACCGCGCTGTGTACGGTCGGCAGGACCGGCAACGACCTGCACTACCGCGGCTACGACATCCTCGACATCGCCGACACCAGCGAATTCGAGGAGATCGCGCATCTGCTGGTGCACGGCAAGCTCCCCAACCAGAGCGAGCTCGCGAGCTACAAGAAGAAGCTGAAGGCGCTGCGCGGCCTGCCGGCTGCGGTGATGGACGCGCTCGAATGCCTGCCGGCCTCGTCGCATCCGATGGACGTGATGCGTACCGGTGCGTCGGTGCTCGGCTGCGTGCTGCCCGAGAAGGACGACCACAATCATCCCGGCGCGCGCGACATCGCCGACCGCCTGATGGCGTCGTTCGGCTCGATGCTGCTGTACTGGTACCACTACGCGTTCAACGGCCGGCAGATCGAGGTCGAGACCGACGACGATTCGATCGGCGGCCACTTCCTGCACCTGCTGCACGGCGAGGAGCCGCCCGCGTCGTGGGTCGAGGCCATGCACGTCTCGCTGATCCTCTACGCCGAACACGAGTTCAACGCGTCGACCTTCGCGGCGCGGGTCGTCGCCGGTACCGGCTCGGACCTCTACTCGGCCATCGTCGGCGGCATCGGCGCCCTGCGCGGACCCAAGCACGGCGGCGCGAACGAGTTCGCCTTCGAGATCCAGAAGCGCTACGGCACGCCCGAACAGGCGGAGGCCGACATCCGCCGACGCATCGAAGCGAAGGAAGTCGTGATCGGGTTCGGCCATCCGGTCTACACGGTCTCGGATCCCCGCAACGTGGTCATCAAGGAAGTGGCTCGCAAGCTGTCGAAGGAAGCCGGCGACACGCGCATGTTCGACATCGCCGAGCGGCTCGAGACCGTGATGTGGGACGCGAAGAAGATGTTCCCCAACCTCGACTGGTTCTCGGCCGTCAGCTATCACATGATGGGTGTGCCCACCGCGATGTTCACGCCGCTCTTCGTCGTCGCGCGCACTTCGGGCTGGTCGGCCCATGTCGTCGAGCAGCGCATCGACGGCAAGATCATCCGGCCCACCGCCAACTACACGGGTCCCGAGGACCTCGTCTTCGTCCCGCTCGCCGAGCGCGCCTGACGGGGGCAGCGAGCCGCGCCGGCCGCGGTGCTCGGGCTGTTGCGCCCGTGCAGCAAAACGCTGGCGAGCGTGGCGTCCAGCGCTTCTTTCGCACGATAATCGGCTGCTTCGCCGAGGTTGGCGTCCGGTCGTCGAGACGTCCCGCGAAGTCGAACCGTGCTGATGCTCGACTCCGATGTGTACGTGAAGACCGATGCCGGGCGCGACGAGATCCGTTCTCGTGCGCAGGGCCTGCCGATGGCCGCTCGCGCCATCCTGCTGATGGTCGACGGACAACGCACCGTCGCGACGATGCGTGCGCTGATCGCCGGCTCGAAGGCGCCGGTCGACGTGCTCGAAACGCTGGTCGTGCAGGGACTGATCGAACCGCGCGGCGCGCCGG
>CALMOR010000229.1 GCA_937872165.1 uncultured Burkholderiales bacterium | reverse complement strand
GGGGGGGGTCCTGCCCGGCGCGCGGGGGGGGGGCGCGGGCCCCCGCGGTGGCGGCACCGCTGCGCGACTTCTCTCCTGCCGCGATCTGCTGCTTCAGCGTCGCGATGCGAGCGGTCAGCGTGTCTCTCTCGGCGGTCTGCTGGGCCTGTTCCTTCTGCGGATCGTCGACGCCTCTCGAAGTCGGCGACGGTCCGCGCCGCGCCGCGGCCGGCTTCGTCTTCGGGTTCGTTCGCGCCGATCCCTTCGCGGTCTTCGCCGGCCGATCGGCCTTCGCGACCGAAGCGGCCGCGGAGGCATCGACGAGCCCATGCGACGACGCGACGATCAGCGAAGCGACCGCGACGAGGAGCCTTCGACGAACGCGCGAAGCCGCGCGGCGACATCGATCCGCTGCCATCGCGAGCGGCCCGACCGAAGGGGTCAGGCGCCCGCCTTCGCCTTTCCCTGGGCCGCGACCGCGGCCATCGCCTGCGCGATCTCGTCGGCGTCGCCGAGATAACGGCTTCCGATCGGCTTCAGGTCGGCGTCGAGTTCGTAGACGAGCGGCCGACCGGTCGGAACGTTGAGCCCGACGATCTCGCTGTCGCCGATGCCGTCGAGATGCTTGATCAGCGCGCGCAGCGAGTTGCCGTGCGCCGTGATCCGCACGCGGCGACCGGCGCGGATCGACGGCGCGATGGTCCCGGTCCAGAACGGCAGCACGCGGGCCACCGTGTCCTTCAGGCACTCGGTCAGCGGCATCTCTTCGCGGCTCAGCGCGGCATAGCGCGGGTCGTCGTGGCTCGCGCGAGGATCGTCGGCATCGAGCGGGTCGGGCGGCGTGTCGTAGCTGCGGCGCCAGACCAGCACCTGCGCATCGCCGTACTCGGCCGCCGTCTCGCCCTTGTCGAGTCCCTGGAGCGCGCCGTAGTGACGTTCGTTCAACCGCCACGACGGTATCACCGGCAACCACATCCGGTCCATCTCGTCGAGGGCGATCCACAGCGTGCGGATCGCCCGCTTCAGCACCGACGTGTAGGCGAGGTCGAAGTCGAATCCTTCCGCCTTCAGGAGACGTCCCGCCTCCCTCGCTTCCGTGCGTCCCCGCTCGGTGAGGTCGACGTCCGTCCAGCCGGTGAAGCGGTTCTCCCGGTTCCAGATCGATTCGCCATGGCGAAGGAGCACGAGTTTGTACATGAGGGGACGATCCGTCGAAGAAGCGATGAGGCGGGGTGCGGCGAATATTTTATAATGCGCGTCCGGTATTCCCCGCGCCCCTTCGGGGAGACCGGCATCATGATCACCCGCACCGGGTCCTGCAACGCGGGAACGGGTCCGTGGCCCCGGTCGATGTCGGCCTCGCTCGTCGAGCATACTTCCGCCCTTCCACCTGCTTCCGGTGACCGCCGGCCCCGCATCCTGCCGTGAAATTCTTCATCGACAACGTCTATCTCTTCGCCATCGCGCTCGTCAGCGGCGGGCTGTTGCTCTGGCCGCTGATCAGGCGTGGCGGCGGCTCGGCTTCGTTGAGTCCGATGCTCGCCACGCGACTGATCAACCATCGCAACGCGATCGTCGTCGACGTGCGCGACGAGAAGGACTTCGCGGCCGGCTCGCTCGCCGGTGCACGCAACCTGCCGTTCGCGGTGCTGAAGGATCGCGCGAGTGAACTGATCCGCTTCAAGTCGCGGCCGGTGCTCGTGGTCTGCGGATCGGGACAGGACTCGTCGCGGGCCGTCGCGGTCTTCGTCGCGGAAGGCTTCGCGGAGGCCCACGCGCTCGCGGGCGGGGTGGCCGCATGGAAGCAGGCCGGGTTGCCGCTGGTGCAGCCGGGCCGCGACAACACGAAGGCGCCGCCTCGCGACGCCGGCCGCAAGGGCCGCGCCGACCAGCGCGGTCGGGCGAGCCGGGGTGGTCAGCGGCCTACGGCGGACGCCAACGATGCGGCGGTCGTCGCTCCGGTCGAAGCCGGCGTGCCTGCGGCGCCGTCCGAAGAGCTCGTCGCCACCGAGGCTTCGCGTCCTCGTGCCGCCTGAAGGAGATCCGATGAGTACGCCCGTCCGCATGTACAGCACCGCCGTCTGTCCGTTCTGCGTGATGGCCGAACGCCTGCTGCGCTCGAAGGGCGTGACCGAGATCGAGAAGGTCCGCATCGACCTCGACCCCGCCGCCCGTCAGGACATGATGACGAGGACCGGTCGCCGCACCGTCCCGCAGATCTACATCGGCGAGCACCACGTCGGCGGCTACGACGACCTCGCCGCGCTCGATCGGACGGGCCAGCTGTCGACGATGCTGTCGCCGTCCGCGGGCGCCTCTTCCTAACCGACGCGTTCCCGGTCGGGAGCGGTCACGAACAGCGTGCGTCCCCGCACGTCGCACAAACCAACGAAGACGACATGGCCGAAACGACCCCAGCTCAACCGACGTTCAACATCCAGCGCATCTACCTGAAGGACGCGTCGCTCGAGATCCCCAACGCGCCGCAGATCTTCCTCGAGACCGATCCGCCGAACGTCGAGGTGCAGCTCGACGTTTCCAATGCCGCGGTCCTCGACGGCATCCACGAGGTCACGGTCACGGTCACGGTGACGACCCGCGTCAAGGAGCAGGTCGCGTTCCTCGTCGAGGCCAAGCAGGGCGGCATCTTCGAGATCCGCAACGTGCCGGACGACCAGATGGAGCCGTTGCTCGGCATCGTCTGTCCCAACATCATCTATCCGTATCTGCGCGCCAACCTCGCGGACCTGATCACGCGGACCGGCTTCCCGCCGATCCATCTGGCCGAGATCAACTTCGAGGCCTTCTTCAACCAGCGCAAGGCATCGCTCGAAGGCAGCCAGCCCTCGTCGCTCGTCACGTCGGCGGGCACGCCGCTGCAATAGACACGACCATGATCCGCCCGCGCGTACGTGGTGGCGAGTTCCGCAGCGGGTCGCTGATGATGTCGGTCGCGTCGACCCTGCTGCTGGCGGCGGGGCCCGCGCGTGCCGATTTCAAGTCGGTGGGCGGCGACCCGGCGATCCTCTACGACGCGCCGACGCTGCGCGGCACGAAGACGGCCGTCGCCCCGCGCGGCATGCCGGTGGAGATCATCGTCGTGCAGGGCGACTGGTTGCGGGTGCGCGATTCGAGCGGCGCGTTCTCGTGGATCGAGAAGAAGTCCCTCGTCGACAAGCGGACCGTCGTGGCCACCGATCCCGCTCCGGTCGACGTGCGCGCGAGCGCCGACGACAGTGCGCCGGTCCTGTTCAGGGTGCAGCCGGGCGTGTTGCTCGATCTCGCGTCGCCCCCGTCCGGTGGCTGGGTCGGCGTGCGCCATCGCGACGGTCCGAGCGGATTCGTCAGGGTCCAGAGCGTGTGGGGCGAGTGAGCCGGCGTCGATTCGCCGGCCATCCCTGAATGCGCATCTCGATCCTCGGTGCGGGTGCCTGGGGAACCGCACTCGCGGTGGTCGCGGCGCGCCGTCACGAAGTGACGCTGCATGCGCGCGATCCGTCGCTGGTCGATGCGCTGCGGCGGGTGCGCGAGAACGTCCGCTATCTCCCCGGCTTCGCGCTCCCGGACGCGTTGCTCGTCACCGGCGATCTCGAGGCGGCCGCGCACGACGCCGAACTGGTCGTCATCGCGACGCCGGTCGCGGGACTGCGCGCGGCGGGCGTCGCGCTCGCGCCGCTGAAGCCGCGTCAGGTCGTCTGCGTCTGCAAGGGCCTCGAGGACGATACCCATCTGTTGCCGCATCAGGTCCTGGCCGCGGTGCTGCCCGGCATTCCCGCCGCGGCACTGTCGGGGCCGAGCTTCGCGAGCGAAGTGGCCGCCGGGCTGCCGGTCGCGTTGACGGCCGCGTCGGCCGACGAGGTGCTCGCCGAGCGCATCGTCCACACGCTGCACGGCGGCGCGGTGCGCGTCTATCGATCGTCGGACGTCGTCGGGGTCGAGGTCGGAGGGGCCGTCAAGAACGTGATGGCGGTCGCCGCCGGCATCTCCGACGGGCTCGAGCTCGGCGCCAATGCGCGTGCGGCCCTCTTGACGCGCGGGCTGTCCGAGATGATGCGCTACGGGGTCGCGCTCGGAGGATCGGCCGAGACCCTGATGGGCCTGACCGGCGTCGGCGACCTGATCCTGACGTGCACCGGCGGGCTGTCGCGCAATCGTCGGGTCGGTCTCGCGCTCGGGCAGGGCGACACGCTCGAGCATGCGCTCGCGTCGATCGGCCACGTCGCCGAGGGCATTCGTTGCGCGCGTTCGGTGAAGGCCAGCGCCGAAGGCCTCGGGATCGACATGCCGATCACCGCCGCGGTCGCGGCCATCCTGTTCGACGGCCTCGCTCCTCGCGAGGCGCTGGGCACCTTGCTCGCGCGCGCGCCGCGCCACGAACATTGAAGCCCACGGCATCGGCTCACGGCACGGTCCCGTCCGCGAACCCGTTCTGACGCCAGGCCTCGAAGACGACGACGGCGACCGCGTTCGACAGGTTGAGACTGCGCTGGCCCGGTCGCATCGGCAGTCGCAGCCGACGTTCGGCGGGGAAGCGGTCTCTCACGTCGTCGGGGAGGCCGCGCGTCTCGGACCCGAACACCAGCCAGTCGCCCGGCGCGAACGCGACGTCGTGCGGACGGACCGTCCCGCGGGTCGTCAACGCGAACAGGCGATCGGCGTCGGGCCGTTCGGTCTCGACGAAGGCCGGCCAGTCGCGATGCACCTGCATCGACGCGTACTCGTGGTAGTCGAGGCCGGCTCTCCGCATGCGCGCGTCGTCGAGCGGGAAGCCGAGCGGCTCGATCAGGTGGAGCCGCGAGCCGGTGTTGGCGCAGAGCCGGATCACGTTGCCGGTGTTGGGCGGGATCTCGGGCGAGACCAGCACGACGTTGAACATGCGATCAGCGCGCCGGTCCGCGGGTCACGGCGTGCGCGCGACGACGAGGTTCACGACGCTGGTCGCGCCCGCGCGCTTGAGGGTCTTCGCGAGTTCGTCGAGCGTGGCGCCGGTGGTCATCACGTCGTCGACGAGCGCGATGCGCGACCCGGCGATCGATGCCCTCCGCGCGTCGACGACCGCGAACGCGCCGCGCATGTTGCGTCGACGCGCCGAGAGAGGCAGCGATGCCTGTGGCGACGTGTCGTGCAGACGCAGCACGCTGACGCGGTCGATGGGCTTGTCCAGGCGTCGTGCGAGCGTGCGGGCGATCTCGATGGACTGGTTGAAGCCGCGCGACGCGATGCGTTCGCGCGACAACGGGACGGGCAGCAGCCGATCGATGCCGTCGCGGTCGATGCGGGGATCGGCGACGAGGCGGTCGTGCAGCAGATCGGCGAGCAGCGGAGCATAGGCCAGAGTGGCGCCGTACTTCAGGCCCCGGACCAGCTGGTCGAAGGGCGCTTCGTAGGTGGCCGCGGCGAGCGTCGCGTCGAAGGAGGGGCGCCGTCGCAGGCAGCGGCCGCATTCGTGCGCGAACGAGGCGTCGGGCAGCGGAAGCGCGCAGCGTCGGCAGCAGGACGCGAGGCCTGCGACGGCCTCGTCGCGACAGGGATCGCAGAGCGGTCGGCCACGCGTTCCGCAGAGGACGCAGTTCGGTGGGAAGAGCCAGTCGAGCACGGGAGCGTTGGGGCGGACGGAGCGGACGCGGTGGATGGATCCGGACGGAGCGAGATCAGGCGCACGATCGAGCCGAACGACGACGGAGCGAAGGGCCTGGCGACTGTGGACCTGACAGCACGACACCGCATCGTCCGATCGGCGGACGACGGGGCGGCCTTTTGAGCGCCGCCGACGGTGACGAGCGCCTCGCCATCGACGCGGGGAGGGTCGAGCGCCTCTTCGCCGCGAACCGCCTGCTCGACGTCGACGACTTCCTGCAGCGCGAAGTGGCGCGGCGGATGCTGGATCGCCTCGCGACCGTCCGCGTCGATGCGTCGCGGGTCGCGGACCTCGGTTGCGGTACGGGCGCGGATCTTGCGATGCTCCGCGAGCGCTTCGAAGGGGCCGCGGTCTTCGGCGTCGATCGTTCGCTGCCGCGCTTGCGACGGATCGAAGATCCCGCTCGCCGGGGAGGCCTCTCCCGCTTCTTCGTGCGCACGGCCGGTCCTTCCCGCGTGCAGGCCGACTTCGCGGCGTTGCCGTTCGCCGCGCGAAGCATCGACGTCCTGTGGTCGAACCTCGCGTTGCACTGGAGCCCCGAGCCGCACCGCGTGCTGCCCGAGTGGAGCCGGGTCGCGCGCGTGGGCGGGCTGGTCGCCTTCTCGGCCTTCGGTCCCGACACGCTGCGCGAAGTGGCGGCCGCGTTCGCCGCGGTCGACGGTGCGCGGCACGTGATGCCCTTCACCGACATGCACGACTACGGCGACATGCTCGTCTCGTCGGGCTTCACGACGCCGGTGGTCGACATGGAACGACTGACGCTGACCTATGCGCGGCCCGAGAGCCTGTGGCGCGACGTCCGCGCGCTCGGCGGCAACGCGTCGCTCGCGCGCCCGCGCGGCCTGCACGGGCGCGACCACCGACGTCGCGTCGAGGCCGCGCTCGAAACGGCGCGCGACGCGAGCGGCCGCTACGCGCTGACCTTCGAGCTCGTCTTCGCCCATGCGTGGAAGGGCGAGCCGCGGACCACCAGTCGCGGCGAGACGATCGTCAAGGTGCAGCGGTCGCGCTGACGCCGCCGGCGAAGAGTCGCCAGCGCGGTGGATTCGCGCCACGTCCGGGACGCCCCCGGCTTGCCGCTCACAGGCGAACTCCCTATAATCCGACGGCGCAAAAAAGGCCGTCCCCGATCCTTCGGGATTCGCGCTTCCTTGCTGCTTCAACGGTGGTACGGACGGAATGCGCTCCGCTTCGGGCGATCGAGCGGCGGGTCGGGTTGCAACGGGGTCGGGCGATGTTTCGGGTACACGAGGCGGACACGGCTTCCGGCAAGCAGCGGGTCTGGATGCTGAGCCGCAACTGCGCGCTCACGCCCGCACAACTCGGCGCCTTCTATCTGTCGCTGGTCGCCGCTTCGGCGATCATCGCGACGGTATTCCTGCTGCGGGGTGCCTGGATGGTGCTTCCGTTCTCGGTCCTCGAAATGACGGCGCTCGGCGTCGCGTTGTTGATCTACGCCCGTCACGCGGTCGACTGCGAGCGCGTCTCGCTCGGCCGCGATGCGCTCGAGATCGAATCGATCGACGGCAGCCGTCGCCGCCTCACCCGCATCGATCCGCGCACGGTGCGCGG
>CALMOR010000228.1:18358-24287 GCA_937872165.1 uncultured Burkholderiales bacterium | reverse complement strand
GTCGACAATGCCGCGCACGAACTGACCATCGATCTTGAGCACGTCGACGACAAGCGTCTTCAGATAGCCGAACGAAGAAGCTCCCGCGCCGAAATCGTCCAGAGCGATACGGACACCGAGCGCTCGCACGCGAGCAAGGATTCTCGCAGCGGCCGACAGATGCGTCACCGCCGATGTTTCGGTGATCTCCAGGCACAGTCGTCGGCAGATGCCGTCACCCGCCTCGGACAGCCGCGCGACCAACCAGTCGCAGAAATCGCTGTCGCCGAGCGACTGGCCCGAGAGATTGACGCTCAAGCGTCCGACGACATCCTTCGACGGATGGCGTCGCATCCAGTCCAACGACCGTTGTATGACCCATCGATCCACGCGCGGTGCGAGTTGGAAGCGTTCGGCGGCGGGAAGGAAGTCGCCGGGCGCGATGCGCGCGCCGTCGACGTCCAGCATGCGCAGCAGGACTTCGGCGTGCACGCCGCGTTCCCGGGACAGGAGCGGCTCGATCACTTGTGCGTAGAGGACGAAGCGGTCGTCGTCGAGCGCCTGCTCGATTCGCGAGGCCCACTGCATCTCGCCGCTCAGCGCGTGGATCGCAACATCCGATTTGTACCAGACGTGCACTCGATTGCGGCCGTCCCGCTTGGCGGCGTAACAGGCGCCGTCGGCCGCCTGCAGAACCGCTGCCGCCGACGTCCACCGGTTGTCGAGCGAGACGATTCCGATGCTGGTACCGATCCGCATGCGCTGCGCTTCGTGCACGAAGCGGAAGCTCTCCATGTGCTCGCACAACCGTTGCCCGATCTGCCGCGCAAGCTCGATCGCGCAGCCTTCGAGAAGGATGCCGAATTCATCGCCGCCGAGACGGGCGACGGTGTCCCCGACTCGCATCGAGTGACGCAGGATGCGCGACACTTGCTGCAACAGTCGGTCGCCCGCGCCATGCCCGCAGGTGTCGTTAACGACCTTGAATCGGTCGAGGTCGATGAACATCAAGACGCCGATGGCTCCCCCGGCGCGCACCGATGCCCGTGCGCGCTCCAACCGTACTTCGAACTCGCCCCGGTTGATGAGGTTCGTGAGCGAATCGTGGGTTGCTCGGTGAATCAGCTGGCTGGAGAGTCGACGTTGTTCCGTGACATCGCGGAAGACGAGGACGAATCCGACGGCCAGTTCCACATCGTTGTGGATCGGCGACTCCGAGCACTCGATGGTGATCCGACGTCCCGACCGGGAAGTCAGCGATAGCTGCCTGACATTCAGGGCGACCGGCAGCAATCTGATATCCGGGGAGACGATCTGCGTGTCATGAGGACTCCGCGCTCCCAGACTCACGACACGCTGCAATGACTCTCCGCGCGCAACGGAAGAGGTCCATCCGGTCAGCCTTTCGGCAACCGGATTCATCCAGACGACGTTTCGATCGGCGTCGGCGGTAACGACCGCATCACCGATCGATTGGAGAGTCACCCGAAGCAGCTCGTGCTGCTCCGCCAGTTGCTCGGCCAGCTCCCGCGTCGTGCGGACGGCCCGACGTCCTTCGAGGGCCTGCCCCGCGGCGCAGGCGAGATGCACGAGGATGTCCTTCTGGGCGGCGGTGAGCAGTCGGGGGGCGCGGTCGACGACGCACAGCGTTCCGACGCGGTGTCCGTCACTGAGCTGGATCGGAGCGCCGGCATAGAAGCGGATGCCGGGTCCTTCGGTCACCAGCGGGTTGTCGGCGAAGCGGGCGTCTCGCGTGGCGTCGGGAACCTCGAACACTCGGTCGCCGAGGATGGCATGCGAACAGAAGGCGATATCGCGCGGCGTCTCCGTCACTTCCGCAAGGCCGACGTTCGCCTTGAACCACTGCCGCTCCGCATCGACGAGGCTGATCAGCGAGACCGGCATGCCGGTCACCATCGACGCGACGCGCACGATGGCGTCGAACTCCGCCTCCGGATCCGAGTCGAGGACATCGAGCGCCTTTAACGCCTCGAGTCGAGCGACCTCGTTCAGAGGAATGACCGCGGATTGCATGATTGAGGACCGCTCTACCCGATAACTGGAATGGAAAGCATTTCATCGTCCCTCGATGAAGAAGGTGAGCCGCCGGGAAGGACGGGACGGCCGACCACGAGGCCGTTGGCTGGTCGTTCGCCTGGCGCGGGTCCTATTCCTGGAGGGCCGATCGCTCGGCGGCCGTCGACGATTGCGACCGTCTATCCGTGTGTCCACGCGGCCCGGCCGTCACGCCTGCGCGCAGCGGGGCAAGTCGATCGTGAAGATGCAGCCGCTTCCCGGCAGATCGCGGACACTCAACGAACCGCCGTCGGCCTGGACGCTCTTGCGCGCAATCGAAAGGCCTAGACCCAGGCCGCTCCGGTCTCGACTACTCTGCTTGAATGGCTCGAACAAGCCTTCGGCCGCACCCGGTGGCAGACCGCCGCACTGATCCATCACCTCGATCAGCACGCGATCGTCGCGACCGTAGGCAGTCAACGTGACCTCGGTGTTCGCATGGGTGAACTTGAACGCGTTCTGCAGGAGGTTGACCAATGCGGCGCCAAGCAGCACACGGTCGCCTTCGACCGACAGCTCAGGATCGACATGCGGGACTTTCAACGAACATCCGCTTGCCCCCGCGTAGAGCGACGACGTCCGCCGGACGTCCGCGAGCAGCAGGACGATCGCGAACTTCTCCTTCGTCGGGGTCCGCGCATGAGCGCGTACGACCGAGAGCGACTCTGCAAGCAGGGAATTCATCGACGCCATGCTCCGCTTGACCAGTGCAGACGTGGAGCCACCGATCGCCAACCGACCTGCTTCGAGCGCAGCGAAAGCCGCCGTTGCAGTCTGGAGATAGTCGCGCAGTTCGTGCACGAGGAAGCCGAGACGCTGGTTCTCGTCGCTCGAAGTCTTGAGGGCGACCGCTGCGTCTCGCTGGTCGGCGAAACCGGCGACGGCATCGGCGATCGCATTGTCGAGACAGCGGTTCAGCGTACGGAATTCATCGATCGCAAAAGGCTCGTCGCGCTCGACGGCGAGGTCAGTGATGGCTTGGCACAAGTCGCCGTAGTCGTGGACGACCTGTTCGACGGTGAAGCCGAGCTCGAGCAGCACCTTGCCATGCGCCCTTGCACCGACGCCCATTTCTGACAGGGCGAACATGTCTCCGCCCGATGAGCCCGAAATCCTCAGACTTTCCTCGGGTTCGCCATCCCCTTCCGCCTGGAGCGTCTGGATGAGCTGGTCCAGGAAAAGCGGAACGCCCTTGGCGAGCTGATCGACCGACGCCGTCCTCTGCGGTCGCAGCGCGACCTTGGCTTTGCAGCGCTCGATCAACTCATCACGATTTCGTAGAAGGAAACGGTACATGAGAGCGGCTCACAGACGGACGGCCACTCGATTCGCCTGCATGGCTGCCGGCACAATCCATCGAGCGCGTGCGAGTATGCGCCGCTTTCGTTGCCCTGTAGCAAATGTGGACTACTGGCTCCGCTGGTCCGTCCGGCATGGGAGCGTCGCCCTGCGAACTCGAACCGCTCCTCCATCTCGACAACCATCGACGTCGGACGAACGCTCGACGAGCGGCTCGAGACACCGGTCGAGTGGATCGATCGCCGGATCGTCCGGTCGATCGACGATCCGGTCTCGAAAGTCGAGGAGTGGTCGCCTCCCAGTGTTCGTGGCGCCCAACGGACCGATCTTCGAGCGCGCGGCAACGACGCCGGCACTCTTCAAGAAGGAAAGAAGGGCCGTCGCGACTTCGCCTTCCCGACGCAGACAGCGGGCGTCCGCCGGGGGCATCGGAAGACCCCGAGCCTATGATCGAACCCGCGGCGAGCGGCGCCGCGTCCAACACGAGACCACCGATGGATCTACCTGCTCATCAACTCAGCATGACCGTCCTGATGACGCCGGACACGGCGAACTTCGCCGGCAACGTGCACGGCGGGACGATCCTGAAGCTGCTGGACCAGGTCGCGTACGCCTGCGCGAGTCGCTATGCGGCGCGCTATGTCGTGACGCTGTCGGTCGACCAGGTCACGTTCCGGCAGCCGGTCCATGTCGGCGAGCTGGTCACGTTTCTCGCCGCGGTCAACTACACCGGCACGTCGTCGATGGAGATCGGCATCAAGGTCGTCGCGCAGGACATCCGCTCGCAGCAGGTGCGGCACGTCAACAGCTGCTTCTTCACGATGGTCGCGGTCGACGACGACCGCAAGCCCGTGCAGGTGCCGGCCTTCAGGCCGTTCACGCCGGACGAGCATCGGCGTCACGCAGCGGCCACGACGCGAAAGGAGCTTCGGCAGGAGTACCACCGACGCATGCTCGACGCGGCATCGCACACCGACCCGCAGAAGCACGGATGACGCCGCTTCGATGGATGCGGCCCGGCGGCTGCGACTCACGACCGAGTTTCGGTCGCCGTCGCTCCGACGCCGACAGTCGACGAGCCCGCTTCGAGACATCGGGTTGGCCCGACAGATGCCGGGAGCGTGGAACATGACGCCCGCAGAGGAAACGTTGAACGACACGAGGAATCGGCTCGAACATGCGGTCGGTGAAGCGCGTGAGAAGGCGGACCGTTCGCCGTCCGATCGGAGCGCGCAAGGAGAACTGGAGATGGCGATCGCGATTCGAGATGCCGGGAAGCGCGCGCTGCTCGAAGCCGAAGGAAATCTGCGAAGGTCGCTCGAGAGCTGAGGCGGGGTCGAGCGGGGATCCTGGGATCGCCGCGTCATCCTTCGGTGCTCGACGAGCATTCGCAGGCACTGGAAGGAATCGCTTCGACAGCGGCCCGACACGACGAAGCCGCGGGCGGGGGCAAGCCTCCTCGGCTCATTTCCGGCGTTTCGTCATCTCGCCGACGATGGCCGAGAACTGCTCTTCGATCTCCTGCCTGAGGCGATCCTGCGACAACGCGGCGGACGCCAGCAGGCTCGGCACGAGTTCGAGCCGGTACTGCATCCGGGTCCCGTCGCCTTCCGAGCTCAACGTCATCAGCGATTCCTGCTTGCGCAAGCGGCCCTTGACCTGCGTCGACCGGATGGTCGTCTGCGGCTCGAGCACGATCTCGCGCACGCTCGTGTACGAGAAGCCCACGCCTCCGAACTTCGCGGTGCCGCGCTGCTCGATCGTCATCTGCCGATCGCCCGGCTTCACGACGATGCTTTCCCGAAGATTGGGCACCCATCCCGCCATGTTCGGGAAATCGGTCAGCACCTCCCATGCGATCGCCCGATTCACCGGCGCGAAGACCTGCACGGTGACGACATAGGTATCGCCGTCGTGCACGACGTCGATGTTGCGCACCTGCGATCGGGCAGCCGGACTCGCGACGAGGATGCCGACGGCCAGCGCGAGCCAGCCGAAGCGGCATGCGCGAGCGAAGGTTTGCAGCGATGCGGGGGTCGTCATGGCTCTCTCCGACGAGACGGTTTCGGAGGATATAACCCTTACCGACCGCATCCAAGGCTTCGTTCATCGACCGAACTGCGAGCCGCTCCTGCGGCGCCGACGCAGGTGCCGGTCGTCGGTCCGTGGGCCACACCGAACCGACGGCGGGCGCCACGTCAGGCCGGCAAGGCGGGCGCGGTCGCCATGGCCAGGGCCTCGGCCATCACGCCGGGCGGTTGCGCACCGCTGATCCGGTGACGACCGATCCGGATCGACGGCACCGAGTGAACGCCGTCGGCCTGAAGCCCGACTTCCTTCGCGGCCACCTCGCGTTCGAACGCATCGCTCTGCAGGACGCCACGGACCTCTTCACGCTCGTAGCCCACGCCGACCGCGATGTCGACGAGCACCTCGACGTCGCCGATGTCCCGACCTGCGGAGAAGTAGGCGGAGAAGATCGCTTCGGGGAGCGCGGCCCGCGCGCCGGCGCCGTGGGCCGGCAGGTAGGCCGGGCCGAGCGTGAAGACAGCCAGCGCGGCAACCGCAATCACGG
>CALMOR010000228.1:14247-18348 GCA_937872165.1 uncultured Burkholderiales bacterium | reverse complement strand
ACGGCGAGGCGGTGCGCGAGCCGGGTGTTCGGCGTCATGGGCACCCGGTCGTAGTCGAACGTCGCACCGGCCTGCCGACCCGCCTCGACGACGGCGGCGTCCATCGATTGCGATCGGGCCCAGCTGCCGAACTTGCGCGTCCGATATTCCCTTCGCGAGATGCCGGCGCGCGGGATGTCCGGATTGAGTTCGAAGGGCGTCAGACGGATGCGGACGTCTTCGGCATCGAGTCCCGAAAGGCGGATCGCTTCCTTCAGATGGCGGTGGCCGATCCAGCACCACGGGCAGACGAAGTCCGAGATCACTTCGATTTCGACGGGATGCATTGCTTCTCCTTGGAGTTTCAAAGACGAGCGATCGCGTGGAGGTTTTCGATCGCGAGAGAAGCCGGAACCTGTCGATTCCCCGGACGCGACTCGCGATTCTCGTTTCGAGATCGTAGGTCGATAGACCGTCAAGAAGCCGGTTGGTGCGACGCCTCCCGCGAGTCGCGTTCGCGATGATGAGGGCTATCGCAGGCCCTCGGCCTGCCTTCGATCAACAATCGCAGACAATGGCAGGCCGCGCACGTGCCGAGCGATCTTTGCGCATGCAACCATCCGTGGAAGCCCTAATGTCCCCGCCGTCTCCGATCGAATGGCCCGCGCGTTTCGCCCCCGAGCACTCCCCGATCCATGTGTCCAATTCCATCGAGACCGGTGCGGCCATCGAGTCCGTATGGTCGTGCCTGGTCGACGCCGCTCGCTGGCCCCACTATTACGAGCACGCCTCCGAAATACGGCTGGAAAACGGTGCGCGACGACTTGAAGCGAATACCCGATTCTCATGGAAGACGAGCCATATCCGTCTGCGGACCATCGTGACGGAATACGAGCCCTTCGAGCGCCTCGCATGGCAGGCGGAAGCTCCGGGAGTGCAGGCCTACCACGCGTGGCTGCTCACCCCCACCGCCGATGGCGGATGCCGCATCCTCACCGAAGAAACGCAGCGCGGATGGTTCGCCCGACTCGGTGCGCTGTTCACGCCGGGACGCATGCACCGCGTCCATCAGCTATGGCTCGAAGGTCTTGCAGCCGAAGCCGGCAAGGGATCGGTGCCGGACAGCGACCGCGTCTGAGGCGTGGTGATTCGACGATGGGGCGTCGGTCCAGCAGCATCAGGGCTGCAATCGACGGACGGGCTTCGACCTGGGCTCGATGGCGGTCTGCCCGGGCTCTCGGTCGCGATCTGCGGACCTGCGGTGTCGCATGCGCCGTTGCCGGTTCGCGGATCGAGGCACCGCGGCCTGGATCGAAGGGCCGCTGCCCTCTGATCGCGGTGTCGTCTACAGACCGGACGCGCTCGATGACGGACCCCTCGCGTTTCACGACGTCGTTGCGAAGTACCCGTGCTGCCTCGCCCACAGGATCACGGCGCCCCGGCTGTGGACGTCGAGCTTGCCGTAGATCGACGCGACGTGATTGCGGACCGTGCCGAGCGCCACCTGCAGGTCCTTCGCGATCTCCTTGTCCGATCGTCCCTGGCAGAGCCGGTCGAAGACGTCGCGTTCGCGCCGGGTCAGGTCGTTGAAGACGGCGACGCGACGCTGCTTGCCGGCGCTCTTCGCGTTGGCCAGCTTCTCCAGCAGCGAGCGGCTGAACCAGGTGGTGTCCTTCATGGCCTCCTCGATCGCGCTCACGAACTCCGTCTCGGAGCGCTTCCGTGTCGTGATGTCGAGCCACGCGAGCAACACGCAGAGCTCGCCGTTCATCGACACGTTCTCGGCCGAGACCAGCGCGTCGATCGGCTCGGCGTCCTTGCGACCGATGCGACATTCCATCGCCCGCACGCGCCCGCCGTCCTTCAGCCGGGCCGTCATCGCGGCGCAATCCTTGTCGTCCCAAAGCGCGAAGTCCGCTGCGGCCAGGCCCACCACTTCGGTCGCGGCATGACCGGTCGCAGCCATGAACGCCTGGTTGGCTTCGAGCAGCACGAACGTCCCCGCGGCGAGGACCGCCACCGGGACGGGCAGCATGTCGAACGCCTTCCTGAAGCGCTCGTCGCTCTGCTGGCTCGTCAGTTCGGCCCTGCGACGCGGCTCGAGGTCGACGAAGGTGAAGAGCATGCACTTCTCTTCGGCGATCTCGATCGGCTGGCCGGCCACGATGATCGGCTTCGACGCGCCGCCCGGCACGCGGATGTGCGACTCCATCTGCGGGATCGTCGCGCCGTCCGCGAGCTTGCGCACGGCCGACTCGCGATGCTCGGCGCCTTCGAAGACGTCGAGCTGATAGATCAGCTTGCCGATCACGTCGTCGTGCGCATAGCCCGTCATGTCGAGGAAGCCGCGATTGACCTTGATGTAGCGGTGGTCGCTCAATCGACAGATCAGCGCCGGTGCGGGGTTCGCGTTGAACGTGCGCTCGAAGCGCTCCTCGGCGTCGGCCCAGTCGCTCGCGTCGTGCAGGATCAGCGCGAGGCAGTCCGGATGACCGTTGGAGTCGGTGAGGATCAGGCTGCGCACCCGATGGACCCAGTTGACCGACGCGTCGTGCGCGGGGAACACCTCGACGACGACGTCGGCGAACTGCTCGCCCGTGAGCACCCGCTCGATCGGCGACTCGCCGTCCTCGAGCAGGTGGTTGTTGCGATAGCGCAGCCGGAACCGTTCGCGGTACTCGGTCACGTTGTCCCCGAGCTCGGCCACGGTCTTCACGCCGTGCATCTGCAATGCGCAGTCGTTGGCCCAGACGATCCGATGATCCGGCTCGATTAGGATCACGCCTTCGGTCAGGCCCCGGATGATCTGCTGCAGCTGACTACGATCGGTCTCGGTCTGCAGGATGCGATCGTCGACGGGCGCCGGGCTGGCCGCGCGAACGCGGGAAGTCGTGTTCACGGGACGCGACCTTCGCAGCGACGCTCACGGACCGCGCCGGGCCCCACGCGGCACGACGGGCCCGCGGTCCGGCTCGCAAGCGACGCCGGTACCCGGTAGCGATCCTTCGTCCGGTCCGACGCCGGTCTCGCGACGGTCTTCACGACGATCGTCGAGAAGCGCTGCCCTTCGAAGCGCGGGGCGCCGCATTCTTCCTGGCCGGCTGCGCCGCCCGCGCCTCGGCCTCGCCCTCGCCGACGGCCGTGCCGGACCTCTCCTTCGCGCCCTCGGCCGCGAGCTCGTCGCTGCCGGTCAGCTTGCCGAGGGCTTCCTTCATCGAAGCCTTCAACGCCCTCAATCGTGCCTCTGCCTGATCGGCCATGCGTGCTCCCTGGATGCCGGCAGTCCGGTTTGTCGGACAAGCATCGTAGCCCGAGCGGCCATCGCGCCGACCCGGCATGTGCACTAGGCCCGCTAGTGCATACGCTCGTTGTCCACGCAGGACCCGTCCAACAGAATCCGCCCACTTCGACGGCCCGGATGCCGCGTCCTCCCTGCGTTAGACACGGATGGCACGCGAGTCCCGGCGGCGGATGCGTTGCGTCACCTGTCCGGATCAGTTGCGATGAACGACCTGCCCGCCTCAACCAGCTTGCCGCAGCCCGGCGCGACCGTGTCCGAGGCGGCGTCGGACCATGTCGCGCCGGGCCCGGACGCGTCTTCGATCACGTTGCCGATCGTCGCCGAGGCGCTGCAGGTCGGGAAGGTCGAGGTCGATCGCGGCGGCTATCGCATCACCAAGCGCGTCGAGGCGACGGACGTGCTGGTCGACGAGCCGCTGCGACACGAGACGGTCGAGATCGAGCGGCGTCCGCTGAACCGCGAGCTGGCCGACGGCGAGTTGCCGGCCGTGCGCCACGAAGGCGACACGATGATCGTCCCGGTGGTCCGGGAGGTCGTCGTCACGCTGAAGCGCCTCGTGCTCGTCGAAGAGGTTCGTATCACCCGCATCGCCGGGACCCACCGCGATCCGCAGTCGGTGACCGTGCGGGAAGAGCACATCGAAATCGAACGGCTTGGAGCCGAAACATCGGTGATTAGGTCTTCGTGACCCGCCCGTTCCGGGCAAACCCACGATCCGCGAGGATCAATCGGAGCACACGATGAATTCAGTCTTGGTTGGAATGTTCGACACGCAGGCGGACGCGATGGCCGCGCAGGACAAGCTCCTGGCCGCCGGCTTC
>CALMOR010000228.1:0-14226 GCA_937872165.1 uncultured Burkholderiales bacterium | reverse complement strand
GGTCAGATCACCGCCGCCACGGCAGGCGCCACGGCGTCGACGGGAGCGACGACGGCCGCGACAGCGGCAGCGACAGCACCCCATCACGAAGGCGCGATCACGCGTTTCTTCGAGAACCTGTTCGGCGCCGACGACCGCGACGACGCGGAGATCGACGATCACCGGAGTACCTACACCGAAGCCTTCAGGCGCGGTTCGTACGGTCTGACCGTGCGGACCACCAGCGCAGACGAGGCGGACCGGGCGGAAGGGATCCTCAACGCGGCCGGCGCGATCGACGTCGACGAGCGCTCCGAAGAATGGCGAAAGGACGGCTGGACCGGCAACGCGGCCGCCGGCACCGGCGCCACGCTCGGGACCGGGGCCACGCGGAAACTGCAGGAAGTGCGGGAAGAGCTGCAGGTCGGCAAGCGGGCCGTGGCACGGGGCGGCGTGCGCGTCTTCACGCGGATGACCGAGGTGCCGGTCGAAGAGTCGGTCACGCTGCGCGAGGAGCATGCCGACATCAAGCGAACCGCGGTCGATCGGGTCGCCACCACTGCCGATCTGGCGGCGTTCAACGAAGGAAGCATCGAGGTTCGCGAGATGGGCGAAGAGGCGGTCGTGAGCAAGACGGCTCGCGTCACCGGTGAAGTGGAAGTGGGCAAGACGGCGACCGACCGCGAGGAGACGATTCGCGACACCGTTCGCCAGACCAAGGTCGAAGTGGAGAAGATCGCCGACGACGGAGCCCGTACCGTCAAGCGCGACAGCTGATCCATCGCGAGCGCCGAGACGACGCGCGGTCGCGACGTCTCGGCTCGAGTGCATTCATTTTCTTAACGACAAGGGAGCTGACATGTCGATCGTCGCGTGGCTGGTGGTGGGACTGATCGCGGGATTCATCGCGAGCAGGATCGTGAACAAGAGTGGAGAGGGCGTCGTTCTGGACATCGTCCTCGGCATCATCGGTGCCGTCGTCGGAGGCTTTCTCTTCAACATGGTCGGGGCGGCGGGGGCGGATGGCATCAATCTGTACAGCATCCTCGTCGCCGTCGTCGGTGCGATCGTCGTGCTGGTGATCTACCACGCCATCAAGCGAGCCTGATCCCGTTGTTTCGCCGTCGCCGCGGAGTCGTGTCGGCGATGGCGGCCCTATTTCCGTTCGGAGCGACCGATGACCACGAACGACGACGACGCGTACCGCGCATCGCCAGTGAACCGTGCGACAGCCGACGCTGCCGCGACGGCGAAGGAAGGCATCGATGTACTCGGCGATGGCGCGGACCGCGCGCGGGCCGCGGCATCGAACAAGCTCAACGATGCCAGCAATCGAGTGGCGCCGACGCTCGAGCAGGGCATCGACCGGGCCAGGAGTCGGGTCGACGACCAGGCCGGGCGCATGCGGGACGGCATCCAGGTGGGACGCGACAAGGTCGACGATCTGACCGCTCAGGTCCTCGACTACACGCGCGACGAGCCCGTCAAGGCGCTGCTCGTCGCAGCGGCCGTCGGCGCGGCCCTCGTGGGGTTGCTCGGCCTGATCGCGCGCTCGGACGACTGAGCGGTGGTCTGCACGGAACCGGTCGCGTCGTCGTCGATCGACCGGCAGCCAACGATGTTGATCGCCGACATGACCTGCGTGCAACTCGGGCCGGGTCATTCGCCTGGCGATCCTGCTCGACGTTCGAAGCTGGCGCGGGGTCGACTGGTCGACCGCCGAGCGCATGACCGGCGATCTGGCGAACGTCTCGCGGTACGACGGCGCGCGACGCATTGAGTCGCCCCGGCGATCGCCGAGGCTCGTCGGTGCGAGTCAGGCCGTTGCTGGCGACTCGGCGATCCGACTGGCTTGGCGCAGGTCACGGACCCCGCGCGAGTGCCTCGATGCGCTCGTGGTCGGCGGTCGTCACGCCGTCCCGCCTGCCCGTATCGCGCTCGCGTCGACCGACCCGGCGGCGCGGCGTCACTGACGTGCAGCCGATCTTCGCTGCGCTCGACTCGATCACTGCCCACCGCGATGCGTGCTCGACTCCGTGCTCGAAGGCCAACCGCACGGCCCGCTCGACGAGCAAGAGCCCATCTCGTCGGCGTGTTCTCGGCTCCATCCTCTCAGAGGTCGAAGCCTCCGGAAAAAACGGGGCGGTTCGGATGCGCTCGATCGGTCAAGCCGAGTCGTGAGCGCGATCGTGCGCGACCTGCGCATCCTCGAGGTCGCCGCGGTGGCGAATCGCCCAATCGCATAACGCCTCGAATGACGGACGAAGGGAATTGCCGAGCGGAGTGATGGAATATTCAACGCCGATCGGCGCAGTCGGCAATACCGTTCTCGCCACCAGCCCATTGCGCTCGAGCCGCTTGAGCGCGTCCGCGAGAGATTTGTGCGTGATGCCGGCGAGCCGCCGCTTGATCTCATTGAAGCGAGCCGGCTTCGGACATATCACCGTCAAGATCATGATGGTCCACTTATCGGCGATCTTATCGAGCACCGGCCGTACGCACGGCATGTTTGAAAGCAAACGCTCCGAGCGCATGGCGACGTCGGTATCGTCCACCATATCTAGGCTATTCAAAGTGCGTTCTTGATATCGGGTTGATCAGATGAATCTAGTCTACATCGACAACGCGGAGGGATTGGAATGAACCGAATGGCGAATAAAGTGGCATTGGTCATCGGCGGTGCGAGCGGTATCGGCGAAGCCATCGCAGGGCGGCTGGCGGCGGAGGGCGCTTTGGTCTTCCTGACCGGACGTCGGGTGGCCGAAGTGGAAAGCGCGGCGAATGAAATCGGTCGCGGTACCCGTGGGATCGTCGCCGACGCGAGTGATGCCGCAGACCTTGAACGGGCCGTCGCGACCGTCGTGGCCGAGCGGGGTCGGATCGACGCGCTGGTGTTCAACGCCGCCATCTCGGAGCCTGCGGACCTCATGTCGAGCACACCGGAGTTCTTCGATCGTCACTTCGCGCTGAACGTGCGGGGCCCGCTCCTCGCGATGCGGGCTGCCGTCGCGCACATGCCCGCCGGTAGTACCGCCGTGATGGTCGGATCGACGGCGAGCCAGATGGCGGTGCCGCACTACGGTACGTACGCGGCGACCAAGGCCGCGCTGCGTTCCTATGCGCGGACGTGGACCGCCGAGCTGGCCCCGCGCGGCATCCGCGTGAACGTTCTCAGCCCCGGTCCGACCGATACTTCCAAGATGGCCGACGTCTCCGACGAGATTCGTGCCGCGATCCTCGGTCGCGTTCCCGTCGGCCGTCTCGCCACTCCGGACGAGATCGCCGGGGCGGCCCTGTTCCTCGTGAGTGACGAGTCCGGCTACATGGCCGGTTCCGATCTGCACATCGACGGCGGCATGGCGCAGGTCTGAGAGAACGACGGTGCTCGTCACACGTCTGCTCTAGGCCGGCACCGTCGCAGCAATGTTCGTTCGTCCCTGCCGGCTCCGCGGCATTGACGCTTCGGCCTTCGGCGTGGCCTTCTTCCGATTCCCGTCTGCTGCCTGCAAGTTGAGCAGCGCAGCCCGGTGTGCGCCTCGCCCGCCTGCTCGCCGGCGACGGACCTGGCGATCGATCACGGCTGTCACCAAGATCTGCCATACGCTCGCCATCGGCACCGCTCCCACGACCTCGGCCCCCTGTTTCGCGTGCCGCGGCCGGAAAATGCCACTCCCGGTCGTATGCCTTCCGGCGCAGGGCAAGTCCCCCTAGACTCCGGAGGCACAGGACACCACGCCGAAAGCCCGGGCAGGATGATCGACAGCCACCGGCTCGTCGCACCGTCCCGGCCGCCAGGGAATGCTTGCGGTACACCTTTCTTAACCGGCTCCAACCGATGCACGAGACGTCATGGGCGCGAGAACGACTGCCAGACGCGGCAAGTCATGCTGTCGATCGATCGCACCGATCATGCGCCGCGGGTCGACACTCGCACGACGTTTTCCGGGGCCTTGCCCCGAAGGGTCGGTCTGGCCGGACTGAAGAAGGGCTGCAACGTGAACGACGCGGCACCCGCACCGTGCCGGTCGACGCCGAATGAACCGGCACATCGACTGCCTGATCGTCGGCGGTGGACCGGCCGGGCTCACCGCCGCCATCTATCTGGCGCGCTTTCTGCGGTCGGTGGAGGTCGTCGACGCGGGCGGCAGCCGGGCGCGCTGGATTCCGACCTCGCACAACCACGCCGGATTTCCCGACGGCATCACCGGTCCCGAGCTGCTGCACCGCATGGCCGAACAGGCGGAGCGCTATGGCGCGGTGATACACCACGACAAGGTCGACCATATCGCTCCGACTGATGGCGGCTTCCAGATCGCGGTGGGACACCAGCGGATCGCGTCGCGCGCGGTTCTGATCGCGACCGGCACGACGAACCATCGCCCGCCGGGCCTCGACGCGACGCCGCACGACGCTGCGGTAGCGGCAGGACTGCTGCGCTATTGCCCGGTCTGCGACGGCTTCGAGGCACGTGGCCAGCGTATCGCGGTACTCGGCAGCGACAAGCACGGTGCGGCCGAAGCGCAGTTCCTGCGCCACTACAGCGACGCGGTAACGCTGCTGCCGGCCCGCTTCGCCGACCTCGACGCCGCTCAGCGCACGACGCTCGGCGAAGCCGGCATCACCGTCGTCGAAGCGGCGGTCACCCACCTCGACTTCGGCGACGGTGGGGTCGGCGCCGCCCTCGCCGACGGCCAGCGTCTGCGCTTCGATACGATGTACGCCGCGCTCGGCAGCAGGGCGAACTCGCGGCTGGCCCAGGAGCTGGGACTCGAGCTCATAAACGAGGCCTGCATCCCGGCCGGCGACCATATGAAGACCTCGCTCGAGGGCGTCTGGGCGGCGGGCGACATCGTCGTCGGGCTCGACCAGATCAGCGTCGCGATGGGTCAGGCGGCAGTCGCCGCGACATCGATCCACAACTGGCTGCCCAAGCCCGAGCTGCATTCGAGGAGCCGGGGCCGATCGATCCCTTCGCCGGCATCGACAACGATCCTTTACGAAGAAGGAAAGAAGACAACGTGAAGGCCGTACTCGGCCTTGCGAACAAGGTGCCGCACAACGGGACCGCTGCGGTCAAGTGGCTGCACGGTGCGTCGAGCGGACGAATGCGCTCGGGTCGATGACCTCGGCGGGGTACGTCCTCAAGGGTCCATGTTCGCTGACGGATCGTGCCGGTCCGAGGTCGTTACGCGACTGCAGCCAAAAGGCGTGAACTCACTTCGGTTCGGAATCCGCTGACACTCTCGACGGGAGCGTCGCAGCCGCACAGCGCACATCGGCTTTGCAGGATGGCCACACGGTGCTCGTGGGCCATTCGTTCTCCGATGGTCACCGCCCAGGAAAACCACGAAGTTGAACACGTGCACCGGGGACGTTCCCGAGTGCAGACAAAACGTGGACCAGAGCAGAAGGTCGAATGGTGCACCCCGACCGCGCACCTGTGCCCCGACTCGCTGATCCCGAAGGCGCTACAGAAGTGGGGTGGCTGATGGGACTCGAACCCACGACAACCGGGATCACAACCCGGGACTCTACCAACTGAGCTACAGCCACCGCCGAACCGCGAAGTCGTCAAGCGTTGCACTCGACGACGGAAATCTTGGCCTGCCCGGCGGGACTCGAACCCACAACCCCCGGCTTAGAAGGCCGGTGCTCTATCCGGTTGAGCTACGGGCAGCGAGGAAGCACGGATGCCGAACGACGGTCACTCTGGTCGGGGCGGCAGGATTTGAACCTGCGACATCCTGGTCCCAAACCAGGCGCGCTACCGGGCTACGCTACGCCCCGAACGAAGCCGCGAATCATAGCGGTCGCGGCGCGGCCGGTCAACGAAGCCGGTTCGAGGCCAGCGGTCAACCGAACCGTCCGGTGATGTAGTCCTCGGTCTGCTTCTTCGTCGGCTTGATGAAGATCTGATCCGTGTTGCCGAACTCGATCAGCTCGCCCAGATACATGTAGGCGGTACGGTCCGAACAGCGGGCGGCCTGCTGCATGTTGTGCGTGACGATGACGACCGTGTAGTCGCTCTTCAACTCGTCGATCAGCTCCTCGATCTTCGCCGTCGAGATCGGGTCGAGCGCCGAGCACGGCTCGTCGAGCAACAGGACCTCGGGCTTGATCGCGATGCCGCGCGCGATGCAGAGCCGTTGCTGCTGCCCGCCCGACAGGCCGCTGCCGTTCTGGCCGAGCTTGCTCTTCACCTCGTTCCACAGCGCGGCCTTGGTCAGCGCCCATTCGACGCGCTCGTCCATCTCGCCCTTCGACAGGTTCTCGAAGAGCTTCACGCCGAAGGCCACGTTGTCGTAGATCGACATCGGGAACGGCGTCGGCTTCTGGAACACCATGCCGACCTTGGCGCGGACCAGCGCGACGTTGGTCTGCGTCGCGAGCAGGTTCTCGCCGTCGAGGTTGATCTCGCCTTCGGCCCGCTGCTCGGGGTAGAGCTCGAACATCCGGTTGAAGGTCCGCAGCAGCGTCGACTTGCCGCACCCCGACGGACCGATGAACGCGGTCACCTTCTTCTCCGGGATGTTGAGCGAGATGTTCTTCAGCGCATGGAACTTGCCGTAGTAGAAGTTGAGCTCCTTGACGCTGATCTTCGGGCTTTCGGTTTCGGTGAACGCGGCGGTCGCCATGCTTACGGGTTCTTGGGAGAAAAGAAGGTTCGGGCCAGGATGTTCAGCCCGAGGACGCCGACGGTGATGATCAGCACGCCGGCCCATGCGAGGTCCTGCCAGTTCTGGAAGGGACTCATCGCGAACTTGAAGATCGTGACCGGCAGGTTGGCCATCGGCTGGCCGAGATCGAGCGACCAGAACTGGTTCGACAACGCGGTGAAGAGGAGCGGCGCGGTCTCGCCAGCGATGCGCGCGACCGCGAGCAGGATGCCGGTGACGACGCCGGCTCGCGCCGACTTGAGCGTGATGCTCATGATCACCTTCCAGCGCGGCGTGCCGAGCGCGAACGCCGCTTCGCGCAACGTGTTAGGGATCAGCTTCAACATGTTCTCGGTCGTGCGGACCACGACCGGCACGACCAGCAGCGCGAGCGCGAGGACGCCGGCGAAGCCCGAGAAGCTCTTCGCGTGCGACACGTAGATGGCATAGACGAAGAGGCCGATCACGATCGACGGCGCCGACAGCAGGATGTCGTTGATGAAGCGCGTCACCGACGCGAGCCAGCCCTTGCCGCCGTACTCCGCGAGATAGATGCCCGCGAGCACGCCGATCGGCGTGCCGATGAAGGTCGCGAGAGCCACCATGATCACCGAGCCGACGATCGCGTTCGCGAGGCCGCCGACCTCGGCGTTCGGCGACGGCGTCATCTCGGCGAAGGTGTGCGTCGTCAGTCCACCGAAGCCGAGCGAGACCGTCGTGTAGAGGATCCAGATCAGCCAGAAGAGGCCGAAGGCCATCGCAGCCAGCGACAACGTCAGCGCGACCTTGTTGACGATGCGGCGCCTCGCGAAGACGGCGTTGCGGGGCGACTTGACCGCGACCTCCGTCATGACGCGGTGCCCTCGCCCGCCTGCAGGCGGACCAGCAGATACTTCGACGCCGCGAGCACGAAGAAGGTGATGACGAACAGCACGAGCCCGAGCTCGATCAGGGCCGACGTGTGCAGTCCGGGGGCCGCTTCCGCGAACTCGTTGGCGAGCGCCGAGGTGATCGAGTTGCCCGACGAGAACAGCGATACGTCGTTGAGGATGTTGGTGTTGCCGATCACGAACGTGACCGCCATGGTCTCGCCGAGGGCGCGGCCGAGCCCGAGCATGATGCCGCCGACGACGCCGGCCCGCGTGTAGGGCAGCACGATCTTCCAGACCACTTCCCAGGTCGTGCCGCCGAGGCCGTACACCGACTCCTTCAGCAGCGGCGGCGTGACCTCGAAGACGTCGCGCATCACCGACGCGATGAACGGGATGATCATGATCGCGAGGATGATCCCGGCGCACAGGAGACCGATGCCGATCGGCGCGCCCTGGAACAGCTTGCCGATGACCGGCACCTTGCCGACGGTGGCGGCGAGCGGCGTCTCGATATAGCTCGCGAAGATCGGCGAGAAGACGAGCAGGCCCCACATGCCGTAGACGATCGACGGGATCGCCGCGAGCAGTTCGATCGCGGTGCCCAGCGGACGGCGCAGCCAGGCCGGCGACAGCTCGGTGAGGAAGAGCGCGATGCCGAAGCTCACCGGCACCGCGATGACGAGCGCGATCAACGACGTGACGACCGTGCCGTAGATCGGGACCAGCGCGCCGAACTTGTCGGCCGGCGGATCCCAGGTCGCTTCGGTGAGGAACGAGAACCCGAACTTCTGCATCGACGGCCACGAGCTGATCACCAGCGAGACGATGATGCCGGCCAGCACGACCAGCGTCAGCAGGGCCGCGAGCCGTGTCAGATTGAAGAAGATCGTGTCGCCCAGACCGCTTTGTGTCTTCACGGCGTTCTTCGGGTCGGGCTGCCGGCGCAGCACTTGCGGCAAGGTCAGTGTGGTTGCAGCTTCCATGGCCGTCTCCGTCGAACCTTCGACAAACGAGCGGCGGGCGAACGGTCACCCGCTCGCCCGCCGCGCATCCTACCGGAAATTATTTCGCGATCGTCTTGCCGGATGCGTCCTTCAGCTCGCCGGTCCAGGTCGACGCGATCGATGTCACCAGCGCGTTCGGCAGCGGCACGTAGTCGAGCCCTTCGGCGAGGTCGCCGCCCTTCGCGAACGACCATTCGAAGAACTTCAGCACCTCGCTCGCCTGAGCCGGCTTGTCCTGCACCTTGTGCATCATCACGAAGGTCGAAGCGGCGATCGGCCACGAGTCCTTGCCGGGCTGATTGGTCAGGATCACGTAGTAGCGGTTCTTCTCCCACTGCGCGCCGGCCGCCGCGGCCTTGAAGGTCTTGTCGTCGGGCAACACGAACACGCCGTCCGCGTTCTGCATGCTCGCGTACGGCATCTTCGACTGCTTGGCATAGGCGTACTCGACATAGCCGATCGCGCCCGGCAGCCGCTGCACGAACGCGGAGACCCCTTCGTTGCCCTTGCCGCCGGTGCCGACCGGCCAGTTGGGCGCGCTGCCCTCGCCGACCTTCGCCTTCCACTCGGGATTGACCTTCGACAGGTAGTTGGTGAAGTTGAACGAGGTGCCCGAGCCGTCCGCGCGATGGACGACCGCGATCGCGGTATCGGGCAGCGCGACCGACGGATTCAACGCCTTCAGGGCCGGATCGTTCCACTTCGTGATCTTGCCGAGGAAGATGTCGCCGAGCGCCTCGCCGTTCAAGCGCAGCTTGCCGGCTTCGATGCCCGGAAGATTGAACACCGGGACGATGCCGCCGACGATCACCGGGAACTGCACCAGGCCTTTGGCGTCGAGGTCCTCCGGCTTGAGCGGAGCGTCCGACGCGCCGAAGTCGACGGTCTTGGCCTCGATCTGCTTCATTCCGCCCGACGAACCGATCGACTGGTAGTTGATCTTGTTGCCGGTGGCCTTGTTGTAGGCATCGGCCCACTTCGACATGACGGGCGCCACGAAGCTGGAACCGGCGCCGGTGATGTCCGCGGCGTGGGCGCTGCCGATGGCGAAGAGAGCCGCGATGGCAGCCTTCGAAACGAAATTCATGGGAGTCCTCGAGAAGTGCCCGTCGGGGGGCAGACAGGGCCGGCCGAACGATAGGCAGGCGCGATGACAATGTCATGACACGAGCCGGAACGGACCACGCGCGAGCGACGTGCCCCCGCGGCGCCGGCAGAAGTCAGACGGCGCCCTCGAGGCTCGCCACGAGGCGCTTGGCCGCCGTCGCGGCGACCGTCTCCGACTCCGCCTCGACCATGACCCGCAGCAACGGTTCGGTGCCGGACGGGCGGATCAGGATGCGCCCGCTGGCGCCGAGGTCCGCGGCCACCGAGCGCCGCGCTTCGACCAGCGGCGCATGCTGTTCCCAGTCGAAGCCCTTGCCGATCTTCACGTTGATCATCGTCTGCGGATAGAGGCGGACCGGAAGCGTCAGGTCGGGGAGGCCCCTGCCGCTGCGGCGCAGGGCCGAAAGGACCTGCAGCGCGCTGACGATGCCGTCGCCGGTCGTGTGCTTGTCGAGGCACAGCAGATGCCCAGAGCTCTCGCCCCCCCACAGCCAGCCCTTCGCGACCATGGTCTCGAGCACGTAACGGTCGCCGACCTTCGCGCGCGCGAACGGGACGTCCAGATGCTTCAACGCGTTCTCGACGGCGAGGTTCGTCATCAGCGTGCCGACCACGCCCGACCGCTTGCCCTGAGCGATGCCGTCGCAGACCACGACGTAGAGCAGTTCGTCGCCGTTGTAGATGCGGCCGGCCGCATCGATCATCAGCAGGCGGTCGGCGTCCCCGTCGAGCGCGATGCCGAGGTCGGCACGGTGCTGCTTGACCGCGGCCTGCAGGGCTCGCGGATGGGTCGCGCCGATCTTCTCGTTGATGTTGAAGCCGTCCGGCGACGCGCCGATCGCGATCACCTCGGCCCCGAGTTCGTGGAAGACGTGCGGTGCGATCTCGTAGGCCGCGCCGTGGGCACAGTCGACGACGATGCGCATGCCCTTGAGGTTGAGTTCGTTCGGGAACGTGCTCTTGCAGAACTCGATGTAGCGGCCGGCCGCGTCGTCGATGCGCTTGGCGCGGCCGATCGATTCCGACGGCGTGCAGGTCAGCGGCTGTTCCAGCAGCGCCTCGATCTCGATCTCGACCGAGTCGGGCAGCTTGGCGCCTTCGGCCGAGAAGAACTTGATGCCGTTGTCGTAGTAGGGATTGTGCGAGGCGCTGATGACGACGCCGGCCGACAGGCGCAGCGCGCGCGTGAGATAGGCGATGGCCGCGGTCGGCAACGGTCCGGTCAGCTGGACGTTGACGCCGGCCGACGTGAAGCCGGCCTCGAGGGCGGCTTCGATCATGTAGCCCGACACGCGCGTGTCCTTGCCGATCAGGACCGTCGCCTTCGCGCCGGTGTCGTGGCGCTTGAACACTTCGCCCGCGGCATGGCCCAGGCGCAGCATGAAGTCGGCGGTGATCGGCGACTCGCCGACCCGCCCGCGCACGCCGTCGGTCCCGAAATACTTTCTGCTCATCCCCGATGCTCCGGAAAATTTCAGACGGCGGATGCTATCACCGGGTCGCCTCCCACACCCGCAGCGCATCGACGGTCGCGGCGACGTCGTGGACGCGGACGATGCGCGCTCCGTGCCCGACCGCGACGAGCGCCGCGGCGACGCTGCCGGCAAGTCGCTGGGCGACGGGCCGGCCGGTGAGCCGACCCACCATGCCCTTCCGCGACAGGCCGACGAGGACCGGCCAGCCGATGGCCGCCGTCGATGAGAGGCCGCGCAGCAACGACAGGTTGTGGTCGAACGACTTGCCGAAGCCGAAGCCGGGATCGATCGCGATGCGCTCGCGCGCCACGCCCTCCTCGACCAGCACCCTCGCCCGTCGGTCGAGGAAGGCCGCGACCTCGCCGACGACGTCGTCGTAGCGCGGCTCGACCTGCATCGTCGCGGGCTCTCCCTGCATGTGCATCACGCAGACGCCGCAGTCCGACCGGGTCACGGCGCCACGCGCGTCGCTGCTCGCGAAGCCGGCGACGTCGTTGATCATCGACGCGCCGGCGTCCAGCACCCGCGCCATCACGCCCGGCTTCCGGGTGTCGACCGAGAGCGGCACGGGCGCGTCGCGCATCGCCTGCAGGAAGGGCAGCAGCCGGGCCGCCTCCAGATCCTCGGGCACCGGCGGCGCGCCGGGACGCGTCGACTCGGCGCCGATGTCGATGACGTCGGCACCTTCCTCGATCAGCCGCTCCGCGTGCGCGACGGCATCGCCGAGTTCGAGGTGCCGTCCGCCGTCGGAGAACGAGTCGGCGGTCATGTTGACGATGCCCATCACGCGGGGACGCGACAGGTCGACGACGAAGCGTCCGCAATGCAGCGACGGGACCGAGGCGACGAGATCGGGGGTCCCTTCGTTCATCGGAAGTGCTTCGCGGTCGCCCAAAAGAAAACGCCCGGACGAGCCGGGCGATCGGTTCGGCCGACGTCGATCAGGCTGGAGCCGTCGCGTTCGGCTGGGCGCCCGAACCGGCCGTGGTGCTCACGACCGCGGGGTTCGCGGTGTTGCTGGGCGGCTTCGGCGGACGCGGCGGCTTGCCTTCGACGATGTCGTTGATCTGGTCGGCGTCGATGGTCTCCCATTCGAGCAGCGCCTTCGTCATCGCCTCGACCTTCTCGCGATTCTCGACGATGAGCCGCTTCGCGAGCTGGTACTGGTCGTCGATGATGCGGCGGATCTCGCCGTCGACCTTCTGCATCGTCGACTCCGAGACGTTCTTCGTGCTGGTGACCGAACGGCCGAGGAAGACCTCGCCCTCGTTCTCGGCGTAGACCATCGGTCCGAGCAGGTCGCTCATCCCGTAACGCGTGACCATGTTGCGGGCCATCTCGGTCGCACGCTCGAAATCGTTGGAAGCACCGGTCGTCATCTGGTTCATGAAGACCTCTTCGGCGATGCGCCCGCCGAACAGCATCGAGATCTGCTGAAGGATGTAGTCGCGGTCGTACGAGTACTTGTCCTTCTCCGGCAGCGACATCGTCACGCCGAGCGCACGACCGCGCGGGATGATCGTGACCTTGTGGACCGGGTCGCACTTCGGCAGCAGCTTGCCGAGGATGGCATGGCCCGACTCGTGGTACGCGGTATTGCGCCGCTCTTCCTCGTCCATGACCATCGTGCGACGTTCGGCGCCCATCACGATCTTGTCCTTGGCCTTCTCGAAGTCGACCATCTCGACGAGGCGACCCGCGCGACGCGCCGCGAACAGGGCCGCCTCGTTGACCAGGTTGGCGAGGTCGGCACCCGAAAAGCCCGGCGTGCCGCGCGCGATGATGCCGGCGACGACGTCCTGCGCGACCGGGACCTTGCGCATGTGGACGTTGAGGATCTGCTCGCGGCCGCGGATGTCGGGCAACGGCACGACCACCTGACGGTCGAAGCGGCCGGGGCGCAGCAACGCGGGATCGAGCACGTCCGGACGGTTGGTCGCCGCGATGACGATCACGCCGACGCCGGTCTCGAAGCCGTCCATCTCGACCAGCATCTGATTGAGGGTCTGCTCGCGCTCGTCGTTGCCGCCGCCGAGACCGGCACCGCGCTGACGGCCGACCGCGTCGATCTCGTCGATGAAGATGATGCAGGGCGCGTGCTTCTTCGCGGTCTCGAACATGTCGCGCACGCGCGCGGCGCCGACACCGACGAACATCTCGACGAAGTCCGAGCCGGAGATCGAGAAGAACGGCACCTTCGCTTCACCGGCGATGGCGCGCGCGAGCAGCGTCTTGCCGGTACCGGGCGAGCCGACCATCAGCACGCCGCGCGGGATGCGGCCGCCGAGCTTCTGGAACTTGGACGGGTCGCGCAGGAAGTCGACGAGCTCGGAGACGTCCTCCTTGGCCTCGTCGCAGCCGGCGACGTCGGCGAAGGTGACCTGGTTGCTGTTCTCGTCGAGCATCTTCGCGCGCGACTTGCCGAACGAGAACGCGCCGCCGCGTCCGCCGCCCTGCATCTGCCGCATGAAGAAGACCCAGACGCCGATCAGCAACAACATCGGGAACCACGAGATGAACACCTGCATCAGGAAGGACTGCTCCTCCTCCTGCTTGCCGGAGACCTGGACGCCCGCCTTCATCAGGTCGCCGACCATCCACAGGTCGCCGGGCGACGCGATGGTGTACTGCTTGCCGTCGGTGGGCGTGACGTTGAGGTTGCGCCCCTGGACCTCGACCTTCTTGATGCGCCCCGCGCGGGCTTCGTCCATGAACTGCGAATAGCTCACGGGCTCGGCGACCTGACGACGGGTTTCGAACTGCTTGAACACGACGAACAGGACGAGCGCGATCACCATCCAGATCGCGGCCTTGGATAACATGTTGTTCAAATCACTCTCCTGCTCGAGGTGGGACGGCTGGTGCCGAACCACGTCCGGTCGAACCCGCGATTCTAGTCGCTCGACCGGGCCGGCGCACCAAACCGCCCGACGGGCGGCGCGCCATCACAACACTCCGCAATCTAAACCGAAACCGGCTTCGCCAACGCCTTCAGCCCTCTCGCGAGGATGAAGGTTTCCGACGAACGGTCCCGGGACGCCTTCGGCTTGCGCGGCGCCACCGTCACGAACTCGCGCTTGAGGGCTTCGACGATCTGGCTGTAGCCGCTGCCGTGGAACGCCTTCACGAGCAA
>CALMOR010000227.1 GCA_937872165.1 uncultured Burkholderiales bacterium | reverse complement strand
GTGCGAAGCGTGGCGACGTCGTGCGCGTCGAGATCGACGGCCTCGACGCGGTCTCGTTCTCGATCGATCCGACGCCGGTGGTCGGGAAGCCGGTCTCGGGCATCGCGTCGACGGCGCGCGACGGCGCACGCGGCGCGCGTCGTCCTCGTCGTCCGTCGACCGCGACGAAGCGCGGTCGCATCGCATGGCGCGGCGCGGTCCACGACGTCACGGAACACGAGGGCCGGGTGCGTCTCGCCGACGGCCGGCTGCTCGACGACGACGAGCCGGTGTGGCTGCCGCCGCTCGCGCCGACGCCGCGTCCGCGCGCCATCTACGCGCTCGGCCTCAACTACGCGGAGCACGCGAAGGAGCTCGCCTTCAAGGCGCCCGACGAGCCGCTGATCTTCATGAAGGGCGCGTCGTCGCTGAGCGGGCATCGCGGCGTCACGCTGCGTCCGCGGGACGCGACCTACATGCATTACGAGTGCGAGCTCGCGGTCGTGATCGGCCGCACCGCGCGCGGCGTCCGGCGCGACGACGCGCTCGCGTTCGTCGCCGGATACACCGTGGCCAACGACTACGCGATCCGCGACTACCTCGAGAACTGGTATCGGCCGAACCTGCGCGTGAAGAATCGCGACGGCACGACGCCGATCGGTCCGTGGCTGGTCGACGCGTGCGCGCTCGACGACCCGATGGACCTCGCGTTGACGACGCGCGTGGATGGAGCGACGACCCAGCGGGGCTCGACCCGCGACATGATCTTCGACATCCCGTTCCTGATCGAATACCTTTCCGGCTTCCTGACGCTGAACGAAGGCGACGTGATCCTCACCGGCACGCCGGAGGGTCTCGTCGACACGCCGGTCGGTGCGGTCGTCGAGACGACCATCGCCGGCATCGGTACCCTCGTCAACAGGATAGCGGTCGACGACCGCCGGGCCTGACGTCAACCTTGCGAGACAGCGAGACCCCATGATCGAACACCTCATCGACGGCCGGTCCGTCGAGAGCGCGGCCGTCTTCGAGGACCGCAACCCGGCCACCGGCGAGGTCATCGCCGAGGTCGCGGCCGGTGCGGCCGCCGAGATCGACGCCGCCGTCGCCGCCGCGAAGCGCGCGTTCCCCGCGTGGGCCGGCAAGCCCGCGAGGGAGCGGGCGAAGATCATGCGTCGTCTCGGCGACCTGATCGCGGCCAACGTGCGCGACCTCGCCGAGCTCGAGACCGACGACACCGGGCTGCCGATCCACCAGACGGCGCATCAGCTGATCCCGCGCGCGGCCGACAACTTCCACTTCTTCAGCGAGGTCGCGACGCGGATGGACGGCCGCTGCTATCCGGTCGACCGCACGATGCTGAACTACACGCTGATCCAGCCGGTCGGCGTGTGCGGGTTGATCTCGCCGTGGAACGTGCCGTTCATGACCGCGACGTGGAAGGTCGCGCCCTGCCTCGCGCTCGGCAACACCGCGGTATTGAAGATGAGCGAGCTGTCGCCGCTGACGGCCGACCGGCTCGGTCGCCTGGCGCTCGAGGCGGGCGTCCCGGCCGGCGTGCTCAACGTCGTGCACGGCTACGGTCGCGAGGCCGGCGAGGCGCTGGTCCGCCATCCCGACGTGCGCACGATCTCGTTCACCGGCGGCACGGTCACCGGCAAACGCATCATGGCGATGGCCGGCCTGAAGAAGCTGTCGATGGAGCTCGGCGGCAAGTCGCCGGTGCTGGTCTTCGAGGACGCGGACCAGGAGCGCGCGCTCGACGCGGCGCTCTTCACGATCTTCTCGCTGAACGGCGAGCGCTGCACCGCCGGCTCGCGCATCTTCGTCCAGCGCAGCATCTACGACGGCTTCGCGAAGCGCTTCGCGGAACGGGCCGACCGCCTGCAGGTGGGCGACCCGCGCGACGAGGACACCAAGCTCGGGTCGATGATCACGCGGGCGCACTGGGAGAAGGTCACCGGCTACATCGCGCTCGCGCGCGACGAGGGCGCGACCATCGCGGCCGGCGGCGGCGCGCCCGACTCGGTGCCCGCGCGTGTCGCCAACGGACACTTCGTGCGCCCGACCGTCGTCACCGACGTCGACAACCGCATGCGCGTCGCGCAGGAGGAGATCTTCGGGCCGGTCGCCTGCCTGATCCCGTTCGACGACGAGGTCGACGGTCTGCGGCTCGCCAACGACATCCCGTACGGGCTGTCGTCGTACGTCTGGACGCAGGACATCGGCAAGGCCCATCGCCTGGCCGCCGGCATCGAGGCCGGCATGGTGTTCGTCAACAGCCAGAACGTCCGCGACCTGCGCCAGCCGTTCGGCGGCATCAAGGAATCGGGCGTCGGCCGCGAGGGCGGCGACGCGAGCTTCGAGACCTTCTGCGAGGTGAAGAACGTCTGCGTGTCGCTGGGCGAGCATCCGATCCCGAAGTGGGGGACGTGATGGCGCGCGATGCACGACCGGTCGGAGCCTTCGATCGATGAGCCTCTACACGCTGCAGAAGCTGATGTACCACCTCAACCGCGACGCGAAGGTGCGCGATCGGCTGCGCGACCAGCCGGCGGCGCTGCTCGACGAGTACGAGCTCTCCGGCGAGGAACGTCACGCGGTCGAGGCGCACGACGTCGGACTGCTCTACGTGCTCGGCGTCAACGGCCAGCTGCTGATGCACTACGCGGCCTTCGTCGGCCTCGAGTGGCCGCGCTATCTGCAGGCGATGCGCGACGGCGTCGTCAAGCACGGGCCGGTGCGGGCCGGCATCTACGCGATGACGACGCATGCGCCGGCTCCCCCGTCGTCGTCCGAGGACGCCTTCTCGGTGCCGCCGTGAGCCTCGTCTTCTCCGGCATCTGCAGTCACGGTCCCGGCATCACCGGTCGGGCCGGCCGCGCCGACGCCGCGGTCCGCGACGCGTTCTACGCGCAGCTCGATCGGATGCGCGCCGCGATCGAGGCGGCGAAGCCCGATGCGCTCGTCGTCGTCGCGGCCGAGCACTTCGCGAACTTCTTCATGGACAACATGCCGGCGTTCGCGATGGGCATGGCCGATCGTTACGAAGGGCCGATCGAGGACGAGGACTGGCTCGCGATTCGGCGGACGCGGGTGCCCGGCGACGCGGAACTGTCGCGTCGCGTGATCGAGGCCGTCATGCAGGAAGTCGACCTCGCCTATGCCGAGGAGTGGAAGTTCGATC
Organism: uncultured Burkholderiales bacterium; assembly: GCA_937872165.1. GTDB lineage: Bacteria > Pseudomonadota > Gammaproteobacteria > Burkholderiales > Burkholderiaceae_D > CAHJXF01. Next base: position 14,043 of record CALMOR010000227.1, on the reverse strand, counting down.
ACGGCATCATGGTGCCGCTGCACTTCCTCACGCCGCGCTACGACCTGCCGATCATCCCGGTGAACATCAACTGCCAGGGTCCGCCGCTGGCGCCGCTGGGGCGCGCGTGGGCACTGGGCCGCGCGCTCGGACGCGCGGCCGGCGCGGTGCCCGAGCGCATCGCGCTGGTCGCCACCGGCGGCATCTCGCACTGGCCGTGCACGCCGGACTCGGGCAAGGTCAACGAGGCCTGGGACCGCGACTTCCTCGCTCGCTGGGTGCGCAACGACCGTGCCGCGCTGATCGACTACGACGACGCGGCCGTCTATCGCGACGCGGGCCAGGGCGGCTTCGAGATCCGCACGCTGATCACGGCCGCGGCCGCGGCCGACGGCGCGCAGGGCGAAGTGTGGTTCTACCAGCCGATCCCGATCTTCGCGGTCGGCTGCACGGTCGCCGTGATGAAACTCTGAAGGAGGCCGCATGCCGCACGTCGTCGTCGAGTACACCGCCAACCTCCGCGCCGAGGCGGGCATCGCGTCGCTGCTGCGCGAGATCAACGGCTACCTGATCGAGCAGCGCGTCGGCGACGCCCCGGCGTTCCCGATCGGCGGCATCCGCTCGCGTGCGATCGCGCTCGAGGACTGGTGCATCGCGGACGGCGACGACGCCGACGACGCGTTCGTCCACGTCCGCATCACGGTCGGCGCCGGACGCGACGACGCGACGCGAAAGCGCGTCTTCGACGGCCTCTTCGAACTGCTGAAGGCCCACTTCGCGGCGATCCACGCGCGGCGCGGCTTCGCGCTGTCGATGGAGGCCGGCACGTTCGGCGGGTCGGGAACGTGGAAGCACAACAACCTGCACGCGCGGCTCGCGGCCCGCACGACGCCTGACGCGGCGACGACATGACCGCCAGCCGGCGGGCGGCGGACGCGATCCCGGCCGCGAGCGGACGCCCGTCGTCCTTCGCTCCCGACGAGTGGGCCGCGCGGCTGCAGCTCGCGGCCTGCTATCGCATCGTCGCGCTGCTCGGGTGGACCGAGCTGATCTACAACCACATCACGTTGCGCCTGCCGTCGGCCGCCGGCGAACCCGCGCATTTCCTGATCAATCCGTTCGGCCTCCATTACGACGAGGTCTGCGCGTCGAACCTCGTGCGCATCGATCTCGCGGGTCGCATCGTCGACGACCCGGGCGCCCCGTCGCGCTGGCCGGTCAATCCCGCGGGCTTCACGGTGCATGCGGCGATCCATGCGGCCGTCCCCGGCGCGCATTGCGTGATGCACGTGCACACCACCGCCGGCATGGCCGTCGCCTGCTCGCAGGGCGGCCTGTCGATGAGCAACTTCTACGCCGCGCAGCTGCACGGCAAGCTCGCATACCACGACTTCGAAGGCATCACGGTCCATGCCGACGAAGGCCCGCGACTCGTCGCGAACATCGGCGACCGGCCGGCCGTGATCCTGCGCAACCACGGGCTGCTCGCGTGGGGCGCCACGGTGCCGCGCACGCTCGGCGTGCTGTGGCTGCTCAATCGCGCGTGCGAGATCCAGGTCGCGTCGCAGTCGATGGGTCCGGTGCTCGCGATCCCCGAAGCCGTGCAGGTCGCGTGCACCCGCGACGCGCTGCAGTTCGACCCGCGCTTCGGCGCCGGACAGGACGTGTTCGATGCGCTGACCCGCCGCATCGACCGCATCGATCCGGGCTGGCGCGACTGATCCCCTTCTCCTCGTGCGAAACATGAACGACATCATCTGGCGCCCGACTGCCGAACGCATCGAGCGCGCGCAGGTCACGGCCTATCGCGCTTGGCTGGTTGAGACGCGCGGACTCTCCTTCGACGGCTACGAGTCGCTGTGGCACTGGAGCGTCGAATCTCTCGAGGACTTCTGGCAGTCGATCTGGGACTACTTCGGCTTCGCGTCGGCGACGCCGTACGCGCGCGTGCTCGACCGCCACGTCATGCCGGGAGCGAAGTGGTTCGACGGCGCCACGATCAACTACACGGCCGAGGTCTTCCGCAACGGTCGCGGCGGGGTCGGCGCCGACGGCCGCATGCATCCCGCGATCGTGTTTCGCGACGAGCTCGGCGACCGGCCCGACATCGCGTGGCCGGAGCTGGAACGGCGCGTGGCCGCGCTCGCGGCCGAACTGGTCGCCTGCGGCATCGTCACCGGCGACCGTGTCGTGGCCTATCTGCCGAACGTGCCCGAGACCATCGTCGCGTTCCTCGCGGTCGCGAGCATCGGCGCGGTGTGGTCGGTGTGCGCGCCCGACATGGGACCGGTCGGCGTGCTCGACCGCTTCCGCCAGATCGAGCCGAAGGCCCTGATCACGTGCGACGGCTACCGGTACGGCGGCAAGGCCTACGACCGCGCCGACACGGTCGTCGGCCTGCTCGAACAGTTGCCCACCGTGCGGACCGTGATCGTGGTGCGGCCTGCCGGCCGCGACGCATCGGCCGCGGCGTCGCCGGCGGCGGCGCTCGCGCAGCGCATGCCGGCGCACGTCGAACGTTGCGTCGACTGGGCCGACTGCATCGCGGCCGCGGACGCGAGGCTCCGTTGCACGCCGCTGCCGTTCGACCATCCGCTGTGGATCGTCTATTCCAGCGGCACGACCGGCACGCCGAAGGCGATCGTCCACGGGCACGGCGGCGCCGCGCTGGTCGGCATCAAGGACACGCGGCTGCAGCTCGACGTCGCTTTCGGCGACCGCTTCCACTGGTATTCCAGCAGCGGCTGGATCATGTGGAACTCCCAGGTCGCAGCGCTGCTGTGCGGCGCGACCGTCTGCAACTACGACGGCAAAGCGGGCGTGCCCGACTGGACGCCTCTGTGGCGCTTAGCGGCCGAGCGCGAGATCGACTTCTTCGGTGCCGGCGCCGCCTTCTACGCATCGTGTCTCAAGGCCGGCGTCGAACCGGGTCGCGACTTCGACCTGTCGCGCCTGCGCTCGCTCGGCTCGACCGGCTCGCCGCTGTCGGAAGACGCGTATCGCTGGATCTACGGCCACGTGAAGAGCGACGTGTGGCTCGGTCCCATCTCGGGCGGCACCGACCTCGCGGCCGCCTTCATCTGCGGCACGCCGATCCTGCCGGTGCGGGTCGGCGAGATGCAGTGCCGCGGCCTCGGTGCCGCGGTCGCCGCGTTCGACGACGCGGGCCGTCCGCTGGTCGACGAGGTGGGCGAACTGGTGTGTACCGAGCCGATCCCGTCGATGCCGCTCTTCTTCTGGAACGACGAAGGCGACCGTCGACTGGTCGAGAGCTACTACGACACCTATCCGGGCGCGTGGCGGCACGGCGACTGGATCAGGCTCGTCCCGCACGACGAGGACGACGGCACGCGCTCGCTCGGCGCGGTGATCTACGGGCGCTCCGACGCGACCATCAACCGCCACGGGATCCGCATGGGCACGGCCGAGCTCTATCGAGCGGTCGAGGCGCTGCCCGAAGTGCTCGACAGCCTCGTCGTCGACCTCGAGTACCTCGGCCGCGAGTCGTGGATGCCGCTCTTCGTCGTGCTGCGCGACGGTCACGGGCTCGACGACGCGCTGGTCGCGCGCATCAACGGCGAGATCCGCAAGGCGCTGTCGGCGCGTCACGTGCCGAACGACGTCTTTGCGATCGCTTCGGTGCCGCGCACGCTGTCGGGCAAGAAGCTCGAGCTGCCGGTCAAGAAGCTGTTGATGGGCCAGTCGCTCGACAAGGTCGTCAATCGCGACGCGATGTCCAACCCGGAGAGCATGGACTGGTTCGTCGCTCTGGCGGCGAGGCGCGCCGCCGCCGACACCGGACCAACCTAACGTTTGTTAGGTGGCTGGGCGGTCCGCTTCGGCACACGTCGCAGCGGAAGGCCGGTCGGCCGGCGCCGCGAGCCGCCGCGATCCACCGCCGTGCGAATCGCCGTTCGTCTCAGGATTCCCAGGGCAATGCCGATACGCTTCAGGCGGCCTTCCGATTTTCTCGTTCGATCGGAGCGAAGGCCCACTTCCTCGACGCGCGGCCATCAGCCGTCGCGCGCAAACGCGTCCGGATCCGTATGCGTCCTCCTTCCGACACCGCACCGCTCCCGCAGCCGCTTGCTGCGACGGACGGCCTGCGGGACCGCATGCGGCTGCTGGCGAAGCGCCTCCTCGCCGACTCCGGACTCGATCGGCTCGACATCCGCTGGCGTTTCCGCGTCGTCGTCTGCGCGTTCGGAACTCCGTTCCTCGCTTACATCGTATGGGCTGCCGCACAGCAGGCCCTGCTGGAGAAGGACCACGTCCGCGAACGCGCGCGGGCGAGCGCCGTGCTGGTCGCGACCCGCTTCGAGGATCACATCCAGCAGATCGATCGTCTGCTGTCGATCGTCGGCCAGTCGGTCGGCCCTCACCTCAACGACGTCCCGGAGATCACCGCGCTGATCCAGGGCATGCGCGGCAACCTGCCGATGTCCGTCAACAACGTCGCCGTCTGGACGATGGCCGGCGAGCCGGTCACGGCGCTCGACCACCGATCGGTCCTCCGCGGCTTCAACGTCGCGGATCGCCAGTATTTCAAGGACGCCGTGAAGCGGCGCGACCTCGGCTTCGAAGGCCCGGTGCGATCGCGCTCGACGGACGTCGACATCATCCAGTTCGCGCGGCCGATCTTCAACGAGCGCGACGAAGCGATCGCCGTGCTGACGATGTCGATCCGCACGTCGGCGCTGATCGATCAGCTCGATCCGGAAGGGTTGATCGCGAAGGGTGCGCTGGTCACCATCTTCAACGACGCGGGCCGCATCGTGGCGCGTTCCGCCGAACCGGAGGCCTACGTCGGCAAGCAGACGGCGGAACTCGACGGCATCGCCGACGCGTTCGCCAATCGCAGCGGCACGCGCGAGGAGACCAGCGTCGACGGGCTCCGTCGGCTCGCGGGCTACGCGGTGGTGGGCAAGTGGCCCTGGATCGTGATGGTGGGCGAGCCGATCGAGAAGGTGCTCGGGCCGGTCAGCGCCCGACTGCTGAGGAACCTCGGCGTCGGGTTGGCGATCCTCGTCGTCGCGCTGCTGATCGCGGGCCGCGTGGGTGCCTGGACCAGTCGGCCGCTGATCCAGCTGGCGGCCGACGCCGAGCGCCTGGGGCGGGGCGAGCTCGCTCATCGAAGCGCGGTCGTGACCGGCGGCGAGATCGCCGCGCTGGCCGCCAACTTCAACCTGATGGCCGAGGCGCTCGAACAACGCGAGCGCGCGATCGCCGCCCGGAAGGCGCAGCTTCGCGCGATCGCCGACAACATCCCCGAGCAGATCACCTACGTGGACGGCGAGCAGCGCTACCGCTTCGTCAACGCGCAGCCCGGACGCTTCAAGAACGTCGCCCGCGAGTCGATGATCGGCAAGACCGTCCGCGAAGTGCGCGGCGAGGAGGTCTACCAGGAGCTGCTGCCGTCGTTCCGGCGCGCGATGGCGGGCGAGAGCTTCACCGCGGAGCAGTCGGTGACGCGCGACGGTCGCACGGCGCATTACTACGTAGCGCACGTTCCCGCTTTCGACGAGAAGCGGCAGGTGGTCGGGGTCTACACGTTCGCGCAGGACGTCACCGAGCGCAAGGTGGCCGAGCTCCGGCTGATCGAGAGCGAGAAGCGGCTGGCGACGATCACCGACAACCTGCCCGCGATGATCTGCTACGTCGACGAGATGCGCGTGTTCCGCTTCGCGAACCGCGCCTACGAGAAGTGGCTGGAGCAGCCGATCGAACGCATCGTCGGCCAGCCCTTCGATCGCATGATGTCGCCCGAGCTCGCGGCGCAGTTCGACTACTACTTCCTGCGCGGCATGCAGGGCGAGTCGCTCGAATACGAACTCGAGATCCCGACCGAGCGCCATGGGGCGCGCTGGCTGCTGTGCAACTTCATCCCCGACATCGACGAAGCCGACGGCAAGGTCCGCGGCATCTACGGGATGATCCACAACGTCACGAAGGCCAAGCGTTCCGAGCAGCGCCTGACCCGCCTCGCGCAGTTCGACACGTTGACCGGCCTCGCGAATCGCCATCAGTTCAACGAGACCTTCGAGCGCCTGCTCGCCGACAACGATCGCGACGGCAGGCCGCTCGCGCTGATGTTCCTCGACATCGATCACTTCAAGCAGGTCAACGATCGCCACGGCCATGTCAGCGGCGACCTGCTGCTGAAGGAGTTCGCGCAGCGCCTCGCCGACTGCGTGCGCCCCACCGACGCGGTCGCGCGGCTGTCGGGCGACGAGTTCGTCGTGCTGCTCGAAGGCATGCACGCGGACGACGAGCCCCAGTTCATCGCACGGAAGATCATCGCGGCCGTCGAGAAGCCGTTCGTGCTCGACGAGCACTTCGTCCGCGTCAGCACGAGCATCGGCATCGCGATGCGGCGCCACGGCGGCGAGTCGTCGTCGGCACTGATGAAGCGCGCCGACGAGGCGCTCTACGAAGCCAAGCGCTCGGGCCGCAACACCTTCCGTCTGGCCGGCTGAGTCCATCCGGCGGCTCGTCGAGCGGGCAGCGGCGCGCGTGCGGCAGAATGCGGGTCGACCCCGGCCCGCGATCCCGCGAGAGCCGCGGCGTTCGCACCGGAGGAGACGCGATGAAACGATCGACCCGCGCGGCCTGCATCGCCGCAGGCTTCGCCGCACTGGCCTGCACGACGTCCGCTTCGGCCCAGATCAGGATCGGCGTCACGGTGTCGTCGACCGGGCCTGCCGCATCGCTCGGCATCCCCGAGAAGAACACCGTCGACCTGCTGCCGCGCGAGATCGCCGGCAAGAAGGTCGAGTACATCGTGCTCGACGACGCGTCCGACACGACGACGACCGTGACCAACGTCCGCAAGCTGATCAGCGAGGACCGCGTCGACGCGATCATCGGATCGACGACGACGCCGAATTCGCTGGCGATGCTGCCGGTGCTGGGCGAGGGCCGGACGGTCGCGATCACGCTCGCTTCGTCGTCGCGCATCGTCGAACCGATGGACGCGAACCGCGCGTGGATGTTCAAGACCCCGCAGTCCGACGTGATGATGGCGACCGCGATCGCCGAGAACATGGGCAACGCGGGCGTGAGGACGATGGCCTTCATCGGCTTCAACAACGCGCTCGGCGAAGCGTTCTACACGGAGGTCGCGAAGTACGCGGAGCTGAAGAACATCAAGGTCGTCGCGAGCGAGCGCTTCTCGCCGACCGATACCAGCGTCACGGGCCAGATCCTCAAGGTGGTCTCCGCCGGTCCCGACGCCGTCGTGATCGGCGCGTCGGGCACGCCGGCGGCGACCCCGGTCCGCGCGCTCGTCGAGCGCGGCTTCAAGGGTCGCATCTATCACAACCACGGCGTGGCCAACCGCGAGTTCCTGCGGGTCTGCGCGAAGGACTGCGAGGGCACCTTCCTGCCGACCGGCCCGGTGATGGTCGCGTCGCAGCTGTCCGATTCGAACGCGGTCAAGAAGCCCGCGATCGCGTTCGTGAGGAAGTACGAGGACAGGTTCGGCGCGGGCAACGTCGCCGCGTTCGCGTCGTACACGTGGGACGCGGGACTGCTGCTGCAGCGGGCCATCCCCGAGGCGTTGAAGAAGGCGCAGCCCGGCACGGCCGAATTCCGTGCGGCGCTGCGCGACGCGCTCGAGAACATCCGCGACCAGCCGTCGACCAACGGCATCGTCAACATGAGCCGCACCGATCACCTCGGCCTCGATCAGCGCGCGCGCGTGATGGTGACGATCAAGGGCGGCGAGTGGAGCTATCTGCCTTGAGCGCCGCACCGATGTCCCGCATCCTGGCCGTCGTATTCACGGCGATCGCGGTGCCGGCGGCTGCAGCCGACATCCACGTGATGATTTCCGGCGGCTTCTCCGCGGCCTTCGACGAGCTCGTGCCGGCCTACGAGAACGCGAGCGGCAACCACGTCGTCACGGCGCGCGGCCCGTCGATGGGCGAGACGCCGCAGGCGATCCCGAACCGGCTCGCGCGCGGCGAGGCGGCCGACCTCGTCATCATGGTCGACGCGGGGCTCGACAACCTGGTCGCGAAGCACCTCGCGCTCGACGGCAGCCGGGTGGACCTCGCGAACGCCGACATCTATCTCGCGGTGCGGGCCGGGAGCCCGCGACCGGACATCTCGAACGTCGACGCGTTCACGCGGACGTTGAAGGCCGCGAAGTCCATCGCCTACTCGGACAGCGCGAGCGGCGTGTACCTCGAGCGCACGTTGTTCCCGAAGCTCGACCCCGACGGCAGCATCCGCGCGAAGAGCCGCATGATCCCGGCCGAGCCGGTCGGCCGGGTGGTCGCGCGGGGCGAAGCCGACATCGGCTTCCAGCAGCGCAGCGAACTGCAGCCGGTCGACGGCATCACGATCGTCGGTCCGATCCCGCCGGAAGTGCAGAAGTCGACGACCTTCGTCGCCGGCATCGCATCGAACGCCAAGGAGCCGGACGCGGCGCGCGACCTGGTCCGCTTCCTCGGCTCGCGGGCTGCGCAACCCGCGATCATCAAGAGCGGCATGGAGCCGGTCAGCGCGACGATGACGAAGGCGCCGGCCGCGAGCGAGATGATTCGTCCGCCGGCGGGCGCCGAGATGACGAAGGAGCCGACGCCCGCGTCGCGCTGACCGCGCAGGGCGTCAGCCGTTCAGCCGGCTGTGGGCCGGCAGCATCGCCGTCAGGTAGTCCATCTGGTCGGCGAGGATGTTGCGGCCCGACAGCAGGAAGTGCTCGTAGCGGCACGGGGCGTACGGCAGATAGCGCAACGGCATGTGCGCTTCCTCGGGCGTCTTCGCGCCTTTGCGGTGGTTGCAGAAGCGGCAGGCCGCGACGACGTTCATCCACGAGTCCCTGCCGCCGCGCGAGCGCGGCAGGATGTGGTCGCGCGTGAGCTTGTCGCGGCTGAACGATTCGCCGCAGAACGCGCAGACATGACGGTCGCGCTTGAAGAGGAGGTCGTTGCGGTCGCCGAGCGGCGGATAGGCCAGCGCCTTCGCGGCCATGATGTCCGAGCGCGCGATCGCGATGATGGGCGCGGACTCGATGATGGACTGCACGCCCGCCCGGTTGAAGCCGCCGTGGAAGATCACGACCGGCTCACCGATGGACCAGGCCACCTTGCCGGTGGCGTTGTAGCTCACGGCTTCCTCGGGCGAGAGCCACCTGAACGGTTGACCGGCGATGTCGAGTCCGAGGATGAGCAACATGCGTCGAACTCTAATGCAAATCCGATGACGATTCCACGAAGCCGCCATCCATGCGGCTTTCCGCGCGAAGCGACCGGGACCGCGCGATCACCGGGCCGGTGCGGCGACCCGGCCCTTCCGGTTCACGAGCGCGATGCCGAGCGTGATGAAGACGAGTGCCACGACGAGCCGCGCACTCACCGCCTCACCGAGCGCGAGCGCCGCGAACAGCAGGCCGAAGACGGGCGTGAGGAACGAGAACGCCGACAGCCGCGTCGCGGGATAGTGGCGCAGCAGCCAGAACCAGGTCAGGTAGCTCGCGAACGAGACGATCACCGACTGGAACGCGAGCGATGCCCATGCCCATGGCGGGATGCCGTCGACCGGCCATCGCTCGTGGGCCGCGAACGAGGCCGCCCAGAGCACGAAGGCCGACACGAAGAGCTGATAGAAGAGCGTCTTCTCTGGCGTCGTCGTGGCGAGCCGGCTGGTGCGGATGACGAGGGTCGTCGCTCCCCACAGGCAGGCCGCCGCGATCGCCAGCGCGTCTCCTCGCCACTGCAGGCAGGCCGGCGACGTGAAGCCTTCCTGGAACGCGAAGGCGAACGCGGCGAAGGCCGACGCGAGGCCGATGAACTGCAGGGCCGACAGGCGTTCGGCGGGGACGAAGCGCGGCAGCACCAGCGCGACCACGAACGGGGCCATGTAGATGAACACCGACACGCGTGCGGCGTCGGTCAGCGGCAGCGCGCCGTAGATGCAGAGGAACTCGAAGCCGAACAGCAGGCCCGCGGCGAGTCCGGGCCCGAGCGTGCGGTCCTTCTCGAAGAGACCGATGCGTCGGTGCCGGGACCACGCGAGCACGAAGGCCGCGCCGATCGCGGACCGCACGGCTGCCTGGATGAAGGGCGGCAACGCCGGCAGCGTCGCCTTGACGACGACCTGCTGCAGTCCCCAGAGAACGCAGCAGACGACCATCAGGCCCGCAGCCGTCGCGTCGAGATGGGCGCGGCGCTCGACCATCAGGTCGCGACGACGCCGGCTTCGTGGATGAGGATCTTCGACGCCGGGCAGTCGAGCCGTTCGGGCTCGTCCGGTGCGAGCTGCGAGGATGGCGAACGGGAGGAGGGCGTGTAATGGAGTTTCATCGAACCTCCCGTCGATCGGCGGGGCGCGCGGTCGGCGATTGTAAGGGGACGCCTCCCGCCTTCGTCGGCGACGGAACGCCGGCGGCGAACGCGAGTCCATCCTCCCCAACACCGGAGTCGTCCATGTCCACCCTCACATCCCGCGCGCAGTCGCAGGTCGAGTCGCTCGCCCGCCAGACCGGCTTCAGCATCGACGCCGTCGAGTCGATGCTCCATGCGGTCAACCGCGGCAACGGCCGCATGGCCCAGTTCGATCATCCCGAGTTCAAGGGCGCCGGCCAGTGGATGCAGGGCGGCATGCTGATGGTCTCGGAGCCGTCGGATCGGGCGCTCGAGCGGCGCATCGACCGGCTCTGCGAGGCGCTCGCCGAGTGGGTCGCCGAGGAACCGGCGGCGACGGCTCGCGACGAGACTTTCCAGCGTCAGAGCCAGTCGTCGAACGGACGCACGCGCGTGCAGGACTCGCGCGATCTCGATCCCTTCGCGGCGATCGAACGGCTCGCGGACCTGCATGCCAAGGGCATCCTCGGCGACGACGAGTTCGCGGCGAAGAAGGCGGAGCTGCTGGCCCGCATCTGACCGGCGGACCATGCGGGCTCGCGCGTTCCGGCCCCGAAGTGTCGGGGTTTTCCCGGTCTGTTCGAAAAATCGCGGCGTCGGGGCTCATGAAAGACTGGCCGGCGGTCGATAAGGCGTCGTGCGGTCGACCACCCCGTCGTCCACGGACCACCGATGAAGACCTTCAGCCTGAAGTTCCGCTTCGCGATCGCGATGTCGTTCGGCGCGCTGGCGCTGGTCATCGGCATGGGCGCGATCTCGATGTACTTCGCGCAGGAAGACCTGCTGTCGACGCTGTCGAGCCAGCAGCTCGGCCTCGTGTCGCGGGCCGCCGAGGACCTCGACACCAAGCTCAAGCTGGCGATCGACACGCTGACGGCCACCGCCACTTCGTTGCCGCCGGACAGCTACGAGACCGACGCGAAATTCGACGCCTTCTTCGCGCAGAACACGTCGCTGCTGCAGATGTTCGACGACCTGCTCGTGCTCGACGACAAGGGGATCATCAAGGTCGACTACCCGACCCGCTACGACCGCCTCGGCCTCGACCTCAGCGAGCGCAGCTACGTGCAACGCGCGATGGCCGACGGCAAGCCGGCCATCTCCGACCCGCTGCGCGGCAAGGCGAGCGGTGACCCGCTGATCGCGATCGCGGTGCCGATCGTCGATCACGAAGGCAGGACGCTCGCGTTGATGGTCGGCCTGTTGCGGCTCGAGAGGCGCAACTTCCTCGGCACGCTGGCGTCTGACCGCATCGGCGAGACCGGCTACTTCGCCGTGGCGACGAGCGGCCCCGATGCGATCTATCTCGCGCATCCCGATGCGTCGCGCCTGATGCAGCGGGTGCCGCGCGACAGGAGCCGCGCGATGGCGGAGGCGCTCGGCGCCACCGCGCCCGGCGTGACGATCAGCACGCTCGACGACGGCAGCGAAGTGCTGATCAGCTACCGGCCGCTGAAGCAGACCAACTGGATCATCACGGCGATCCTTCCCGGCGCCGAGGCGTTCGCCGCGATCGACCGTTCGCGCGAACGCACGATCGCCATCGGCATCGCGACGGCGCTGATCGTGCTGCCGCTGGTGTGGCTGATCGCATGGCGGATGCTGCGTCCGCTCACGGTGCTGAGGAAGCAGGTCGAAGGCATCGCGGGCGACCCGCAGGGCACCGCGTTCACGTCGGTGGGCAATCACGAGATCGGCCAGGTCGCCGAAGCCTTCAACGCGATGCTGGCGGGTCAACGAAGGTCCGAGGCCGCCCGCATCGCGAGCGACCAGGATCGGCGGCGGCTGGTGGCGATCCTCGAGAGCAGCCAGGACTTCGTCGCGATGACCGACACCGAGGGACGCGTCACCTACCTGAACGCATCGGGACGTCTCAATGCCGGTGTCGGACTGAACGACGACCTGCGTCACACCGGCATCGTCGACTACTTCCCGCCGTGGGCTGCCGAGAAGCTGGCCACGATCGGCGTGCCGGCCGCGCTGAAGGACGGCTTGTGGATCGGCGAGACCGCGGTCCTCGGCAAGGACGGCCGCGAGATCCCGGTGGACCACACGATCATCGCCCATCGCAACGTCGACGGGCAGCTCGAGTTCTTCTCCAGCCTGCTGCACGACACCAGCGTCGCGAAGGCGCAATCGGCCGCGATGCGATCGAGCGAGGCCCGCATGCTGTCGATCGCCAACGCGTTGCCGATGCTCGTCGCGTTCATCGACTGCGACTACCGCTACCGCTTCATCAACGCGCGCTACGAAGAGCACTTCGGCGTCGGCAAGTCGTTGATGCTCGGCAAGTCGGTCGTCGACCTGGTGGGGCAGAAGGCCTACCAGGCCTACCTGCCGTTCCTGCAACGGGCCTCGAGGGGCGAGATGCAGGTCTTCGAGATCGAGAGCCACGCCGGCGTGCGACCGGCCCACTTCCTCGTCAAGCTGATCCCGCAGTTCGACGACGCGAGTGTGCTGACCGGCTATCACTTCCTCCACCAGGACGTGACCGTACACAAGGCGGAGCAACAGCGCCTGTCGCAGCTCGTGCGCGCCGACGCGCTGACGGGTTTGTTGAACCGTGCCGGCTTCGAGGTCGCCATCGACGAAGCCATGCACCGCAGCCAGTTGCACGGGGCGTCGATGGCGCTCTTCTATCTCGACGTCGATCGCTTCAAGTCGATCAACGATCGCCACGGCCATCTCGTCGGCGACGCGTTGCTGCGCGCGTTCGCGGACCGGCTCGTCGCCGCGGTCCGCGGGGCCGACGTGGCCGCTCGACTCGGAGGGGACGAGTTCGTCGTCATCGCCGAAGGCCTGCGCAGCCTCGACGACGTCCGCGCGATCGCGAAGAAGATCCTGAGGGCGATGCGTCCCGCGTTCGTGATCGAAGGGCAGACGATGACCATCACCGCGAGCATCGGCGTGGCGGCGTATGCGGGTGGCGCGATGCGGGCCGACGAGCTGATCCGTCGTGCCGACGCGGCGCTGTACCGCGCGAAGAACGCGGGCCGCGACCGCTACGACCTCGACGATCCCGCCGAGGCGGTCGTGCCCGCGAGCATCGAGTCCGGCGAGGCGCTGGAGCTGACCGTCATCCATTGAGCGACTGCGCGCATCATGCGGTCGGGCATCGTCGCCCGTCCCCGGATACCGCACCATGCAGCACACCTCTCGTCCCTTCCTCGTCCTCGTCCTCGTCGCGTCGTCCGTTCTCGTCGCCTGCGCTTCGCAGTCGGAACGCAGGCCGCCGACGCTGACGACCGAGCGCATCGCGGCGATCGTCGCGAGTGCCGACCGCAGTGCGTCCGATCGCGCCAACGACGTCCGGCGCAAGCCGGCCGAAATGCTCGCGTTCATCGGCATCCGGCCCGGCATCACCGCGTTCGACGTCAGTGCCGGTGGCGGCTACACGACCGAGCTGATCGCGCGAGCGACAGGACCCGCCGGGCGCGTCTACGGCCAGAGCGCGCCGCCGGTTCCGGACCGTGCGCCACCGGCCGCGCCGGAGGGCGGCGAGGCGCGCCCGTCCGCCGCGCCCCGCCGCACCCGCGCGATGGCCCTCGCCGCACGCGCGCCGCAGCCGGCGGCGACGACCATCGTCGCGGTGTCGGCGCCGGTCGACCATCCGGTGCCGCCGCAGATCGCGCCGCAGTCGCTCTATTTCGTAACGATTATGTTAAAATATAAATATATAGTACTATTTTGGGTGGAT